>JBBQHO010000075.1:0-17506 GCA_038324055.1 Polyangiales bacterium | reverse complement strand
ACCGCTAAAGTGACGAGCGCTCCGGCCAAGACGCGAGTCGGCAGGCGAAGCCGCGGAAACCTGCGCATGCCGACGAAACCTACGGCCTGGAAGGCGGCAACGAGCAACCCGAACGCTGCGACCTCGAGCAGCGTATGCAGCCGTTCGTAGAGCGAGACGTAAAGGTTCATGTCGACCCAGAAGGCTCCGGCCGAGAGCCCAAGGTAGCCCAGCGCCAAGAGCAGCGCCGAGCTGTAGCGTCGCCGTGCCGCCTGTCGATCGACGCGGAAGCCGAGCCACGAGATCAGGATCACGAAGGCCATGACGCCGCACACGAACAGCGGGGGCCCGACTTGGCCCAGCCAGCTCGTGCTCACTGCCTTGCCAGAGAAAGTCCAGACGGCCGTGCTCCAGCACAGCATCCCGGCCATGACGGCGTGGCTGGCCACGCGCACGAAGTCGCGCCGACCCGAAGAATACGGGAATGCCGAGGCGACGGCGCGTTCCGATAATACGAGTAGCGTCCAGAGCAGGCCGACCAACACTGAGGCAGAGACGAACAGGATCGGCGCACCGAGCCAGTGGTCGCCCCAGGAAATGTCCCACTCGGGCCTGAAGATGCGGTCGACGACCACCATGCCAAGACCACCCAGCGCACTCGAAACAAGAATGCCGGCCGCGATATCGACCGCGTGGAGGCGCCGCCGCGTCCACAAGCGCGTGCTGGTCAGCCCGCCGCGCTCGCGCGACGACAATTCCACTACGCTGGAACGTTCGGAACGGAGGTCCTCGTCAGCAGACTGCGGATCGTAGGGCGCCTGCACCTGCCGACTATACCGTGTGACGTCCCTGCTGACTTGCGGAAACGGTTCGATGACGATGCGCTGACGACGGAATTGTGCATCCAGCAAGGGGGAGGCTGTGGCGCTTGCTGCGCGAGCGGTCGAGCGGGACCCTGGGGGCCGTGACCGCCTATCGACCGAGCGAACACCCGCGCCGCGAGCCCAGCATGCCGGGAACGTCGACAGCGCAGCTTGGCATGTACATCGGACTCGCCTCGCTCAGCGTGCTCTTTTTGGCCAGCCTGATTGGCTACTTCATCACCCGCTACCAAAACGATTCCTGGCGAACAGCCGAACTCCCGAACCTGCCGAGTGGCCTCTGGGCAAGCAGCATCGTGCTCGTTTTTCTCAGCATCGCGCTGCGCTACGGCGAGCGCCGCTTGCGGCAAAATGATCGCGACGGTCTAAGACGTGGCGTCACCATGGCTCTGGGCGCCGGCGCGGTGTTCTTGGTTTTACAAGCTGCCAATTGGCGTAGCGTCGCCGCAGCTTCGCTCGGGACGAGCGCGCAGACGCTTTACGCCTTTACGTTCTATATGCTCACGGCGCTCCATGCGCTCCACGTGCTGTGCGGGATAGTCCCGCTCTCGGTTATCTATGCGCGCGCCGCCAACTACTCCAGTTCGCGCCACGAGATGGTGCGCCTGACACGCCAATACTGGGACTTCTTGCTGATCGTTTGGGTCGTGCTTTTCGCGAGCCTGGGCCTGTCGAGCTGAACGCAAAAGGCTTAGCTAGGAGAATCGTCATGTCCCCCTCACCCTCTTCGTTCGAGGCTCTCGCACCCGGTCGCGTAGCGGTCGTCACGGGAGCCGCCAGCGGCATCGGCTTGGCTTCGGCCCGCCGTTTTGCGCGCCTCGGTATGCGCGTCGTCCTCGTTGACCTTCCGGGCGACGCGCTCGATCGAGCAGCGCGCGAAGTGAGCGATCTCGCGCGTGGCGGCGCCGAATCGGTCCTGACCGAAGCCGTCGACGTCGCGCGGCAAGGCGAAATGCAGGGCCTACGTGAAGGCGTGCTCGACCGCTTTGGTGGCGTCCATGTGCTGATGAACAACGCGGCAACGGGGCACAATCCGGGCAAGCCCTGGGAGAACGCCGCAGCTTGGCAATCGCTGCTCGATGTGAATTTGTGGGGCGTGATCCATGGCGTCGAAGCCTTCGTGCCCGGCATGCTCGAGACCGAGGGGCCGGCTGTGGTCATCAACACTGGCTCCAAACAGGGCATCACAAATCCGCCAGGTAACGCTGCGTACAACGTGTCGAAAGCAGCAGTCAAAGCCTACACCGAGGCACTTGCGCACGATTTGCGCGTGGCGACGCAAGGCCGCGTGAGCGCGCACCTGCTGATTCCCGGTTACACGCACACCGGCATGACGGGTCAGACCGACAAGCCCAACGACGCCTGGACTGCTGACCAGGTCGTTGATTTTCTGCTCGATGGGCTCGGCCGAGGTGACTTTTACATGCTGTGCCCCGACAACGCGGTGCCGCGACGGCTGGACGAACGGCGCATGCAGTGGGCTGTCGACGACATCATTCACAACCGTCCGGCCCTCTCCCGCTGGCACCCAGACTTTCAAGCCGAGTTTGCCGCCTTCATCGGCGACTGAAGCGACCTCCTGCATGTGGCCAATCCTGTTTCGCGTGGGTGACTTCGAGCTGGGCACGTACGGCGTGCTGCTCGTCGGCGCGGTGCTTTGTGCGCTTGCTCTTGCGGCTGCGCTCGGCCGTCGCGACAGGCTCGATCCGGGACGCATCGTCGATGTCGGGGTCGGTACGACCTTCTCCGGCATCGCGGGCTCGAAGCTGCTCGGTTTCGCGGTTGCGGTGCTCTCGGGCGCCGCGGTGACCTGGGCCGAGCTGCGCAACGCCGGCGCCGTCCACGGTGGACTCGTCGGCGGTCTGCTTGGTGCGTTCTTGTTGACGCGACATTTCAAGCTGCCGTTCGGTCTTGCCCTCGACGCCTACGTCCCTGCTGCGGCGCTCGGCCAAGGGCTCGGACGGCTGAGCTGCTTCGCAGCGGGCTGCTGCTTTGGCAGTCACTCGGACGCCGCTTGGGCCGTCACGTACACCGATCCTCAGGCAGTGCTACTGGGCGGCGTGACACTCGGTGTCCCGGTGCATCCGGTACAGCTCTACGACGCAGCGGCGCACGTGGCTTTCGCCGGGCTGCTCGTGCTGTTGCACAAACGCTCACTGTTTCGCGGCGCGCTCGTCGGACCTTGGCTCATCGGCGAGGGCCTTTTGCGCTTTGCGCTCGAGAGCTTTCGCGGCGATCTGGGACGCGGCGTATGGTTGAACCAAAACTGGCTCAGCACAGGCAGATTGACGTCGCTGGCCTTCGTGGTCGCGGGCGCTCTTTTTCTCGTCTTTAGCGCTGCTCGCGGCCCACGAGCAGCAGAACTGCGGTAGCGGTCGAACGAGCGCTGGCCACCACACGTTCGGGCGCGAGCTTGCACTGTTTGGTAACCAGAGCCGCTAGCTCGGCGCTGCGCTCGGCAGCCAGCGTCCACGCCTTGGCGTCGTCGGCGACCGCTACAGGCACGACGATCTCGAGACCGAGATCGCCGGGACGCATGACGCTCTCGCTCGCCGAGCAGAGCGCCTTGGCATAAGCGGCGTTCGGCTTGCTCGTTGCGCCGACGAACAACTTGGTCACGTCGAAGCCCGCGCTGAAATGGTCGGCATCACTCTGGACGGTCACGACCTTGGCCTTCACGAATTTGTCGAGCTGACTTTGGGCGGTTGCAGCCGCGCGCTCGAACAGCGCAGTTTCCGCTGCAGCTGCCTTGTCGACGCCATCGACGCGTGCGCGCAGATCGCCGCGCTCTTTTTCTGTCTTTTCGAGCTGAACCCGTGCGTCGGTCAGACCCTGACTCAGCTCGGCGGCCTTCTTGGCGAGTGTCTCGTGCTCAGCCACCAAGGTTTTGTGCGCAGCCGACAGAGGCACGTGCGAGGCAACGACGAAGCCCGCGGCAGCGATGCACACGAGGCCCGCTACGAACCAGCCGATGGGCCGCGGCCGCTTCATCAATGCCTGCTCGTCTGCGTCCAGCTCGGAAAGGTTCTGCATGGCCCGAGGACTTTCACCCGCGGAGAGCTGCAGAACAACCCGCATTTTCCGACCAACACGGAAGACTGCAACCAGGATGCAAAGGAATGCGCTTTTGTGTCCGCATGTGTGCCTTTCAGCGCGCTTTCATGCCGATTTGTGGGGCACCCTTTGTAGATGGCGATTCGAGTGGACGCAGACGAGCCCTTCCACGTTCTCATTGGACCGAGCGTCGTCGAGATGAGTCTCGATGCGCTGGACGACGCCTACCACGGCGAAGTCATCGTCGACGAAACGCTGATCTGGCAAGAGGGGCTCGGCGAATGGTTGCGCCTCGACGTAGTGCTCCACCGTTTGGCTCAGCAGGACGAGAACGAGCACGCCGTCTACAGCTTACCGGCTCCCCCGCCCGAGCCGGACGTCTACTTCGTGCTGCTCGGCGGTGACGACACGAAGCAGATGACGCTCGACCAGCTGGACGACGCCTACCGCCTCGACGTGATCGACGAAGCAACCTTGGTCTGGCAGCCCGGTTTTGCACAGTGGATCGCGCTTTCCGAGCTGCTTTCGCGCGAGCAAGAAGCACCTGTCGTCAGCCCGGCGTTCTATACGCAAGCCCAAGAACACATGCACGTCTCGTCGGTCTACACAGCGGCTCCCAGTGGTTCGGGCGGCCATGCTTCGAGCGAGTACGCGCGCCCTTCGACTGGCTACATCCTCGGTAGGCCCGCCGACAGCACACGGCCCGTCACCTCCAACGTGATGCCGACCATCGAACAACTCACGCCTCCGCCTGCCTCGCCTTGGTACAAGCGCAGCTTGCTGGGTGCAGCCGCCGCAGTCGCGCTGTTCAGCGCGCACCAGTACGGACTTACGCATGCGGCAGCAGGCGCGGTCGGCAAGGACGCGGCTCTCAGCGCATGGCTTGGTGGGCCAAATCTCAGTACGCCGATCGGGCTCGAGCAGTGGTTGGGTACGCTCAGTCGCGAGAACAATCTCGAGGAACTGGCCGAAACCGAACCCGTCGTTCCGCCCAAGAAAGCAGCGGCCCCGGCCGAGGTGAGCCCCACGGCCCCCAGCCAGCCCGCAGCAGCCCAGCCAGAAGCGCCCGCGGCGGCCGCACCACTCGCTGCGGACCCCACCGCCGCCGCTCCCGAAAGCCCGCCCCTCAGCAACGCTCTACCTTCGGCCGAAGGCGGCAATTTCAACAACACTCTGCAAGGCAAGAAGACGCCGGTCGTCGGCAACGCGAAGGCCAAGACCAAGTCGACCGGCAAGACGCCCCGGGGCTCCGGCCTGGCGTATGATCCGATGAACGGCGCGCTGTAGCCCGGATCCCCTGCTGGCGCGCTATCGCGCTGTATTTGGCAGGGCCGCGCCACTGGCAATCACTTGAGTAGCCTGAATCCATAGAGAAACGCGTCGAGCGTCGTGGGCTGGGTCAGACCGTTCGGAAAGCGCGTCGTCGTGATCACGGTCTTTCCAGGTAATACCCGCAGCATACCGGCCCACTGCGTGCCATCCTTGCACCGAGTTTCGAGCCGCACGTGAATGACCCCGTCCTTCTCGAAGCGGCTCGATAGCTTGAGACCTTTCTGACAATCGAACCCCAGGTAATCGAGGGCCGACTTGAGGATGGTCTTGTCGGTCGGAACCTGAGCCGAGGGCGGCAGATACTCAGCGAAGTAGAGGATGCCGTCCTCCTCGCTCGAAAGCCTCCGCACGTTTCCAGAGGTGGTCGCCTCCGCGCCGGCGGGCAAGATGAGCGAGATGCCCAGCTCTGCGTCCTCGGCGCGCGCCCAACCTGCGGGCACTTCCTGGTCGCCTGACTCCGCGGCCACTAGCGCGCCGCGCTCCTTGGCTGGCACCTTGCCCGAACGGCAGTCGCTCATGCGAGTGAACTGCGCCACGCAGCTTTCCGCTGCCACGTTCTGGCAAGCCAGGCGATCCTCGGCGTCGACTTGGCAAAGCAGCGCTGCGCTGACCTCGACCGGACAGCGCTGGGCAGTGTTCACGTGATCTTCACAATTGACGCGGCAAACCTGAGCCGCGCGCCCTTTGCAGCCCGTGTCCATCGTGGCGCAGATCCGCTCGCAGAGCTCGGCGGCCGTGGGTTCGGGTGGCGGCGCCGGCGCCGCGGGCTCAGGGCTTTGCGCGGGAGACGGCGGAGGTGTCGCGACCACCACCGGCGTCGGCGGCGGTGGCTCGGGACTCGGCGCGGCCGCGGGCGGCGGGGGTGGCGCCCCACATGCCGCCAGGCTGAGACCCAGCGAACCCATTGCGCACCAATTCGAAACATTCAAACGCATCGCGCCGCTCCACATGCCTCGAGCCTAGCGGGGCCCTGACGCATCGTAAAACGAGGCGCTGCGTGTTAGTCAACCAACATGGCGACGTCCCCCACGGTCTCCTCCGTGCCGAGCCGCGAAACGCTGCTCCACATGCTCTACGAAGCGGCTGAGCTCGAGCACAATTTGATGTGCACATACTTGTACGCCGCGTACAGCCTCAAAAGTGGCACCGACGAGGGCTTGAGCCCGGACGAGGCCCAGTACGTCGCCGCCTGGCGGCAGCGCATCCTGAGCATCGCCATCGACGAGATGGGCCACTTGGCCGCCGTCTGGAACATCACGGCCGCGCTTGGTGGCGCGCCGCGCTTCGGACGCGGGAACTTTCCGCTCGATCCAGGCAACTTACCGGCGCGCATCGTCGTCAAACTCTCGCCGTTCAACCGCGACGTACTCCAGCATTTCATCCACCTCGAGCGCCCCGAGGGTTCGACCGAGGACGACGGGGAAAGCTTTGCCCCGCCGTCGTTGTTTCAGCGCGACTTGCAGCTCACCCAACCACGTATCACGCCGATGGGCCTCGACTACGACACGGTCGGCGCGTTCTACGCCACGTTGTCCGAAGCACTCCGAGCCTTCGTCGATGCGCACGGCGAGAGCGTCGCCTTCTGTGGCTCGCCCGAACTCCAGCTGTCGGCCGCCGAGGTCGAAATCTCCGGCGCCCAACCCGTCATCTGCCTCAAGACAGCGCTCGGCGCATTCCAAGCCATCGTGGAGCAGGGCGAAGGCGCGTCTATCGATTCCGAGGGCTCGCACTACCAACGCTTTCTCTCCATCCGGCGCGAACTCGACGAGCTGGAGGCGCAAAATCCCCATTTTCATCCCGCTTTCCCCGCCGCGCACAACCCCGTGCTGCGGCCGCCAATGAGCCGTGTGGGCCGAGTTTGGCTCGAGAACGAGCAGGCCGCCGCTGCCGTCGACGTCGCCAACAGCGGCTACGGTTTGATGCTGCGGCTCCTGGCGTTCTCGTACGTCCTGCGGCGACCCGATCCGCTCAAGGCCCTGGTCGTCGAGCTTGCGCTCGCGCTCATGCGCGCGGTTACGCCGCTGGGCGAACACGCAGCTCGCTTGCCTGCTGGTCCATCGAACCCGGACTGCAACGCAGGCATGTCGTTCACCAGTCTGCGCGACGCAGCGCCTTTGCTGACTGGCCCGAGCGCCACGCAGTATTTCAACGAGCGCCTCACCGAGCTGGCCCAGGCCGCGCACCGTCTCGAGCCGAGTGCCGACGGCCGCACAGAGCGCGCCTGCCACTGGCTCGACGAGTTGGTGCTCCGGGCTGAGCGCGGCTTTGCCAAGGCCGCCCAGACCGGCACCAAGCAAGCAGAAAAGTCTACGCGCGCGCTGCCGGTACTGACGGCGCAGACTCCTCCGACGCCACTCAGCGCGGACGGCGTCGACGCCATCGAGGGACGCGACCTTACCCTCATCTACGAGGGCAAACGTTGCATTCATGCACGCTTTTGCGTAACCGGCGCGCCGGGCGTGTTTTTGGCCAACGTTGTCGGACCGTGGATCCACCCGGACGCCGTCACCGTCGACAGCTTGGTCGAGATCGCGCATGCCTGTCCGTCGGGCGCCATCCGCTATGCACGCAAGGACGACAAACCGGACGAAGTGGCGCCCCTTGTCAATCTGTTGTCGATACGTGAGTCCGGGCCCTACGCAGTGCGGGCTGACATGAGTCTTGCGGGCAGGACGGGGCAGTTCCGTGCCACCCTGTGTCGCTGCGGCGCATCGAAGAACAAACCCTACTGCGACGGTTCGCACCACGATGCACCTTTCGTGGCCACCGGCGAACCCGCCACCAGCCACGCCGACATGCTGCCCGAGCGCGGCGGCGAGCTCGAAATCGAGCCGCTACTCGACGGCCCGCTGGCGGTGCGCGGCAACCTCGAGATCACGAGCGGCACCGGTCGCGTCGTCGCGAGGCTCACGCAGGCCAAGCTGTGCCGTTGCGGCCAAAGTGCAAACAAGCCATTTTGCGACGGAACGCACGTGCGGGTGGGCTTCAAGTCGACCTGAGCCGGGATACGGGGCTGGTCGCGTCGGAAGAGACCGTCGACATTTACTGAAGTCAACTCTTGAAGCCAGCCGCCCATCCGTTCAGTCTCGCTGTGTCATGAGCGGCCTTGGCGGGGATGGCCTCAATCCGGCGCAGCGCACCGCGGTCACCACGCTGAGCGGCCCGTTGCTCGTGCTGGCCGGCGCGGGCACCGGCAAGACGCGCGTCATCACCGTCCGCATCGCCGAGCTGATCAAGAGCGGAATCAGCCCCAGCCGCATCCTGGCCGTGACCTTTACCAACATGGCCGCGCGCGAGATGCGCGAGCGCGCCGCCAAGATCATCGGCCGGCGCAAGAAGAACCAGAAGGGCCCCGAGATCAGCACCTTCCATTCGCTGTGCGTGCGCATCCTGCGCCGGCACGCAAAGCTACTCGGCTACCCCGAGAACTTCTCGATCTACGATCGCGGTGACCAGGAAAGCTTGGCGCGCGGCGCGCTGCGCGACATCCGTGTAGGCAGCCAAAAGTTGCGCCCTGGCGATCTCATCGGGCAGGTCAGCAGCTGGAAGAGCGCTGGAGTGACGCCGAGCGAAGCCGAAAGCATCGCCAAGACGGACGTCGAGCTGCTCTGCGCCATGGGCTACGCCAAGTACCAGCAGAGCCTACGTGTCTCGGGAGCGATGGACTTCGACGACCTCTTGCTCAACACCGAGCGGCTGTTCCAAGACCATCCAGAGGCGCGGTTCGCGGAGTCTTCACGTTTTGACCACCTACTGATCGACGAATACCAGGACACGAACGGCCTGCAGTACCGCATCGTCAAGGCCTTGGCCGAGCGCCACCGCAACCTGTGCGTGGTCGGCGACGACGACCAGTCGATCTACGGTTGGCGCGGCGCCGAGGTCGCACACATCCTGAACTTCAAGGATCACTGGCCCGACGCGCGCGTGGTGCGGCTCGAGGACAACTACCGCTGCACCGAGTGGATCATCCACCTGGCCAACAAGCTGATCGCCCACAACGTCGCGCGCCACGACAAGGTGCTGCGAGCGGCGCGCGGACGCGGCAGCCAGCCACGCTTCTTGAAGTTCGAAGACGAGACGACCGAGGCCGAATCGCTCGTGCGCGAGATCCACGCCAAGGTGTTTCGCGAAGACGAAGAGCGCGTGCCAGCTAGCGACATCGCCATTCTGTTTCGTACGAACGAGCAGCCGCGCGCCTTCGAAACCGAGCTGCGCCGCGCCGGAGTGCCGTACATCCTGGTCGGTGGGCAGAGCTTCTTCGATCGCAAAGAGGTCAAAGATCTGCTGTCGTATTTGAGGGTGCTCGCCAACCCGATGGACGAGGTTTCGTTGCTTCGGATCATCAACACGCCTTCTCGCGGGATCGGGCCATCTTCGGTGCAGACTCTGCTTGACGAGGCGGTCGCCCACGGTGATCCGCTGTGGAAGCTGCTCCCGGCAGCCGATTCGCACCCCGCGCTCAGCCCGGCCGCGGGCGCATCCATCGAGAGTTTTCGGCGGTTGATCGATGAATTCAGGGCGCGAGTGGGCGACGAGCGGCTGAGCCGACTGCTGCCCGAGCTCATCTCGCGCATCGACTACAAGGGCGAGATCGAGCGACTCTACAAGGATCCAGCGGAGCACGAGGCACGTTGGAGCGCGGTCGAAGAGCTGGTCAACGCCGTGACAACCTACGAGTCGCGCGCCGAAACACCGTCGCTGCTCGGCTTCCTCGAAGAGACGACGCTGTCGTCGCAGGGGGACGAGAAAGACGACGACAAGCGCACGGCACATTCGCTGAGCTTGATGACCCTGCACAGCGCCAAGGGGCTCGAATTTCCCCACGTCTACCTCGTAGGGCTCGAGGAGGGTTTGCTTCCGCACAAGCGTTCGGTCGTCGACAGCGCCAGCGCGATCGCCGAAGAGCGGCGGCTGGCCTATGTGGGCGTGACGCGCGCCAAGGACGAACTGACCCTGAGTTTCTGCAAAAACCGCCTGAAATGGGGCAAACTGAGGCCTCAAATTCCGAGCCGCTTCCTGCTGGAGATGCGCGGGGACTCGGCCAAAGCCGCAGAAATTGCGGCCGCTGCAACGACGCAGCTGCGCGAAGAACACGCGCGTAGCGAGGCGTTGGAGCGTGAAACGCAGGCCAAGAAGGAAAAGCAGCGCAAGAAGTCGACGAGCAAGCGCCGCGCAGGTGCAGCTACGCCCAGCGCAGCGGTCGCGGCCGCAACGCCGCGTGTCCGCGCAGCAGCGAGCGACCCTTTTGCCCCGCCGCCCGATCTGACCGTGCGGGACATGGTCGGCCAAGGAGCGCCCAAGAAACTGGCAGCAAGTTTAACGGCCCCAGCCCCGGCCCCGGCCCTGCAGAACCCAGAGCGCACGACCAAGCCTGCGGGGCTTCGGCCAACCGAGGGCGCTGCTGTACCAGGACCTCCCGCCGAAGAGCCGCCGCGCTCCGCTTTTCGTCAGGTTTCACTGTTCGGGGACTGACGATGACGGGCAGCGTCACAGCCCTGCTCGCCGCGCTGTCGAGCGCTTTCCACCAGCGCGGCTTCGATCTGATGACGCCGTTTTCCGTGCGGCTCGTCAACGAGCGCGCGAAGGCGGGATTCGAGCTGCCGCTGCTCGGGCGCGCCGACGCGCTCGGCGTCATCGTCGGCAACAGCCGCGCGCTGTGGAAGCCGTTCATCGACAGCTTGCCTGATGAACCTTTCCGCAGTGCCGATCCGCTGGACAGCTACGTCGAGGAAAGCTTCGAACGTGTTCTGTCCGTTCTCGGTTTTCCGTCTGGAGCGTCGCCGCTGCGGCACTGGCTCGGGTTTTCCCATTCGCTCACGCCGCGTCCCCTTCCCATGCAGAAGCTGGCCGATGCGGCAGGTCTCGCTCGCTTGGGGCCCGCTCACCTCAACGTGCATCCGCTGCTGGGACCGTGGTTGGCCCTCCGCGCCGTCGTCGTTTTCGATCTGCCCCCGCCCGCGCCGCTGCCGGCTCCCGCGCCTTCGCCCTGCGTGGGTTGCAGCGCGCCGTGTCGGGCTGCGCTACGCGACGCCCTCGCGGCGCAGCCGAGCGCGAGCGCCCCGCCCACCGCCCTACGCGAGCTGAACGCGAGCCGCAGGCGTTTTCTGCGCGTGCGGGACGTCTGTCCTGTGGGGACAAGCTATCGCTACGGCGAGCGACAAATCGCCTACCACTATGCCACTGATCCGGGCGCGCTAGGCCCTGACTGGTCGGGGTTGGATGAGCCGGGCCCTGACTGGTCGGGGTTGGATGAGCCGGGCACCGATGAGCCTGGCCCCGATGAGCCTGGCCCTTCCGCTGGCTGATGGGGCCCCCCCGCGAACAGCGGGGCCGGGGCCTCCATCACTACCTGCCGTCCGAAGGGTCTGAGCAAGATGTTCACGAAGGCGACGGTCTCGGCATCGCTCATATAACACGGATACGACGCAACCATGATGGCGCTGAACATCGGGATCAAGAGCGCGACGTCGATGCCAACGTGGAAGACAACGCCGAGCAGGAGCGCATACGGTCGGTAGCGAGGCAACCAGACCGCGAGCGGCAGGAGCCACTCGAAAAGCAGTGTGCCCCAGGTGGCCAGTGGAACTAGCAGCGGAATGGTGATTTCGACAGGCCACTCGGCGAACACCTGCGAGGACATCACGTGATAGATGGCATTGCCCTTCCACCAGCCCGCATGGGCCAGCTTGGCAAAGCACGAAAACAAGTAGATGTAAGAGATCTGCAGGCCGATCAACCGCTGACTCCACACCGACACTTGGCGCGGTACGCGACCAAGCTTCTTGCGGATCCACGCGTCGACGGACCAACGGTGACCGAGAGGCAACAGCGCGCCGAGCCCCGCCAAGATCAAGAAAAGGCGGTCGCCACCGTTCACCACGTAGGGGTTGCGGTGCTGCAGCGCGACGTTGATGGCGAAGACGACGAGCGACCAGAAGCGCGGCAAGAAGCCGATGGTCAGGAAAAAAGCTGCGACCGAGAACGCGCAAGCAACGCCGAATAGCCACGACGCGTCTTCGGGCGCGACAGAAAGCACCGAGTAGACGTGCTCGGGAAAATGCTTGACCCGCGCCCAGGGCATCACACCCTCTTGGCCGTAAAATCGCTGCAAGTTCAAGTGCACGCCCAGCGACGTCCACAGCGCCAAGATGCCATAGGCGATGCGAAACAGGCCCGCGGAATAGCCAAGGGAGCGTTCGCCCCAGAAATTCCCGAAGACCCACAGGCTCGAGCGCTTCACTTCAGACCCCCGCGCGCCGGGCCGTTCTGACGGCAGCTCTGGCTCAGGAAGATCTTGGGCGCCTCGCCTGGCTTGCCTTGAATTTCGAGTTGAATGCGCCGCAGCGGCAATCCCCGGGCGAGCGCTTCCTTGCAAAAGTAGTTCACGTAGCCGCGGCCCCAGTGATTGCGCGACTTCTCGTCGGCCAATTTCGTTTGAATTTTGCGCAAGCGGATGTCGATGACGCGCTGCTTGAAGTCGCGTTCGTTCTGCTGGACGTGCGATATCTCGATACGCGAGTCGTCGGTGGCGATACCGACGACGGAGACCAGCTTGTCCTTGGGCGGCAGCGAGAACATCCCCCAGGTGTCCGTCATGCGCAGGCCATCCGAGTACCAGGACGCCAGCGGCCAGAGTGGATCCTTGATTGGCTTGGGCGCGCCGCGCAGCAGCACCGCGCCGATGTGGAACGCAGTGAACAGCGCAGCTGCGGTCACCAACACACGCTTTTTGACCGGCCAGCGCAGGAAGGCCGCGACCAGATCGGAAAACGAGACGTCGGGGTCTGGGTCCGGAGCAGCCGTCTGAGGGTCGACTGACGTTGGAACGTTTTCGGCGGGGCCCTGCTCGGCGGGCTTTCCCTCGCCGGGCATGGAATCGGAATCAGAAGGAGTAAGAGTCATGATGGGGCCTCGGACGCCGGCCAGAAGTGCACCCAAGCTAGCCGTCCCCTCGCCCGCTTTGAACCCCGAGCGCGCTCTTTTCGCCTCGTCCCGCCGTTCCCCGTCAGATCTGGCGAACCTGGTCGCCGAGCTCGTTCGTGTCGCCCTGGCTTTGAGGAAAATGCTGGGCCAAGAGCTCACCGATCTGCGTGACCGCTGTTACGAGCCCGTCGCCCGGTCGCCCTTGCGCGATGGCAACAATCAGCGCGTCGAGATCACGTTGCCAGACGCCTGCTTCGACCCGGTCGTTCACGCCGCGGTCGGCCAGGAGCTGTACGCGATGCTCGAGTTCGCTGACCAGGAGCAGGACGCCGCTGCGGTCCCGCGTCTCGGTGAGGCCGAACTCGACGAAGGCCTGCTTACTGCGAGAGTCGACGGCCGCGCGCTGCTCAGCCTTGGGGACGACACGTCGCAGAACGGGGCCCCAGCCGAACAGTGCATAAGCGCCGAGCCCTACCGGTAGCTCGAGCACGAAGAACAGCCAAGGCGGCCACGCATGAAGGCGCACGAACGCCTCGCTCATGACGGCAATGGTCAGTAAAAGAGCGTAAAGGGCGCGCCTGCGCGCGTAGTCGTCCGAGCGCGCAGCGAGCACGACCACGATTTCGCCGGCCGTTCGCGTTTCCGCGCGCGCCACGGCCTCAGTCACTCTTTGCTTTTCGGATGCACTGAGCAGGGGCATATCTACCAATCTCCCGACGCGCCGCCGCCACCGAAGCCGCCGCCACCACCGCCGCCAAAGCCACCGCCGCCAAAGCCGCCGCCGCCACCGAAGCCGCCACGGCGACTGCCACCGAGCGCACCGAGCGCCATTCCAGTCAGAAAGCTCCCCGTTCCACCACCGCGGCCGCCACCCAGGCCCCCGAGTAGAAACAGCAAGATAAACAGGCCGATCGGCAGGTAGCGCGCCCAACTTCCGCTTTTTTGCGGCTGGCTCTCTTCGGGGCCGACCCGGACGGCTTCGCCCTCGGCCGCTTGCATCAGGGCGCCGAACGCTTGATCGATGCCGCCGACGAAATCGCCCGTGCGAAATGCTGGCACCAGCTGATAGCGGATGATGCGAGCTGCCAAAGCGTCGGGGACGGCTCCTTCGAGTCCGTAGCCGACCTCGATGCGCATCTTCCGCTCTTGAGCCGCGATAACGAGCAGGAGGCCGTCATCGCGCTTCGCATCGCCCAGCTTCCACTTCGTGGCTACGCGAACCGAGAAGTCTTCGAGAGCGTCGCCGTCGAGATTTGGTACGGTCAACAGCGCGAACTGGTGACCCGTTTTTTGCTCGTATTGCGCCAGCTTTTGCTCGAGCGCCTGGGCTGCAGGCTCGCCGAGCAGCCCGGCTTGATCAGTCACACGGGCACTGATCTCGGACAAGTCCGCCCGAGCCCAAGCCGCGCTGGGCAACGTGCCAAAGACCAGAACGACGGCCCACAACCAGAGAAACGCGCGCACTCCGAGCCTCAGAAGTTCACTTCAGGTGGCTTCTCGGCCCCGGGGGTCGTCGCCTCGAAGGTCGGGCGCTCCTTTTTGCCGCGCATACTCGCGCCAATGGACGAAGGGAAATGGAGCACGACCTTGTTGTACTCGGCTACGCTCTCGATGAAGCGCTGGCGTGCGACGGTGATCCGGTTCTCGGTGCCTTCGAGCTGCGCCTGCAGATCGCGAAACGCGTCTGTGGCCTTGAGCTCGGGGTACTTCTCCGCGACGACCATGAGCCGCGAGAGCGCCGAGCCGAGCTCCCCTTGAGCGCTCTGGAACTGCTTGAGGCGCGCCGGATCGTCGATGATACTCGAGTCGATCTTCACTTGACCGACCCTGGACCGAGCTTCGACGACGGCCTGCAAGGTCTCCTTCTCGAAGGCGGCAGCGCCCTTGACGGTCTTGACCAAGTTGGGGACCAGATCTGCGCGGCGCTGGTACTGATTCTGCACCTCGGCCCAGCCGGCCTTCACGTTCTCGTCCTGGGTGATGACGTCGTTGTAACCGCAGCCGGCCAGCACCATCACCGCAGAAAACACGAGCAAGAACACGCGATAGTCGAACCGTCTCTGGAGCATGACCCTCTTATGGCCACGAGGCTGCGCCAGCGCAATGGGCGCGTTCGTCAAGAAGTGCCGCGCCGTCCGCGGCACTCAGGTATGGGGCCGATTGCCCCAGCCGCTCTCGAGGACAGCCAGCGCACGCGGCGCGCCGCACGCAGAGCATGCCGAACGCGAGGCGCTCCAGCTACGATTCGGAGATCAACCTGCCCAGGCGGGCGCTTCCTCTCGTTTCTCGATCGCTTCGGCTGGCGACATGCGGACCTCGGAGCGCGGATCCCCCAGCTCGTGCAGTGCGTCGCTCAAGCTGAGTATCTTCTGCCTGATCTTGCCTGCCGCCTGGCCTTGCACCAACTCGCACTGATCTAGTTTTTGCCAGTCGGACCAGGTCAAAAATGCAGCTCCGCGCGCGAAGAGCAGCGAGGCAAGGTCGCCGAGCTGGGCCGAATGACACGCGCCACGGGCCCGCAGATCGTCGAACAAGCCCTGGACGGCCTCCTGCGCTGAATGACGATTGGCCTCCAGGCTGCTCACGGGACCGCTCGCCAAAGAACCGGCGGCATACAGCCGATCGAGAGCGCGCCCGCCTGCGCCGTCGAGAACTCGGCCCCCCTCGCTCACCAGCGCGCCTGTGCCCCATGGCGCATCGCGAATCGGACGCGGCATCGAGCCGATGGCACGCACGACAAGCGAGGTCTGGAGATCTGCGAACCGACCTGTGCCCGCTGCGCGCATTCCGTCCGACGAGTCGACCAGCTCGTTCAGCTCGTAGCGCAGAGCGTGCACTGGCGCGTCACTGTCTCTTGCGCTGACGCCCAGTAACGCAACAGGAGAACTGCAAAAGCGAAAGACGATGCGACGTGACGCCCCGAGCGGCCATCTCCTTCCGACGGCTCGCGCTTCGGGAAGCTCGACCAAGAGCTCGCCACGTTTCGTGGCTACGCTTTCACGAAGCGTTGGCCCAACGCCGGCAACACCCAACTGAACCCCAACCAGATCGAGCAGGTCGCGCAGCTCTTTCTCGTCGAACAGCGCCTGATCCGGTCCGCGACGCGCCAATACGACGACCTCGCGGATGCGGCTTTTCGTGAGCGCCCGGAGCGCGTGCGGTGCGATGTCGGTGGGTTCGAGTTCCGAGGGGTGACGAGCCAGAAGTCGAGCGACGTCGAGAGCCAGGTGTCCTGCGCCAATCACGACGGCACGTTCGCAGTCGAGCTGAGGGTCGAAGCGCACTCCTTCGGGTGAGCCGTTGTACCAAGCGGCGAAGTCAGAAGCGGCCCAACTGCCCGGACGCGACTCTCCCGCAATTCCAAGATCCCGAGTTCGCTCGCTACCCGTGGCGAGCAGAACGGCGTCGTAACCTCGCCGGAGTTCGTCGAGGGTGAGATCGCGCCCGATCTGCACGTTGCCGAAGTAGCGCGCCGTGCCGCTATGAAAGCGACCGGGCTCGAAGATGTACTCCGGCAAGGCGGCGCGCCGTTTGATGTTCTGGTGATCCGGAGCAACGCGCGAGCGGACGACGCCGAACGGAGCAAAGCTCTGCTCGAAAACATCGACTTCGGCGCCTCGACGCAAGCACTCTTCGGCCGCGTACAGTCCGGCTGGACCGGCACCCACAACCGCTACTCGAATACGTCTAGTTTCCAAGACTTAGGCCCCCCGACCTCTCAACGTCCCCGCAATGTATCACGCTTCCATGCGGCTTCGCTGACCTATTTGGCGGTCCCCTTTGCCAACCCAAGCCTATTTTTCGCGGTGGCCTTGCCTGCGCGCCCGGCGTAAACTTTCAAAGTCTTTTGAAACATTGAATGGCCCAGCCTCCCCGCCCCCTCGATGCAGAGCTCGAAGTGGCCGATACGATCGGTCGTCTCATGCATTTTTGGGGCTTCAAGCGACCAATGGGGCGCATTTGGACCATTCTTTATCTGTCCCCCGAACCACTTTCCGCAGCCGATCTCGCAGGCCGCTTGAAGATGAGCGCTGGCGCCGTTTCCATGGCGCTGGCCGAGCTGGAAAAGTGGGGCTGCGTGACGCGCAGCTGGGTGCCGGGCGAGCGACGGGACTTTTTCGGAGCCGAGTCGAACGTTTGGAAAATGGTCCAACGCGTCCTACGCGAGCGCGAGTTGCTCTTGGTGCGCGATTTTGGTCGCGCTCTCGAACACGCCAGTGAGGCCGTGGCCGCGGACTTGAGCTACAAGCGCGCGCGCCTCGACCACCTGCGGGAGCTGGCCGAAAGCGGCGAAATACTGATTCAAGCGCTCGTTTCCGGAAGCGCCGTCGATC
>JBBQHO010000074.1:0-17702 GCA_038324055.1 Polyangiales bacterium | reverse complement strand
TCGCGCCGTGCAGAAATAGACGACTGCGAACAGCAGGACGTCCGCATGGAGCCAAACGCGCAGCTGTTCCCCGAGCGCTGGACGCTCCATGGGCTTCTCAGCGTCGTCCACGTTCGGTACGGGGGTCACGCTGAGCTAACGGCCAGGGGCCCCTGGACCTAACCCCGCCGGGGTTTGCTGGCTCGAGGGGCGCGACATCGTGTCGCACCCACAGGCGGTGGGCCCATGATAAACGGGACCGATGTTCCGGAAACTCCTCAAAATCACCTGCTCATTGACGTTCGCTACCGCCCTGGCCACCGGTTGCTCCGACTCTTCGGACGAGCAAGACGCGGGCGGCGCGGGCGGCGAGCATCACGAGGGAGGCGAAGATCCCGAGTGTCAGGCCATCTCCAGCGTCTGCCACGACGTGGACGCGGCCAGCAAGGATGCTGGCGACTGCCACGAGCTTGCCCATGAAAACGACGCCGCAGTGTGCACCGCCAACCAGGCACGTTGCATCGCCCTCTGCGAGGCCTCAGCCGGCGGTGGCGGGGCTGGAGGCGTCGGCGGAGCGCGCTGACGATTCGCTGGTGCGTTCGGCGCGACTGGTGCGCCCCAGCAGGTAGCGACCAATGCAGAATTGCAGGATGCCCTGCTGGTTCAGATGCGGGGCAATTCGTGCGGAGCGGGCCGCGTGCAGGGCGGGGTACTCGGTCCAGTGCGCGTGCGGCTGCTCGTGATGGACGGTGTGGTAGCCGGCGTTGAGGACCAGCCAGTTTTGCAGCCGCCCCACGAAGTTGCGTGAATGATCGTCGACCGAGTTGGCGTCGCAGCCGATGTGCTGGACGTAGTTGGTAAGCATCATGGCCCAGGGCGCGAACAATGCCGGGAGCAAGCCGATAGCCAGGTACAGGACCAACCCCATCCGCCAGCCGTGCAGGGCGACGGCAACCAGGGCGATGGCGACCTGGAGCCCGATAACTGACGAAATTTGCGCGACCAGCAGCGCGAAGCGGCGTGTGTCGCGGCGGTGGAGTTCGCGGGCGTAGGCGAGCAGAAGCGGCAGTTGGCCGCGACTGGAGCGCGATGGGTACGAGATGGCCGTCCACAGGCCGTCGCGCGAGGCAGGACCTGTGGGTGCCGCGTCGCCGGGGGCGTTGACGTACTTGTGATGATTTTGGTTGTGAGTCGGCACCCAGGCGAGCGCCGGGAAACCGTAAAACGCCGACAGCCACGACGAATAGACGTCGTTCAGGGTTCGCGACAAAAATGCCGGGTTGTGGCCCTGATAGTGAGTCAGCACGCCGCTCATGTACGAGGCGTAGATTTGGAGCGGCACCAGCCAAGGCAGCAGGCTAGGTTGGATGAGGACGAGGGCGGGGACGAGCGGGAAGAGTCCGAGCGAAAGTGCGAGACTCAGCCGATCTGCGGGGTGACGAAGCATGAGCGACTCCTGGGGTGCCAACGGGTGTGGTGCAGAAACGATTTTCTGACTTGCCGAACGAGTTCGACGAGACAACGATCTCGCGAACGAGGTCAGCTGACCATTCGCATACGATTCGGATTTTCGATGACCAAAGCCAAACGTGCCGCACCCAGCCGAAAACCGCCGCAACAGTCGCGCGCGCGTGTGACCGTCGCTGCCATCCTCGAGGCCACGATTCGGGTTCTGGAACAGGATGGCGCCGACGCAGCCACGACCAGTCGCATCGCCGAAGTCGCGGGCGTGAGCGTGGGCACGCTCTACCAATATTTCGCCAACCGCGACGCCATCGTCGATGCGCTACAAGAACGTGAGTTCGAGCGCGCCAGCGAGATGCTCCAGCGCACGTTGAGCTCGGCGGATTTTACCTCTGAACGACAACTGGCGCGCGCCGTGATCTCGGGGCTCCTCGACCTTTATCGCGCGGCTCCTGCGCTGCATCGGCTGTTCGTGCTCGACGGTCTGCGCATCATGCCGGCCGAGCGCGTGCGCGCTTTCGATCTCCGCTCGATTGAGATCTTGCGCAGCTTCTTGTCGGTGACGCCATGGCCGGTCGCCAGCCGCAACCCAGCCGTCACGGCCTTCATCCTCTACCAGTCCGTGCGTGCGACCATGCTGGCCTACATGCTCGAAGCGCCTCCCAGTATTTCCGACATCGTCCTGGTCGACGAACTGACGGATCTGGTGTTGTCCTATCTGATGGCGCCCCGCGCTGAGGCCGACTGATTGCTGGCCCGCGCGCTACTGCGCGGACCAGGTTCTGGAGCTTGGCTCCGGCGCGAACTCAAGGGGTGTACTTCACTCCCAAGCTGCCGCTGAGCGCGATCTTGACGACGATCAGGTTCGCGTCCGCCTCGGCCTTGCCGATGGCCAGCTCCTTGAGCTCCCCCAAAACCTCCAGCTTGCCCGGTAGCGTCTTGTTCAAGGCTGCAGAGACGGCCTTGCCGAGAGCGTCCGAGTTGGAGGCCAGGCTCCAGACGGCAGCTTCGCCAACTGCCTTGCGGAGCGCAGCCTGATCAAAGCCCTTCAAGCTCTTGGTCAAGAGCGCTTGGGTGGCGTCGTCGAAATCGAGGTCATAGAGGCCCAGTTCGCGCTTTTTTGAGTCGTACTTCAGGGCCCCTTCGAGCACGAGCGTTCCCTTGCCCTCGGTCACGATGGTCACCTGGAGACGATCGGAACTCTTGCCGACAGCCGACAGCGACGCACTCTTCACCTTCACGTCGGACCCTTCGACGGCAAAGCTCTTGCCTTTGAGTCGCTTGCCCACCAGCTGACTGAACGTGGCAGTCGGGATCTCGAAGGTGCCGTGCACGCTGAACTCACTCGGACCCGACAGGGTCTTGAGTGCGGGCAACGCGACCGGCTTCACTTTGGGTTTGGCACCAAAGGCGTCCGTTAGCTTGGCTTCGATCGAAAGATCGACGCCCAGGTTGTCGTCCTTCAAACTGAGTTGAGTGATGCCCAGCGAGCTGGGCTTGGCGATGAGCCAGGCGGTGGGCGTGACGCCGGGCAACGCATGGGGCGTCTGCAGGGCGCTCCACAGCGTTTGTGCCTGGGCCTTGAGGGCCAGTGTCTTGTCCAGTTCGCCGCCGACCTTCTTCAGTTCCTTCTCGATCTTGGGAACCAGGTACGACTCGATGTGCGCGCGCACTTCAGGCGCGATTTGCGCCTTGGTCGTGCACAGCTGAATGCCCGTCTTGATGCAGATGTCGCCTGTGAGGACGGGACCATGCTTGAGCGGTTCGAGATGGGTCACGCTCTTCACCGACCAATCGCCCTCCACCGTGAGCTTCAGTTCGACCGTGACGGTCATGCGCTGCGGCTCGGCCTTGGTGCCCCAAGTTTCATCGCGCGTCAGCCACAGCCAGTCGCTGCCGACGGGGTTTTTGATCTTGCCGCGGACGTGAGCGGCGTAGCGCACGGGCACTACGACCGTCAGGGTTTGGGCCTTGAACGAGGCCTCGATTGGATCGCGCCAGACCTGGTACTTCACGTCGATCTCGGGGCTCGCGCCCTTCTTGGTGACTTGCTTCCAGCCTTGGCTCTCCGTCTTGGGCAGCAGCTTGTCGATCTTGGCGACCGCAGCCGAGAAAGCGACGCGGATGGGCACGACCAGCCGCGAGGTGGCCGATGCGGGAGTCGAGGGCACAGTGACCGGTGTGGTGGGCTTGGGATCCTTGACCGGCGGCGTGGTGGGCTTGGGATCCTTGCTGGGTGTCGGATCCTTGGTCGGCTTGGGGTCTTTGGTTGGCTGACGAGGCGGCTTCGTCGGCTTCGGCGCGGGCTTGGTGGGCTTGGGCTTCGGCTTCCCGGGCTCGGCCTTGGCGTCCCCCGTTCTGTTGTTCACCGTCGTCGAGCGGTCGTAGGTATTGATGGTGCAGCCCGCCAAGAGCAGCGCGGCGATAGACGTAGAGAGGTACAGGCGACGGAGGAGGATGCGGCGGTTCGACATGGCGGTGAAATCCTGGGGAGAGGCTAGGGGGACCGGGCAGTCAGGCCAAGCCGGTTCCGATCCCTGCTTCCCGGGATACGGACAGACGGCCGCGACCTCCCTTGAGCTCTCGCCCCTGGCGCGCTTTGGGCTCAACCTAGCCACAGATCCATGAGAGCCCACGTCCTGCAGCATGTCCCGTTCGAAGGTCTGGCTGGCATCGGTACCTGGCTCGAGTCCCGTCACGCCGAAGTCACGTTCACCCGTTTCTTCGCGGGTGAGGCCCTGCCCGATCTCGAAGGCATCGACCTTGTCATCGCGCTGGGCGGTCCGATGAGTGTCAACGATGAGGCAGAGCTGCCATGGCTCGTGGCCGAGAAGGCGTTCGTGCGGGACGCCGTCGCCCGGGGGAAAGCGTTTCTCGGGGTCTGCCTTGGGGCCCAGCTCATGGCCAGCGCGCTGGGTGGGGCCGTTCATGCGGGGCCGCACAAGGAGGTCGGTTGGTTTCCGATTTCGCGTATGCCAGGCGCGCTTGGTTTTGAGTTTCCCGAGCGCGTCCACGTCTTTCATTGGCACGGTGAAACGTTCGATTTGCCAGCGGGCGCCCTCTGGCTCGCGCGAAGTGAAGGCGTGGCCCACCAGGCTTTTCAAGTGGGAGATCGCGCCGTCGGGCTGCAGTTTCATCTCGAGATGACCGAGAGCAGCATCGCCACCATCGTCCACGAATGTCCCGACGACCTCGCGCCGGGCGCTTACGTGCAGGCCGAGAGCGAACTCATGCTTGGCTACGCTGCGCACGGCGCGCGCACGCAGGAGCTACTGGGCTCGCTGCTCGACTACCTGACGCGCTCGCCCTCCTGATTTTCGTCGTGTTCAGCCCTCTTTTCCTTGCGCCGCCAGCCGCGTGAGAAAGGTGCCGATGGCCTCGTCGCCAAAGCAAATACCCACGTCGCGTGCGGTTTCGACGGTGTCATTGCGCACCTCGACGCAGCGCGTCCCGCCCGTCACCTCGGACAATGGAATGAGCGTCAGTTCGTCGGAGTTCATGGCCACCAACCCGCTCTTGTCCGTTTCGGCCAAGAAGCGCACCGCTGCGGAGCCCAGCCGCTGTGCCAGCAAACGATCCGAGCTGACCGGGTAGCCGCCGCGCTGCAGGTGACCCAGAACCACCGAGCGGGCTTCGTAGCTGGTCGTTTCTTCGATCTGGCGAGCCAAGTGTTCGGCGATTCCACCGAGCACGGCATGCTCTTTGAAGGCATCCTTGCCCATCTTGTAGAACTCGGCGCCGCCGAGTTCTTTGGCGCCTTCGGAGACGACCACGATCGCGAAATCGCGACGACTTTTGTAGCGCTCTTCGATCTTCTCGCAGATGCGGTCGAGCTTGTAAGGAATCTCGGGGATGAGGATAACGTCGGCGCCGCCTGCAATTCCAGCATGCAGAGCGATCCAACCGGCATGCCGGCCCATGACCTCGACGACCATGACCCGTCGGTGCGCTTGCGCGGTCGAATGCAGTTTGTCCAGCGCGTCGGTCGTGGTCTCGACGGCGGTCGCGAAACCGAAGGTGATGTTGGTGCCCAGCAAATCGTTGTCGATGGTTTTTGGTACGCCGATGACTCGGGGCAAACCGCGTTGCATGAGTTTGTGGGCTATGCTCATCGAGCCGTCGCCGCCCAGGGCGACCAAAGCGTCCAGCCCCAGTTCCCGGAAACGCTCGACGATTTTGGCCGAGACATCGGTCGGCACTTTCACGCCGTCGCGGATCACCGGGTACGAGAACGGATCGCCGCGATTGGTCGTGCCCAGGATTGTGCCGCCCAAATGGCCGATGCCGCGGACGGCGTCGCGATCCAGTGGGATCAGCGCTTCAGGGTCGTCTTCGATCAGGCCTTCGTAGCCCCGGCGAATGCCCAGGACTTCCCAGCCACGGTTGAGTGCACTCAGCGCCACGGCGCGAATGACGGCGTTGAGGCCAGGGGCGTCTCCACCTCCAGTATTGATGGCAATGCGTCGGATCATGTTCACTCCTTCAACAGGTGTGTCGAGCCTGGGGCTTGCCCCGTTTCGTCGCTGTTTCGCGCCGCTGTTGGTTTGCTGTCGTGCAATGGCGGGGCAGCGATTCAGGGACTCTTTGCCCACGCGCCGCCGAGCTTCCGGCACTGCTCGGCATACGGGCCGTCTACCTTGGAGGTCGCGGGATTGTAGTAGTGCGCGGCGCCCGTGACCTTCAGCTCGATGCCGCGGCTCTCGCTCTCGGGCAACGAACAGACGGCCAATACTGGATCTTTGGGGTAGGTGACGGCGCAGGTGCCGCTCAGGCGGCGCACCCGCTTCTTCTGACTCTTGTACTCGGACGCGCCGTGAAATTGTGCGACGGCTTGCAGTCGATCCTTCGTCGGGACCGTCTCGCCGAACGAGAAATGCAGATCAGTGCACTCATCGAGCTTGTCACCCAAGAGCGAGGCGATCGAGTGAGTCTGCTCTTTCGCCGTTTCGTCCACTCCGACATCTTGCGCCGCTTCCTTCTGCGCCTGTTCTTTCGAACACGAAAGCAGCAGCAAGCACGCCAAGGAGACCGAGCGAGGCCAGCTATGCAAAGTCATCTCGCGCGACGGTACGAGCTTGCGGCAGCGGCGTCACGCAGCAGCGCTTGGAAAGTATTTCCATGCCTCCGACTGCCGCTCGCGCCGCAGCTGGTTCTTGTGCACGAGCGCCAGGAGTTCGGTCGTCACCCGGCCCAGATCGAGCAGAGGTTTCGATTTCTGCACTTCAAGGGTCAGTTCGGTCGCCGTTTGGCCTGGCCGGTTCGTCGCTAGCTCGACGAGCAACGCACCAATCGAACCGGGAGTGGGTTCACCACCATTGCGAAAGACGGGGACTGGAACTCGTTCCGCGCGAACGCTCTCGAGTTCCCGCCGGAGCACGGCCTCCTTCTGCGTGAGAGGTCGGTCCTCCGTCTTTTTCTTGTGCGGGCGACCCGCCGTCTTGATGCCGCGCGTACCGACCGTGCCACGTTGTGGAGCGTTGACCATGCGGCGCCCTAGCACGTTCGCCACCAGAATCACGCCGTCGCGTTCTCGGGTCGTCGGCGTTAGGCTCGGCCCCATGAACGTGAAGTTGCTCGGACTCGTGCCCGCTCTCTTGCTTGTCGCTTGCGCCGATGCCTTCCCCATTCCGGCCGAATTCGACGCAGCCTTCACCGTGGGTCAGGTCTGCGCCCCGGCCCGGGTGCAGGCTGGGGTCGGCCTGACGTACCCGGTTCGCTTCGATCTCTGTCTCTACCGATGCATCACGATCGATCGAACCACCGCGCAGGTGCGCAGCGTCTACCAGTGTGCTGCTGGGCAATGTCAGATGACCCTGCTCGCCACGGCTCACGCCAAACGTGTCGACACCGAGGTGGGCTGTGACGCACGCGACTTGGTCAATCCTCCCGATGGTCAGTGCACGACCGAGAGTCTGGCGTTCAACGTCTCGGTCCCAGATTTCGCCGGCGAGCCAGCTGAAGGCGACTTCGTCGTGACGATTCCTTACCTCGAGCTGGAGGAGGGGCAAAAGGTGATCGACCGCATCGACGCGGGTGAGAATCCCGCCACGGTCATCCAGGAAGAAGTCGGCCCCAAGACCTATCCGCAGCGACAGTTTGCCGTGAACTTTTCTACGACTCACCCCACGACGCCGGCGCTCACGGACGCCGACTGTCACCCGATCACGGCGCCCTGAACTAGAGAATGACCACGGCGTTGAGCCATTCTTATCGCCTGGGGGCCCTCGAAAGCATGCATCGCTCGATCTGCCTTTTGCTGCTCGCTTTGCTGCCGAGTTGCTTCGGTTTGGTCGATGAAACGGTCACGGACGGCAGCCCCGGCGGTGTCGATGTCGGCGCCTCGGCGGGCGGTTCCGGTGCCGGCCCGGAGCACCCGGGCGCGCAAGCCGAAGGCGCCAGTCCCCGGCCGGACGAGGACTGCCCCCCGGCACAATGGGACTGCAGTGGGGTCGAGGTGTGGTGCACCGAAACTCCTGAGCGCTTCACCGGCCTGATGAGCATGACGGAGAAGTGCCGCTGCGATTTCTCGCGGCCCAAGAGTTCGGGCGACTGCGCGTCGAATGAGATCTTGTTGTGCGGCGTGCTTCACGTGGCCGAAGCCCAACGCGAAGTTCCTGTCTCCTGCCGCTGTGTCTCGGCGAGCGGTTGGTACTGCGCCCAGTGCCCGAACCTGGGTCTGTACAAAAACGGTCAAGCCGCCAAGACATGCACTGGTCCGGGAGACTGGTTTGCGCAGTGTGGCTGCGGCGTTTGACGACTATTCGCTGCGCGCCTGGACGGCGACCGACTCGGCTTCGAGCAAGTCGGCAATCGTCAGACCGACAACAGCGTGCTCGCCGCTGAAGACCGAACCGGTCTTGTGTGCGGCCAAGCGCGCCTGGGCCAGTTCGAAGATGCGGCGGGGCAGCGCGACGTAACCGACGTCGGGCGCCACCAGGCGGGCCGCGCGCAGGTAAAACGCCACGAAGTCCGCGACTTCTTTGCGCTCTGCTTCTTTGACGCTCACGTAGAGCAACAGCGGGCGACTGAGCGGCACGTACGTTCCGTCGGCCACGGTTTCCCGCGTGGGCTCAATCGGTCCATCGCCGTTGCCGGCCACACCGTCGTCGATGGGGACAAGGCGGAGCGCCTGGCTATTTTTGGCGTAATAGGCGAGGCCGAAGTAGCCGATACCGCCCTTGTGAGCCTCGAGCTGACCGACCAGCTTGTTGTCGTCCTCGCTGGCGACGTAGTCCGAGCGACTCGAACCTTCTTGGCCGACGATTGCCTGAGTGAAGAAATCGAAGGTTCCCGAGTCGAGGCCCGGCCCGAAAAGTTGCAGGGGCTCGTCCGGAAAGCTCGACCGAACCGCCTTCCACGACTGCACGCTGCCCTCGGCGGACGGCTGCCACATCTTCTTGAGCTCAGCGACGGTCAGCGATTTGAGCCAAGTATTGGAGCGAGGCACGGCTACGGCCACACCGTCAAAGGCGACGGGCAGCTCGATGAAGCTGACGCCGTTGTCGTCGCACAGCTTGGTTTCGCTCGAGCTGATCGGCCTCGAGGCGGCATTGATCGACGTTTGCTTGCGGCAGAATTTCTTGAAGCCGCCGCCAGTGCCCGAGATCTCGAGCTGGATGTCGGTGACCAAGTTGGCCGCATAGAGATCAAGCACGGCCCGATTGATTGGACCCACCGTGCTCGAACCGTCGACGAGGATGGGAGCGGGAGGCGGAGCGGGCTTTGCCACAGCGGGCTCCTGAGCCTTTTCCGGCGCCTCTTTGGCGCAACCGAGCACGAGCAACAGAACCACACCAGCGAGTCGACGCATGGCGCGCAGCCTAGTCTGGCGACGTGCGACGCTCGGCGACGGTTTCGAAACGAAACGGTGCGCCCCGTGTAACCGGTCGGTCTTCGGCTACGCGCGCGTATGAAGGCTGCTGGCTCGATCCAAAATCAGCCCAAGTGGCCGACCAGCATCACCGGATCTTGGGAAAATTGCGCCATCGGCGCCCGAGAGCGCGTGCGTGCCCGAGAGGGCGCGCGTGCCCGAGAGCGCCCCGGCGCCCCAGCCCAGACCGACGAGCGTGGCCACGAGCTCGCGGCCGCGCTTGAGCAGCACGAAGGCGGCTCCCACCGTCGCTACGTCGGGCACGCCGAGCAGCGCGAGCGCTGCGACGTAGCCGGCATCTTGGAGGCCCAGTCCGGCTGGCAGCACGAACAACAGCTGCCGACCGAGCGACAGTGCAACGTCGAAAGCCAGGATTGCGGCGAAGGACACCGGAGCGCCCAGCAGCCGCAGAATGAGCCAGCTCTCCACCGCTTCGCCGAGCCAGGCCAAGAGACACAGAAAGATGGGCGCCGCATTCTCGCGCAGGTTCATCCGAAAGAAGCCACGCGTTGCGCCATCGACGCGCAAAAACTGCGTGCGATAGCGGCTCACCCAGCGCGCCCACGGCGCGGCGCGCCAGCGCCGAGCCCAAGCGAATAGACGGACGGCGCTTCGTCCCTTGCGGAAGAACATCTGCATCGCCCCGGCGCCAATCAACAGCGCCAGCCCAAAGCCGAGCAGCAGGCCCACCAGCGCCCGCGGTACACCCAGCACCGAGCTGCCCGCGAGCGCGGCGCCGAGCAGGTAAAGTCCATGGGCGACCATGCGCAGGTACTTGCGGTGCAGGGTCGTCGCCACGCCGGCCCCCACCGGCAAGCCCGTGTGACGGGCGAGCAGCGAGGGCTTGAGTGATTCACCAAGGATTGCGCCGCCGGGCAACGTCTGGCCGACCGCCTCCGTGGCTGCGCGAATGCCCCAAAGCGGCAAGAAACGCAGCCGGTGACCGGCGCGCTCGATGGACAGCTGCCAACCCCACGTCTCGAGCGCGAGCCCCGCGGTCTGTGGGATCAGCACTACGACGGTGGTCCAGCCGAGCCCTGCCAACAGCGCGGTCAGGCGCGCCCGATCGAGATCGCGAAAGCAAAAGACGCACAAACCCAGCAGAAAGACCAGGGCCAGGGCGATGAGCAGTGAGCGCAGGTTCGACTTCACGCGGCCGAGGATGCGGCAAAGTCACAACGGGCAGGCGTCGGTCAGGCGACGGCTTGGTTCCAATTTATCTCTCGGTGAGCGGCTGTCTTGGGCCCGTCGTCGCGGTAGCGCGTCGGCTGCTCCGCTCTGCACGAGCCGAGCCGCAGCAGCTGACTCAGGCCGGGCGGCTGCTCACGCGATCTTTGCGCGGCAGGTCCAGCGTGAACACGCAGCCCTTACCGGGAACATCGCGAGCCAACAGCTCGCCGTGATTGGCCTCAGCGGCTTTGAGGCAGATGGACAAGCCCAAGCCAGCGCCGCTCCGGTCGCTGCCACGCTGCTCGTATGGCTCGAATAGCTTTCGGGGATCGCCGGGCGGCAGGCCGCCGCATTCGTCTTCGATCTCGAACAAGACGCGATCGGCGCTGGCCCGCGCGGTCAGAGTGATCTGGCCACCCTTCTTCGTGAACTTGAAAGCGTTTTGCAGCAAGTTGTCGACGGCTGCGGCCAAGATCTGCCGGTCACCCTCGATGCCCACGCTGGGATCAAGCGAGCTTGCGGTGAAACGCACACCAATGGCGCGCGACTGGAGGAGGGCGCCGATTTCGACTTCTTCCATGAACTCAGCAACGCAAATCGGGTTGAAGCGCTCGATGCCTGCGTCGAGTCGCACCTGCGCTAGTGAGCGGTCGATCAACTCGCGCAGTCCCAGCAAGCTGCGCCCCAGCATCAACCCCGTGCTGCCGCCCGTAGCTACGCTCCCCGTCTTGATCATTTCGAAAGCCAGCATCGCAGTGTTGAGCAGATTGCGCTGCTCATGAGCCAGGACGCCCAGTCGTTCTGTGCCCTCCTGGGTGATGGTGCGTTCGCGGTGCCGTGAAAACTCGGTGACGGCCTCGGCAATGGCGTCGTCCAGGCAGAGATTCAGCGTCTGGAACTCGTCCGGCGCGATGGGCGCGTGCTGCTCGACCGCCAGCTCGGTGATCGACTGGCAGATATCGCCGTAGTCGGCGACGACCTGGGCGACCGTCAGACCCATGCGCAAAAGCGCGAGGCCGTGTTGGCCTGCACTCTTTTTGATTTGGGCGTGCTCGACGTTGTCGCTCGAGCGGGCGCGAATGAGGGCGTCCACCAGCTGGTCCAGAAATACGGGGATGCCATGGGCCAGCTCGCCGTCCGTCGGCGTGGGCGACAGGCGCTCTGCGACGCGCGAGCGAGCCCGCCAAATAATGGCGTCGCGATTCGCGAGCACGAAGTCGTCGAGCATGGATCGACGTTGCGCTTCGGTGAGGGCCACCACAAGCAGCAGGCCGTTCTTCCAACTCAGCGCGAACGCCAACTGGGTGCCCGCATTCGAAGCGGAGTGCCGCCGCTCAGCTTTTCTCCGCGCGCAACCTCGACCCGCTCACTCGTCGTGGCAGACGGCTTCGATGTTGTGACCGTCCGGATCGAGCACGAATGCTCCGTAATAGTGCTGGTGGTAGTGCGGCCGCAGACCGGGAGGGCCATTGTCAGTT
The DNA here is from genome assembly GCA_038324055.1 of Polyangiales bacterium. Classification (GTDB taxonomy): domain Bacteria; phylum Myxococcota_A; class Polyangia; order Polyangiales; family Polyangiaceae; genus NIC37A-2. Next base: position 5,741 of record JBBQHO010000074.1, on the reverse strand, counting down.
CCCCCGGCCGCGATAGCGGCCTTGTAGAAAGCATCCACGACCGCACGCGATTCGGCACAGAAAGCAACGTGGACGCGCGGCTCGTTCGGGATGCCTTCGTGCGTCCAGAAGTCGGGCTTGGGCGCCACGCCGTAGCCCAGCACGAGCAGACCGCCTGTGTGCTCGCGTGGCACTTCCATCAGCACGGAGTAGCCGAGAGGCGCGAGCGCCTGCTCGTAAAACTTCCTGCTTTTTTCGGGATGCGTGGTGGCGAGACCGGTGTGATCAATCATGCAGGCTAGGCTACTCCCCCTTGTCGCATTCAAAAACGCCCCGTTGAATTGCCCATGCCGCCCGGCTAGAGCGGGCGCCGATGAAGAAGTTTTCCAAGCGTCAGCTGGTCACGGTGCTGGTCGCCGTCTTGGCGACTCTGCTCGTCACTTTGGTGGTGATGAACTTCGTCACGTCGCAGAAGAAGCTCGAGCGGCAGCTGCAGCATCGCTATGGCGTTCGCGACCCGGAGTTCGCCCGCGAGATGGGCGTGCTGCTGGGCCCAAGCATCGTTGCAAGCAACCGCGTGACGGCGCTCAACAACGGCGACGAGATTTTCCCCGCCATGCTGAGCGCCGTGCGGGCCGCGCGCGAAACCATCACCTTCGAAACTTACATCTATTGGTCGGGTGACATCGGCGGAAAGATGGCTGATGCGCTCTGCGAGCGGGCAAAGAGCGGCGTGCGGGTGCACGTCCTCGTCGATTGGCTCGGCAGCATCAAAATGGACGCCAAGCTGCTCGATCGCCTCGAAGCAGCAGGCGTCGAGCTGCGGCGCTACCGGCCGCTGTCCTGGTACCACTTGGGGCGGATCAACAATCGAACCCACCGGAAACTGTTGGTGGTCGACGGTCGTGTGGCATTCACGGGCGGTGTCGGCATTGCCGATCAGTGGGAAGGGCACGCGCAAGATCCCGACCATTGGCGCGACATGCACTTTCGCATCGAAGGACCCGTCGTGGCGCAGGTGCAAGCTGCATTCAACGACAACTGGATGAAGACGACCGGCGCCGTACTGCACGGCAAAGGCTACTTTCCCGAACTCGCGGCCGACGGCCCGATGAGCGCGCACCTATTCTTGGCTTCGCCATCCGGGGGCAGCGAGAGCATGCACCTCATGTACATGTTGGCGATCGCGGCAGCGACTCAGCGTATCGATCTGTCGGCTGCCTATTTCGTGCCGGACGAGCTGATAGCGAGCGCGTTGGTTCAGGCGCGCAAGCGTGGCGTCGCCATTCGCGTGCTGCTTCCTGGGGAACACATCGATTCCGGCGCCGTGAGGCTGGCTTCCAAGGCCAGCTGGCAGCCCTTGCTCGAGGCCGGAATCGAAATCTCCGAGTACGAACCGACCATGATCCACAACAAGCTGTTGATCGTGGACGGACTGCTCGTGTCTGTCGGTTCCACGAACTTCGACATGCGCTCGTTTCGATTGAATGACGAGGCCAGCCTCAACGTCTACGACGCCGAGTTCGCACGGCACATGACCGAAATTTTCGAAGCCGATCTCGAGAAAGCTCACCGCTACACGCTCGCCGATTGGCAGGAGCGACCGTGGCACGAAAAGTTCCTCGAAACCTTCGTCGTTCCGCTCCGCACCCAGCTTTAGAAGCTGTCCCGTAGCCGGCGATCGATTGTGGACCGGGTCTCGTGCCACCGACCTTCTCGCGGCGCGCGTTGTTGTCGGCCACGCGTTGTTGTCGGCCACGCGTTGTTGTCGGCCGCGCGTCTGCCGCCGAACGAGCGGGCGCATTGCCCTTTTGGACCAGCGGCAAATGGTGCCAATAGTGACACCACTTTTTTGCCCTCGAAGAAGCACTTTCGATGGGGCAAGCATGTCAGCGCACTGTGAGCGTGGACCCGCGCAGCGCGTTGGTAGAGAGACGAAACCACACCGTTGGAGCTCGGGAGCCCGTTTACTTTCGCCGGATCTGCGGAGGTACCACGTACATTTTTGCCGTGCTGATTACCGCGAGCACTGCGGCATCGACTTCTCCAGCGTCGCCGAACTCATCGGCGTTGACGTTGCTCAGAACGTCCATATCCCGAACGCCGGCGCCCGCAACGTACCAGCCATAGCGTTGAATGGCTTCCAGAATGCGAAATGCGGGCAGCGGCAACTCGAGCGACTCGAGATCGAGAGTTGGATCGAGCTGAACCAGAGCGCCGTACGGCAGCACCCCGTTCCACAGTGTGCCGCGCAGGGAATCGTCCATATTGGCTGCGGGATACACCATGGCGTTGAATAACTTGGCTGGTTGGGTTGGTCCCGCGAGAGCGTGAGGTATCGGATACTGGCTGTCGCTAGCCTCGCCTTCGCGCAGCAGCGCCGCCAATTCCGAGAACCCGGATGGAATGACCCCCAGGTCGGTTCCTAGATTGCCAAGAGACGAAAGCGGCGTGACCAGGGTTGCGCACCATGCGACTGGCCCGAGCCCTGCGCGAGGACCCCAGAGCATATTCAGGGTCAATGCGGTTGCGTCGATGAAACCAGTATTTTGCCCCCCGTCGTTGCGTGCAAAGAAGTCGGCGGCGTCCGCGCGCACAACCAGCGAATAGTCAGTCCCAACAAGGCTGCAGTCGGCGTTGCCCGGACCGGTGGAACGCACAGTGGTCTCCGGATCATTGGAGCGGTCCGCCCCACCGGAAATCACGAGTCCTATGCCCCAACCATCGCTCGAGGTTGGGCCGAGGTTGGCAGGCCCGAGCGTGGCAGGAGCATCCACCGTCGAGACGTGAAAACTCCCAAAGAATCCAGGCGGCAACGCGACTCGCGGACTGTCGCCCCCGACAGAGTGGTAGAAAGTCGCATCGATCGAGTAAGGCTGGCGAAAGGTTGAAGTGAGAGGCTGAGGGGAAAGAGAACACCAGTCGTCCGGCTCTGCCGCACGCAGCTCGGGAGTACCAAGAGACAAGTCGATACCAAAATCTCGGTACATCGCGACCAGCTCACGTACGGTTCGGGTGTCCGTCACGGTGTTCTCGCCCACGACGCGCTGGTAGATCTCGTCGACCGAAGACTGAGCCGCGCTCGTGTGCTGGTAGACGGCCAGCTTTTCGCTGAAGCCGTCCGCGGCTATTTCGCACCCGGGCGGTCGCACTTCTTCTGCTGCCAAGCGTCCCAGCACTTGAGGTGTCCCCTGGCAGTCGAGATTCGCCGTCATAGCCGCGAGTAGCGCCGCCCGCTCCACGAAGGAAAGGCGTTCGATGGCGGCTCGCGCTCGGGACCCCTTCACGGCGCGCCTCGTCGCGCCGCCTCTGCAGCGATGCGTGAGCGCTCGGGTGCCAGTTGGCTCGCGGGGAACTCTCTCTCGTGTTGCTTCACCAGGGAGCCAGCGAGTCCGGGATTTGAGTCCAATGCACGACGTGCCTCGAGCAGCAGCGCCCCTTCCCGCGGAGTCGGCAAAGCAGCGGGAACTGCAGTGCTCGCGATGGCTGCCGTGGCAACCGTCCGGGTCTCGACTCGCGGGCGGGTCGCCGTCCCCACGATGGCGCCCGGCACTTCAGCAGCTTGCTCCTGCGGCGAGACCGGCGCGTGTGCCGCCTTCTTTGTTGCCGATTGCGACTCCACCGCGATTCTTTGTTTCTCATCAGGGACCGGGCGCGCGGGCACTCCTCGTTCCTCTGCTTTGTCGGAGCTTGACCACCAGTATGCTCCACCCACGACACCCAGTGTCAGGACCACCAGCCGCGCCTTGATCAGGGCGACCTTCACCTTGCCTAGCCAACCCGGTATTGGCGTTGAACCTCCCGGACCAGCGCCGACGATTCCGGCGCCAATCAGCCCATCGTGAACTCGACTGACAGCTGCGTCCGGCAGCACGTCCCCTTTGGCATTCTGGAGTAGCTGCCCCAGCGCATCTGGTTGCTGGCTCATGCGGGCGGGCTCGTCGGTCATGTTGCAATTCCTTGGAGCAGCGCCTGCATCTTTTTACGGGCGGCGTAGAGGCGAGAATAAGCCGTTTGTAGAGCGCATCCGACAGCTTCAGCGGTTTTTGGCATGGTCAACTCTTCGATCTCGAACAGAACGAACACGTCACGCTGCTCTTGTGGGAGTTGTTCGAGTAGGGCGAGCAACTGTCGACGTTGCTGTCTGCGTTCGGCATCGAGGTACTGTTCGGGTTGGACCGTTACTTCAGGCGGGTCTGCCGTGCAGTCCTCTGGGTGTCGGCGTTGCGAGCGCCGCTGATTGTTTGCCACATGTACGCAGATCTGCCTGATCCAAGCGCGGGCTGAGCCGCCCTGGAACTGGCTCAGCCTGCGGTGTGCGACGATGAATACCTCCTGACAGGCGTCTTCAACGTTGGCTTCACGCACCCCCAAATAACGGAGTGTGCGTCCGACCTGGGAGGCTTCGGCCTTGAAAATCTCTTCAAAGGTCAAGTGTACGGCGGCTTCGGCCGCAGCCTGCAGCGGGTCCGCCTGCAGGGGTTCTGTTGATTGATGTCCTTTGCTCATCGGCTCTATGACTTGGACCGCAAAACAATTGAAAGCGTACCGAGCGGCACCAGCGGCGCGATCTCGTGCACCAGTACATAGGTTCCGTCGGCAGCATCATAGCCCCAAGGATCACGCAAGAGAGGCACCAGCACGCCTGCCTCCGCGCGCAACCACAACGGCCCCAAAAGCTTCACTTGGAGGTGGGGCGCCAGCTGTGCCTGAAGAAACGGCCTCATCAGGTCGCGGCCGTCCGGCAGCGACAGCGCTCGCCCTGAGTAGGTTCCTGCACCGATCCCACCGCAGATCCCTAGCTGCCACCGTGGGGAGTCCGTGGCAAAGCAGCTGCCCAGCTCTGCCGTCCAAGCGCTGAAAGAGCCGCCTGCGCCCTCTCGTACGGCGTCCTCGGGCAGATGCAGACGAAGTCCAAGGGAGAGACTGGGCCACCCGTGGGGCGATAGCTCACCGTAGAGCAATGCGTGCACCGCGGCGCCAGGAAGTAGCCCGTACGACCCGCCTAAGCCGGCCCCCAGCCCCAGCCTCGTGTGGGACGTGGGGGACGGGACCGGGCGCGGCATAGGCTGGGGCGAAACGCTGAGCGAGCCTGGCGCTTCGGACGTGTCGTCGATCATGAGTGCGACCACAACGGCGATCGACTCGTCGAGACGCTCGCAGGCGCCTGCCGTGTCGAGCTGACGCTTGGCCTGCACTTGGCCGTGGCCATCTAGAAGGGTGAGGCTCACCTCAATCTGCCCGTTGGGCCGTTTCGTAATAACTCCTACGATCTTCCCCGCAGCCGGGCTGGTGCTGTGGAACACGGGGCGACCGAGGGTGGCCTCGACGGTTCGAGCGAGTTCCTCGGCAGTGATGCATTCTTTGGCGCTCGATGACCAATCGAGTTCGACGTGCCTTGCCGGCTCACCGTTGGCTCGCAACGAAACGCAAAGCGCCGCGAAGGCAACGAGAGCGGAAGGGCTGCAATTCATCGGATGCAACGAGCCCAGAGGGGACGCTAGGCAGTGACGCAAGCAACGTAGCCGGGACTGGCGGTCCGAGCCACGTTTGCCATGCGCCGTTGAGCACGCCCCCCGGAGCTTCGGTTAGGGAGGAATTTGACGGCGCTAGTGTTCTGTTGCCTATCCGCGCGTTGAAAAACGGGCGAAATCCGGGCGTCGTTCAAGAACTCGTGCGGACACCGGACATGAGAGAGCATGAAGTCGTGCTCATCCCTTTCCTCCGTATCGGTGTTCATCTTCGGCGCCCAGCTGTTTCTC
>JBBQHO010000073.1:0-17726 GCA_038324055.1 Polyangiales bacterium | reverse complement strand
GGTGGTGGCGGCTGCTTCGGCGGAGGCTGTGGTGGTGGCGGTGGCGGCGTTCGCGGCGGTGGTGGCGGCGGTTGCGGCGGTCGCGGCGGCGGCGGTGGTGGTGGCGGCGGCGGCGGTCGTGGCGGGGGCGGTGGCGGTCGTGGCGGTGGCGGCGGCGGCGACCGCTGGTAGTTCGCGCGGGATCGGTCTGACTGACCCGAGGCCGACGACAAGGAGCAGGACACCCAGACGGGTCTCCTGCTTTTTTCGCGTCAGGGGGGCCGCTCGACTGGGGATCCGCTGAAGTCGGCTCAGCCCACGATCAGGTTGAGGATCCGACCTGCGACGTACACGACCTTCTTGAGTTGCTTGCCTTCGATGGCCTTCTGCACGCTCTCTTCGCCGAGCGCCGCATCGCGCGCTTGGTCCTCGCTGGCGTCGCGCGCGAGCTCGACCCTCCCGCGCACCTTGCCATTCACCTGCACCGGTAGCGTAACGACGTGATCGACGCACAAGGCTTCGTCCCAGCTGGGCCAGCTCGCGTTGGCGACGCAGTCAGCCGCGGCGCTTTCACCTGGTTTGGTGCTGCGCAGACCGAGCAATGCCCAGAGTTCTTCGGCCAGATGCGGAGCGAAGGGTGAGAGACAAAGCAGCAGCTTTTCGAGCGCGCGACTGGGCACGACTGGCAAGCCGCCGACGTGGTTGGCGTAGATCATCATCGTCGACACGCAAGTGTTGAAGCGCATGCCCTCGATGTCCTGCGTGATCTTCTTGACCATGCGGTGCGCCTGCTTTTCGGTCTCTTCGTCGACCACGGCGTCGGGACTGGCGCGATGCGCCAGTCCGTCGACCTTGTCCAAGAAGCGACGAACGCCCTGGATGCCAGCTGTTTGCCAGGGTTTCACCTGCTCGAGCGGACCCATGAACATCTCGTACAAGCGCAGGCTGTCGGCGCCGAATTCGCGCACGACGTCGTCGGGGTTGATGACGTTGCCACGTGCTTTGCTCATCTTCTCGGCGACTGGCGCAAGTGAGATCTGGAACTCGGGATGGATCGGTTTGCCGTCCGCATAGGCAATCTCTCGCTCCACCAAGTAGCGGGCTTCCAGCGCGTCGCCGGTCTGAGTGTCGAGGAAGCCACCTCGCTCCTTATCGGCGACGACGCGGCCCTTTTCGCCAGAGAGTTCGTCTCCGCCCAGGGCGCTGAGCACCCGACCCGACGCATCGACCACCGCGAAGAAGCGGTAGACCATGCCCAAGATCATGCCCTGGTGCACGAGCTTGGTGAACGGCTCGGGGTGCGAAACCACGCCAGCATCGAATAGCACTTTGTGCCAAAAGCGAGCGTAAAGCAGGTGCAAGACGGCGTGCTCGCTGCCGCCCATGTACAGATCGACCGGCATCCAATCGTCGTAGGATTGTTGGCTGAAGATCTCCTGCTCGTTGCGCGGATCGAGGTAGCGCAAGTAGTACCAACACGAACCAGCCCACTGCGGCATCGTGTTCGTCTCGCGCGCGTACCACTGGCCGTCCTTCTGGAAGAACCGCCAGTCCAGCGCCTTGACTAGCGCGCCTGCGGGGTCGCCCGGCTTGTAGTCTTCGAGTTCGGGTAAGACGAGCGGCAGCTCACTCTCGGCCACGGCGATGGGTTTGCTGTAGTCGATGACGTGGGCCGCGCCCTGACGCGGATCACCGCTCGTTTCCAGCGGAAAATACACCGGAATCGGCTCACCCCAGTAGCGCTGACGCGAGAACACCCAGTCGCGCAACTTGTAATTGACCTGGCGCGAACCGATGCCGTCCTGTTCGAGCAGCTCGAGCATCTTCGCGAATGCCTGCGGCGTCGGCAAACCATCGATGCGCGGTGAGCGCACGGCGATGCCATCGCTCGTGAAAGCGCGTTCTGGAGGGTCCCCCGGCGTGCCGTCGGGGCTCACGACCTGGATGATTGGCAGCTCGAACTGGCGCGCGAATTCGAAGTCACGCTCGTCGTGGGCTGGGACGGCCATGATGGCGCCTGTGCCGTAAGCGCCCAGCACGTAGTCGGCGGTGTAGATCGGGATTTTTTGGCCGGTCAGCGGGTGAACGGCGTAGCTGCCGGTGAATACGCCGGTCTTTTCCTTGTTGGCCGTGCGCTCCAGATCGCTCTTTTTGGCCGTAGCCGCGATATAGGTCTCAACCGCGGCTTTTTGCGCGCCTTGTCCGAGCTCGCGGGTGCGTGCGTGATCGGGGGCCACAACCAGGTAGGTCGCTCCGTAGAGCGTGTCGGGCCGGGTCGTGAAGACTGCGAGCGAAAAGTCGTGATCGGCTACGGAGAAACGGATCTCTGCGCCTTCGCTTCGACCAATCCAGTCGCGCTGCTTCTGTCGCGTTTCGGGCCAGTCCAGAGGCTCGAGATCTTCCGCCAACCTGTCGGCGTAGGCCGTGATCTTCAGCTGCCACTGCCGTAGCGGCCGTCGCTCCACCGGATGCTGGCCGCGCTCGCTGCGCCCGTCGATGACCTCTTCGTTGGCCAACACGGTGCCGAGCGCCTCGCACCAATTGACCGGGATTTCGCTCTGGAACGCCAAACCTTTATGGAACAGCTGCAAAAAAATCCACTGCGTCCAGCGCACGTAGTCTGGATCCGTCGAGTTCACCTCGCGCGACCAGTCGTACGCAAAACCGAGCGAAGTCAGCTGCCGCTTGAAGGTTTGAATGTTCTTGGCCGTGGTCACGGCCGGATGCGTGCCCGTTTGGATGGCGTATTGCTCGGCAGGCAGGCCGAATGCGTCCCAACCCATGGGATGGAGTACGTCGAAGCCAAGCATGCGCTTATGACGCGCCACGATGTCCGTCGCCGTGTAGCCCTCGGGGTGCCCGACGTGTAGGCCACTGCCGCTGGGGTACGGGAACATGTCCAGGACGTAGTACTTGGAGCGTCCCGGGCGTCGCACGGCGCGGAAAGTATCGTGCTCAGCCCAGTAGTGCTGCCAGCGCTCTTCGACGCCCTTGTGATCGTAAGCCATGGGGACGCGGTGCATAGCAGATGCGGGCCTGGCGCTGAACTTTTGACCCGACGCTGCTCTCGCCTTGGCCCCCTTTTCGTGTCCAACTGCGGGCACAATGGCTGCCAAGAACGCCTGCTTCGGGCTCGGTTTCGCCTGGCTGGCGTCGTGCGGCACGGCGAACGAGACGGCTCCCCGACTGCTGGCTCCGCTCACTGGTCTGCAAGAAATCAACGCAAACGACGACCCGCTCGCCAGTCATCGCCCCCCAGCCGTCGACTGCAACCCGCTCACGGGCTGGTACGCGGAGGACGACGAGCTAGAGATCGACACGCTCGCCTGCAACTACGCGGCGCTGAGCGAACCCGCCGCCACCTCCGTCACCCGCGGCGAGCACATCGTGACGACCCTTTCGCACTACGACCTCACGGCGGCCGAGCCCGCCGAAGCCCACGTCGCGATCTTGGCCGGCACGGTCGTGCTGTTCGAAACCAGCATCGCCGTTCCGGGGCCCGCCGATCTGATCGAGATCGACATCGTGGCCCAGCAAGACATCGCTCGCGGCACGCCGCTCGTCTTTCATCTGCACAACCATGGGCAGAACACGTGGCAGTTCGCGCCGCTCGAAGTGCACCCGTAAGCGCTTTCACGATCGAGCGCTGAAACCCGCCAGAAAAGCGCCGCTTCAACAATTCAATCGGACGCGATGCGCGAGCGATTCGGGCGCGTGATCGACAAGATTGCGCCACTTCTGCGCGCGAGCAGCATGCGAACCTCAGCATCGAGTTCTCTTTGCCAGGTTCAACACCCATGCAGTACCGCACTTTTGCCTTCTTTTGCACCCTTGCACCTACCTTGCTGGTCGTCGCCTGTAGCGCCGAGCCCGGATCGTCCGACAGTGACAGCGCCACGCCCGACAGCGACGGCGGTATCAGCATCGACGGCGGCAACGGTTCCGACAGCGACGGCAACATTGACCCCATCGACCGTCCGGCGCCGCCCGGCTGCGGCGATGGTGCACTGACGCCCGACGAAGTTTGCGACGATGGGAATCTCGCGGGCAACGACGGTTGCTTTGCCAACTGCCTCGGCATCGACAAGGGCTTCACGTGCCCGACGCCAGGCGAACTTTGCAAGCCTTTTGCCCGCTGCGGCGATGGATTCACCTCCTTTCCGGAGCAATGCGACGACGGAAACCTCGTCGACAACGACGGCTGCTCCAAGACCTGCAAGGTCGAGCTCGGCTCGAAGTGCACGACCGACGCGCCCAGCGTCTGCAGCGACACCACCTGTGGCGACGGCGTGATTGAAGGCGCAGAGACGTGCGACGACACGAATGCCCTGCCCTTTGACGGCTGCTCGGAGAAGTGCGTTTCAGAGCCGAATTGCAACACGGGTCCCGGAGGCGCCTCCGGCGCGTGCACTTCGTCTTGCGGCGACGGCATCGTCCTGGGCGAAGCCTGCGACGATGGCAACAAGACCAACGGCGATGGTTGCTCGTCGACGTGCGAAACCGAAGACGGCTACACCTGCACGCAGGCGGCCTGTGCCAAAGATGCGTCGGGCCAGTGCATGCTAACGATCCCGGCTATTTTTCGGGATTTCGCCGAGTCGCATTCGGACTTCGAGAACGCTTCCTGCAAGGGGGACGTCGTCGTGCCCAACCTCGTCAAGCCCGCCCTGAAGAACGGCAAGCCGGAGCGGGCCGGGACGAGCGGTTGCATGGATAACTTTGCGCAGTGGTATACCGATGTCGCCGGGACGAACGCCACGTTCGTCGGTTCCATCGACCTATTCGACAACGGCTCCGGGGGCTTCGTGAATCGCTATGGCAAGGACGGCCAGAAATGGACTGCTCCCGTGTCCTGGGCGTGCCCGGCTGGCAACTGCCCCTTTGATGGAAATCCTCTGTTTTTTCCCATCGACGGACTCGCGGGAGCCAAGGATGACGGAGGCAAGCAGGCGAAAATCGGCGACAACTACGGCATCGCCTGGGCCTTCGAGGCCGACATTGCAGGCCACACCAACACGGGACCTCACAACTTCTACTTCACCTCTGAAGTCACTTACTGGTTCCAATACGATGCATCGCAATCAGCCAAGTTGGACTTCAATGGAGACGACGACGTCTGGGTTTTCGTGAACGGCCAGCTGGCGGTGGATCTGGGTGGCGTCCATTCGGCAAAGTCCGACAGCATCACGCTGAGCTCCGCCAATGCCGCGACCTACGGCCTCGAGGATGGAAAGGTGTTTGCGATTCAAGTCTTTCATGCGGAGCGCATGTGGGAAGGTTCTACTTTCAAGTTGACACTGTCGGGCTTCGAATCGTCGCGTTCGGACTGCGCGGCAGAGTGCGGCGACAGCATCATCGGCGGCAACGAGGAATGCGACGACGGCGTCAACGACGGCGGATACAACGAGTGCCAGCCGGGCTGCGTGCTGGGTGGCTATTGCGGCGACGGCACGCTGCAGGACGGCGAAGAGTGCGATGACGCCATCCCCGCCGACTCCGCCGGCGGCTGCGGCGGCTGCCGCTACGTTGTCGTCAAGTGAGTGCGGCCCGCGGGGCGCCTGTTTTTACTGGCCCCCGCGCTGGAAATAGGCTGCACTCGGGCGATGAAACGTTTCTTCGCTCGGGCCGCTCTGGGGCTGGGGACTGCCGGCGTAGCGCTTGCCGCAGGCTGCCAGTCCACGAGCGATGAGGTGACCTGGCACCAGCACATCGCGCCGCTGGTCACCGCGAAGTGTCAGGGCTGCCACTCCACAGGCGGAATCGCACCGTTCTCGGTCGAGACGTACACCAACGCCCGCACGTGGGCGGTGAAGATGAACACGTCGATTCAGGACGGCACGATGCCCCCGTGGAGCGCCAACGACACCGACGAGTGCACGCACCCGGCACCGTTCAAGGACGATTTGCGCCTGACCGACGACGAGAAGGCGATGTTTCAGCAGTGGCTGGACGACGGTAAGCTCGAAGGCGATCCGAACAGCGCGGCACCGTTGCCCGAACCCGCCGATCTCAAACTCGACAATCCTTCGAGCGCGCTCAAGATCCGTTCGGCAGTCGAGGTGAGCGGTACCGCCGACCAATTCAAGTGTTTTACACTGGATCCGGGCTTCACTGAGGATCATTGGGTCACCGGTGTGCAGGTGACTCCGGGCAACCCCGCCATCGTGCATCACGTCCTGGTCTTCACCGACAAGAACGACGAAGGCGCGGCGTTGGCTGGTGAAGACGGCGTCTACGATTGCTTCGGTGGACCGGGGACGACGGCTCCCAATTTGCTAGGCGCTTGGGCGCCCGGCGCCGTTCCCGCGGTCACACCCGAAGGCATGGCCATGCCGCTCCGCGTCGGGACCAAGCTCGTGATTCAGGTCCACTACCACCCGACGGGCGACGGCGTAGAAACCGACGACAGTACTCGTGTCGAGCTACGCGCGAGTACCACGACACCCGAATACGCTGGCGGGCTGTTTTTGATTGGGAACTTCCCGGCGGAGCTGCCGGATGGCATGGGCCTCGTGCCTGGCCCCGATGATCCGCCGTCCGGCGCGGCATTTTTGATACCCGCCGGCGCGACCGCCCACACCGAGACGCAGCGCTTCACCGTTCCTGGTGTGCCCGGCTTTCCTCTCAAGCTGTGGGCCGTCGGCACGCACATGCATTGGGCGGGCACGGATATGCTGATCACCGTGGAACACGACGGACGCGCGAGCTGCCTCGTACAAACGCCAAACTACGACTTCAACTGGCAGCGCGCCTACTTTTTCGATGGCGAGTACAGGGACTTGCCGCAGATTGCTGCGGGCGACGTGCTCAAGTTCCGCTGCACCTACGACAACAGCCTCGACAATCCGGCCGTCCGCGACGTGCTCGAGTCGGTCCGCGAAACGGAGCCAAGCGCTCTTTTACTCGGCGAGCAGACGACGGACGAGATGTGCCTGGGTGTGTTCGGCGCAGCGGTGCCGATCGACTACGCGAGCGCGCTGGGCCTTTGAGCGGCTGCGGCCCTTTGAGCGGCTGCGGGACTGTGAGCACTGGGCCCAGGAGCGTATAGGCGGAAACGGCCAGCTAGCGGCGCCCGTGCGCGTGGGGCGCGCGCGGCTTGCGCGGCTTTTTTTCGCCCTTTTTGGTCAATCGGAGGCGCCTTTTCTCCATCGCGGCTTCGTCCTCGAGCACGCCCCGACCGAGCACCCGCAGGGCCGCCTCGAAGTCTTTGGCATGGTGCTCGTACAGCTTGACGAGCTCGAGTCGCACAGCGGGGTCGTCGACTTCTTGGCTGAGTACCTCGAAATCCAGGAGCGCGCGTGCCTTGTCTCCGCGCGCCTTTTCGATCTGCGCGCGCAAATAGAGAGCCGAATGCCCCGCCCCACGTTCGAAGGATGCGTCCGCGAACGCTCGCGCTTGGTCGTAGGCGCGGTGGCGACGTGCGGTCTCGGCGACGCCCAGTAAATCCTCGGGGTGAAGAAGCCCGACTGGCTCACCGTACAGACCAACGAGCGCCGCCATGGTGACGACGTCCCAAGCGTTGTGCTCGACGACGGCGCGCAGCACCTCACCGTCACCCGTGCGCAGGAAGTGGCCGTAAAGCGGCGCAATATCGGCGCCGGCGATGTCGTCCGCCCCGCGCTGCCAGCCGAGCACTTCGGTCTCGAGGTGGGTCAGGCGGCAGCTGCCGAGGCGCGCCTTGTGCAAGCGCCGCCCGACGTGGAGCAGATCGAGATGGGGCCTCTCGGGCAAGGGCGCACGAGCGTTCATCACCGCGCGCGCCTGGAGCAACGGGAGATCGAAAGACTTGCCATTGAAGCTGACAATCAGCGAGCAGGCGTCGATGCGCGCGCGCAGGTGTTCGATCAGCGCCAGCTCTTCGGCTGGCGAAGCCAAAAGTAGCTGTTCGAGCACTAGCCGACCGTCTGTGTTGAACCAGGCGAGCCCGACCAAGAAAGCGAGGGTCCCCGCTCCACCCAGGCCAGTCGTTTCGGTATCGAGATACAGCGCGCGTTCGGGCAAGACGTCGCTGAGCCGCGGATCGAGGGCCAAGAGCGAGAGCAGCGCCGCGGACACGGTCCGGGCGCTCTCGACCGGTATACGACCCACGTGGTGCGAGGGTAGAAGCAAGCTCAGACGTTGGGTCAGCGGGCCGTGTTCGGTGTCGACGCGAACGAACGGCAGCTCGGCGATGCTCTGTTCGTGAGTCGGTCGGGGCGGAGGCGGGCTCCTTTGGAGCATCGCCGCCATGCGCGCACGTAGCTCGTCGAGGACTTGCGCCGGAGGCGAAGGTGGTGCCACGAGGGCCGAAGTCGGCTCCGCTGCGGGCTCTTGGAGGCGCTGCTGCGCGCGCCGCTCTTCGGCCGAGAGCGGCGCAAGGGGTCCGAGACGCGATAGCCGACCCTTGAGGCTCACCCGGCCTCCCTAGCGCGCTACTTGGGCCGGGGCCACGCCACTTCGGGTCATTGGGGTCATTGCGCAAATTTGGCCGTCCGCCATCGGCACGAAAAGCCGAGTGCGCCCAGCGACGGGGCGTCCCAGCGCCGCGCCGCCGAGTTTTCTGAGTTCGAGCGCGCCCGTCGCGTCCAGAAGGCCCAAATCGCCGTTTTGCAGCGGCAAGGCGACGAGATCGGTCGTGACCAACGGAGACGCGCTGAGTCGGGCGCCCAGCTTCGTGGTCGCGCGCTGAGTGCCGCGCGCCGACCTCCACTCGAGCTCGCCACTGTTTTGCACCAATGCGAGACCGGCGGCGCTCCCGCCGATCTCGTCCGCTTCCAGGCGTTCTTGGATGGATCCGTCCTCGCGCAGCACCACGACGTTCCGCCCCGAGCGCGCCGCGACCCCCCGCGTCTGCGCCACCAGAGTCTCGACGGCGCCGCTGAGCGCTATTTTCTGCGCCGCTCGGGCGCCCACGACGCGCGCAGCTCCGTCCTGAAGCGGGATCCAGACCGCGCCATCGGCAGTGACCAAAGGCTCACCGACGGGCTCGCCAGGGATGCGCACGCGGTAGCGCGCGGCACCGGTGGTCGTTAGCGCGTAGAGGAAGCGGTCGAGTCCCAAGAAGACGACGCTCGTCGCGTCGAGCGGCACGATGCCCGACCACACCGGGGTGAGCGCCGAGAAGGACCAGCGGAGGACGCCGTTCTGACTCACGGCATAGACGAGCCGCTCGGTCGTGCCGAGCAAGATGCTGCCGTCCTCGGGGCGGAGACTGACGCTGCCCAGCGGCGTGCCGCGCAACGTGAAGCTGAAGCGGTAGCGGCCATCGGCTTCGAACGCGTGCAGGGTGCCGTCCGCACTCGCGAAATAGAGTCGATCGTCAGCATCGACCACGGGCGCCCCCACGAGCGCGGCGCCCCCCGAGACGCACCAGTCGGCCTCGCTTGCCGGCGCGACCGGCCGAGACGGCCCCTGGGACTCGTCCGCTCGTGTTCGTTCGGTTGCTGCCGTTTGCTCTTTTGCAGGCGCAGCAGGCGCCGCCTGGCAGGCGCCCAGAAGCGCCGCCAGCGCGGCTCCAAGCGTTCCCCATCGCATAGGCTGGACCTAGCTGCTCCTGGGCGGCTTTCCAAGCGCGTCCGGGGCACGCAAGCTCGGGCGGTGAGCGACAGCGGGACCCTGGTCTTTGCCTTAACCGGCGGCATTGGCAGCGGCAAGAGCACGGTCGCGCGCCTCTGGAGGGACGCGGGCCTGGCCCTAGTCGATGCCGATTCCTTGGCGAGAGAAGTGGTTGCTGCCGGTAGCGCAGGGCTCGAACGGGTTGCCCACGCGTTTGGTCCAACTGTGCTCACGCAGAACGGCGAACTCGATCGAACAGCGCTCGGGCAGCTGGTTTTCCGCGATTCCGACGCACGCACGAAGCTGGAAGGTTTACTGCACCCGCTCATCCGCAGCGCCGCCGAGGCGCGCTTCGCCGCGCTCGAACAGGCTGGCGAACGGCTCATTTGCTACGAAATCCCGCTGCTTTTCGAGACCGGTCAGGCCGAACGGTTTCGGCCCGTGATCGTGGTCGACGCGTCCGACGCACTCCGCGTCGAGCGCGTCAGCCAGCGCGATGGTCTCACCGCCGAAAGCGCGCTGCAGCGCATCGCGGCGCAGTGGCCTCTGGCCGAGAAAGTGAAGCGAGCCGACGCTGTCATCGACAATGGTGGGTCGCTGGAGCACACGGCCGCGCAAGCCGCCGCGGTCCTCGAGCGGTTGCGCTCTCAGCTGGTGTGAGAGCGCTCAGCTCTGGGCACGTTCAGCCGACGCGTGCCCGCGCTGCTTTGACCGTATTTTCGAGCAACATCGCGATGGTCATGGGCCCAACGCCACCGGGAACCGGCGTGATGAAGCCCGCAATCGGCTCGACCGCTGCGAAATCGACATCACCGGCAATCGTGCCGTCTGCAAGCCGATTGATGCCAACGTCGATCACCGCAGCGCCGGGTTTGATCCACGAAGCGGTTACGAGCTTGGGGCGACCGACGGCGGCGATCACGATGTCGGCTTCTGCCGAGCGGGCCGCTAAATCGACCGTGCGCGAGTGCGCGAGTGTCACCGTGCAATCTTCTTGCAACAGCAACGCGGCGATGGGCTTGCCCACCAAGTTGCTGCGACCGATGACGATGGCGCGTTGGCCCGCCAGCTGGACGCCAGCTTCGCGCAGCAGCCGAACGCAGCCGCTCGGCGTACACGAGACGAGCCCGGGCAGCCCCGACCACAGGCGCCCGACGCTGATGGCGTGGAGGCCATCCACGTCCTTTTCTGGCGCGATCGTCTCCAGGATACGGCCCTGGCTGATGTGGGCAGGAACAGGGAACTGCACCAGGATGCCGTCGACGTCTTCGCGTACGTTCAGCTCGCGCACGAGCGAAAGCACCGCGTCTTCGCTCGCGTCGGCAGGCAAGCGGTGCACGTGGCCGGCCATGCCTGTCTGCGTGGCTGCGATTTCTTTGTTGCGCACGTAGACGCCAGATGCGGGATCGTCCCCGACCAGCACGACGTGGAGCCCCGGCGCACGACCGTGCGCGCGGACGAACTCGACGACCGATGCGGCGACTTCGCCGCGAACCTTGGCGGCAATTGCCTTGCCGTCGATGCGCACTGCCATGCGACTCGACTAGCAAGGCGCACGGCTCGAGTCACGGGCTGCCGAGGATGCGCACGACCGTCACGGCGTTCGCGGCGACGACCACCGACAAGGTGCGCACCAGGTTGCCGCTGAGGGCCAGTTCGACCTCGCCGCCTGGAAACTTGCTGGCCGGTATGTTGCCGAAGAAAGCTTGGCCGTCGTTGCTCGTTTCGGTCAGCACCAGCTGCCAAGTATTGGCCTCCGAGTAGGCGACGAAACTCGAACCGGCAACCGTAGTCGTCACCCCGGCAATCCCAGCGCCATTGCTGTCGACGAGCTGCACGACCAGCTGGGCGTCAGCCGCGCTGATCGTGTCGGACGCGCCCGATACGTTGTAGATTGTCTCGATCAAATCCGCCTTCACCAGCGGGAGCAAAAGAGCCCGGTTTTTGCTGGTGTCCTGGCGCGTGATGGTCACGAAATATTGGGTGGTGTCAGCCGAATCTGCGGCCATCCATACGGCGGCACCTCTGGCGACGCCGGTCAGATCGAAGCGAGTGCCGTCATAGCTGGTCGAAATCCAGGCCGCTCCCGCGGCGGGCTCTGCGCGCACCGTCAGACCCTCGGTCACCGGACTCGTCGTCACGAAGCCCGTATCGGCGAAGGCCACGACGCTGCCAGTCGCGCTCGCGCTGCCGTCGCCGCCCGCTCCGCCCGAACCCAGATCACCGTCGTCGCCCGAACCGATACCCCCGTCCGAGCCGCACGGCGACGAGCAGCCGCCGTCGTCATAAGCCGGGCGATCGTTTTCTGCAGTGTTGCTGCAGGCCACAACGCCGCACGACAACAGAAAAAGCGGACCCCAGCCAAACGAAGACGACGCGCGCGAACGGAACTTCACTCGCTCAGCCTAGCTCAGATCCGGGCCCGCGACAGCAGCAAGGCCGCCCGCGCGGCGCGCGAATCGCGCGTGGACGAAAAGCCCGGCCAAGAACAGAGCGACACCGACCCATTGGCTCGTGCTGAACCAACCCCAACCGCCACGCTCGTCGGCCCGAAAGAACTCGAGCACGAAGCGCAGCGCGGCGTAGCCGGTGACGAATCCCAGAAAGACCTGGCCGTCGTAGCGCTTGCGCGGGTGCACCCAGAGCAGAAGGGCAAAGGCCAGCCCGAGAGAACCAAAGGCCTCATAGAGCTGTGTTGGGTGAACGGGCAGCGAGGCACTGAACGCGGACGGCAGGAGGCCCACTTGCGCCTGCGCGGCGCTGGCCGCGCTTCCTGGCGGGAACGAAAGCGCCAGCGGGCTGTCCCAGGGTCTGCCGAAGCAGCAGCCACCCAGCAAGCAGCCCATGCGTCCGAAGGCCAAGCCCAGAGGGACGACCATTCCGGCCATGTCCGCCGCCTTCCAGAAAGGAAACCTGTCTCGGCGAAGCAGGAACCAGGCGGCCAGCGAAGCTCCGACGAAGCCGCCGTAGTAGGTGAGACCACCGGCCCAGAACCGGGCCCAAGCGAAGCAATCGCTGGCGAGCGGACGACAGACCCCTGCCCCCTGATCCCAGCGTCCGAGCGGCTCGGGGTGCTCGCCCAAGAACGCGCCGAGCGCGCCGGGGTCACTCTGGCTGAGGCATTCGAGCTTGCTGATCTTCCACTCGACGAGGCCCGGATCCGTGCAGAGATGCACGTAATCCCAGAAGTGGCCGTCCGCGAAGACGTGGAGCAGCCGTCCCCCCAGAACGCCGAAAATCAGCATTGAAAGCCCCAGATCGACGATGACGTCGGGATCGTGACCGACGCGCCTGGCCCACAGAGCGCCTGCGAGGGTCGCGAACAAGAAGCCCACCACCAAGAGGACGAAATAGCTCGGCAGCACGGTGCCCCAGAGCTCGAAGAGTCGTCCGCGCATGATCGCCTGGCGCGCGCTTCAGTCGACGGCCACTGCGGGCGTCGGCTCGACGGGCTCTTCGTGACCGCGCGAAGGCGGCGCAGAGCTGAGCGTGCCCTGCCGCTTGCGCGAGCTGAACATGTCGACGGCCATCAGCCCGACGCCGATGCAGATCGCGACGTCGGCGACGTTGAACGTGGGCCAGTGGTCGGTGATCGTCCAAACCCGCACATATTTGTGGATGAAGCTGTTGAGGTGGAGGACCCACTCGGCGCGATAGTCGATGAAGTCGACGACTTGCGAGCGGGTGATGCGGTCGCTCAGGTTGCCAAGCGCGCCACCAAGGACGAGCGGCAGACCCCAGGTCAGCGCCTTTTGGCCGGTTTGGAGGCGTCCGTAGAGCGAAACGATGAACCAAATGGCCGCCCCGCTGACGATCAAGAAGAAAGGCTTGCGTACCATTTCGCCAGCATTGGCAAACAATCCCCACGCTCCGCCTTGGTTGTAGGCGAGCGTGACGCTCAAGTGATGATCGACGAGTTCGATCGGTTCAAAGCCTCGGCGATTCAAGGTCACCTCGGCCCAAGCTTTCGAGCCGATGTCGAGAACAAGAGAAATCGCGGCCACCACGCCCAAAAATACGTAGGTCGGACGTTCGGCGCGCGGCTCCGGCGCGGGCGGAGGCGGCTCGATCGTGGGAACCTCGGAGGCGCGTGGCTCGCCACTCGCAAACACGCGATCGCCTTCGCCGTGTGGCAGACTTTCGATTTCCTCGATGCCGGGAGGCGCTTCGGGCGCCAGCACGTGCTCGATCTCACCCGGCGCCGCGCTGTGGTGGCCGTCGGCCGTCTCGTCCTTGAGTGTCATCTGGCCGCTCCTTTACGACAAGACAGGCAGGCGGGCCAGGACTCAGGGCGTGCTGGGCTTGGTCGGGCAATCGCCCAGATGTACGGTTTTGTCGGGACCTGGGCCTTCGAGCCGGAATGGCAAGCTGACTCCGCCGAGGACCAGCGTCTTGCCCTCGGTCAGTTTTTGCGGCGGCACCCCGGTCGCGCGCGTGACGACCTCTTGCCAGGCGATACCGGGCGCGGCCGTGAGCGACAAGCAGGCGGCGGCGTGGGTCGACTTGGGCTCCGCAAAGCGAAAGATGACGACTTCGGCGCCGAACTCGGCGCGCAAGGTTTTTCCGCTCGGATCGACTGCCACAGTGAAACCGCGACGGCCGTAGTGTTCCGATGCCTGCGCGAAGTTCATCTGAAACAGCTGCGGACCGGTGCACTGGATCAGCTTCTTGGAGTCGCCGTGTTCGTACGCGTGGCCTTTGGGGCAAGCAGGATCGCCGTCTTTGACCAGTTTTTCGAGCTGCTCGGGAGTCAGTGCGTGCGGAGCGCTGCGCTGTGCGCGTTTCTCGAGAGCATCGACGTGACCGGATAGGTTGTTTCTCGCGTCGGTGAGATCTTTGATTTCGTCGGTGCGCTTGGCGTCGCCGCAGACTTTCAGTGCCCCCTCGACCATGACCAACACGGCTTCGACGCTGGGGCGATCCTTGGGATCCATCGCCAGGAGCGCCGCTTGCGCTGTACCCATGTCGGCGTGGCACTTCTTGACGGCCTCGTTCTCGCAGCCTCCCAGGAGGAGCAGAAGGGCGGGTAAAAGTAGGGCGGTGCGCATGACGACGGAGCGTACACGGCCGGCGCTAGGCGTCGCCAGCGCCCCCTGCAGGTCGACTCTACGTGACATTTGTTTAGTACCCGTCGACGCGCTAAAAAAGCGCGCATGGTCGCCCCCCCTTGGAAGCTGTCTCGTGGCCTCGATGACGTCACGAAGGACTGGCTCAGCGAAGGCCGGGTCCTCCCCTGCCTCGCGGCCGAGCGCGCGCTGCCGGCGACCGAGGCTCGCTACGGGGGGATGCCCGACCTCAGTCCTGGATTGCTGCGCGCGCTTTCGCACAAGGGTGTGAGTGAACTCTATTCACACCAGGTGCAGGCCATCAGCGCCGCGCGACGCGGTCGTCACGTGGTCGTCGCCACACCGACGGCCAGCGGCAAGAGCTACTGCTTCCACCTGCCGGTGCTCCAAGCCCTGAGCGAAGATCCGAGCGCGACAGCCCTCTTTCTTTACCCGACCAAGGCCCTATCGCGCGACCAAGAGCAGAGCTTGCTCACCCTGATCCAACAGAGCGGCTTGGCCCTTCCCTCCCTGGTCTTCGACGGTGACACGCCGGGCGACACGCGCCGCGTGGCCCGCGAAAAAGGGCGCATCATCCTGACCAACCCCGACATGCTACATGCGGGGATCCTGCCCAACCACACCAAATGGGCCAGCTTCTTCCAAGGTCTGCGCTACGTCGTTTTCGACGAGATGCACACCTACCGCGGTGTGTTCGGCTCGCACATGGCGCTGGTGGTCGCGCGCCTGCGCCGCCTAGCTGCTTTTCATGGCGCAAAACCAACGTTCATCGGCGCGACCGCGACGATTGGCAATCCGCTCGAGCATGCTTCGCGACTCTTGGGTGTACCCGAGGCAGAAGTCGAACTCGTCGACCAGTCAGGCGCCCCGCAAACCAGTCGGCGGGTGTTTTTGTACAACCCGCCGGTGGTCAACGCCGAGCTGGGCGTTCGAGCCAGCACGCTCAAGGCGGCGGTCAGCCTGACTGCCGATTTGGTGCGCGCCCGAGTCCCGACGATCCTGTTCGCGCCCTCCCGCAATTCGGTCGAGGTCATGCTCAAGTACTTGCGCGACGAGTGCGCCGAAGCCCTGGCTGGCACGGGACCGGGGGCCGAACGCGCCATCATGGGTTACCGCGGCGGCTATCTGCCCGAGATGCGCCGCGAGATCGAGCGAGGCTTGCGCAATGGCGAAATCTTGTGCGTGGTGGCGACCAATGCGCTCGAACTCGGCATCGACATCGGTGACTTGGACGCAGTCGTGTGCGCGGGTTATCCGGGGAGCGTCGCCGGCACCTGGCAGCGCTTTGGTCGCGCGGGTCGGCGCGGCAGCGAAGCCGTGGCTGTGCTCGTTTGCGCGAGCGGCGCCGTCGATCAGTACTTGGCGCGCGAACCGGGCTACCTGCTCGATGGAGCGTCCGAGCAGGCACGCATCGATCCGTCCAACGCCGAAATTTTGATTCAGCACCTGAAATGCGCGGCTTTCGAGGCGCCGTTCCAAGTGGCCGCCCCGGGCGCACGCCCGAGCGCGCCCGAGCCTCTGCGCGGCGAACTGTTTGGAACGCTCGACGCACAGACCACCCGTGACGCACTCGAGTACCTCGCCGCGCACGGCCTTTTGCACTTGGCCGGCGGTCGCTACCACTGGACGGGCGACGCCTTTCCGGCAAGCCACGTCTCGCTGCGCAACATCGGTTGGGACAATTTCGTGATCGTCGATCAAGGAACACCCGAAAAGCCCCATGAGAAAACGATTGGCGAGCTCGATTTTCGCGCGGCGCACACGATGCTGCACGAGCAGGCGATTTACCAACAAGACGCAGAACAGTACCAGGTGGAGCGACTCGACTTCGACAACCACAAGGCCTTCGTGCGCAAGGTCGCGCCCGACTATTTCACGACCGCCCTCACGTACCGCACGGTCAGTGTGCTCGACACGCATCGCACCGAAGAGACGGGGCGCGCCGTGCTTGGTTGGGGCGACGTCAAAGTGATCGAGAAGGTCACGGGCTACAAGAAAATCAAGTTCTTCACGCACGAAAACTCGGGCTACGGCGACGTGCACGTGCCCGAGATGGAAATGCACACCACCAGCTTTTGGATCACGATCCCAGAGGAGTTTCTTGTTCAAATGAACGCGCCGCGCGCGCTGTTGGTCGACGCCCTCCGCGGCGTGGGCAGTGCGCTCGAGACCATCACTTCGCTGGCGCTGATGTGCGATCCCCGGGATCTGGGGCAGACGCTCGGCGACGGCCAAACCCACGAGCATGCGCCCGAACGTGACTACCGCGCGGGGCACGCGGGTGGTCTCGATCCGACACTTTTCGTCTTCGATGCGCAGCCCGGCGGCGTCGGCCTGTCCGAACGACTCTTCGAGCGCGCGCCCGAACTCTTGGGCCGCGCCCGCGACTTGATCGAGCGTTGTCCCTGCCCCAGCGGCTGCCCGGCTTGTGTGGGTCCAACCGAGAACAGTCCGCGCAAGCGCCTGGCGCTGGCCCTGATCGATGCGCTCGACGTTGCCGAGCGGCAGCTCCTGCACTGACCGTGTCGGCCGAAGCAGGCCTCGAGACTCAGGGTTCGCGCGGGGCGCGCAGCGGCCAGGCTTCGAGCAGCGGGACGGGCGCCCCGGGGCCACTCTGGCGCAGCGCGCGCTGACAGTCCGCCAGGGACAAGCGCCGGGGCCCGAAAATGGTGCCATCGGCCGCGTCCGCATCCATGAGCGAGCTGGGGCGATCGATGCCGTAGTCGTCGGGGTGGCCCGGCATGTCGAGCAAGATGTGCCCGAGTTCGTGGGCAAGCGTGAACGAACGCATGCTGGCGCGGATCCCACCACGATCGAGGATGAGCGCGTTCTGAATACTGGCGCCAGGGCTATAGATGAACGACTCACCAATGCGCCCCAGCCCCGCGAACACCGGAACGATCACCAAATCAATCGTGCCCGCGTCGTCGTCCATCAGCGCGCGCAGGAGAGTGCGCTCCTCGAGCGTACCCGCCGCTGCATCGCCGTCGCTGAAATGGTCCAGACCGTCTTCGAGATGCACGGCCAGCGAACACACACGCAGGCTCGGATCACTGGAAATCTCGCCCGCACGCTCGGGTCCAAGCGCGAGCAACCGGCCCTTGCGGTCGCGAACGGCCAGGTCGACGGTCGGCAACGCAGAGCTGT
>JBBQHO010000072.1:0-17962 GCA_038324055.1 Polyangiales bacterium | reverse complement strand
GCGGCTCGGTCCAGGGGCGTCTCGCTGACGACGTCGTAGACGCGCGACGCGAGGATGCGCACCAGCATGTTCTCGGGCATGACCGGATCAAGCTAGCGCGCTCGGGCGCCGCGCCCCAAGCGAGATCGCCGAGGTCGCTCGCAAGCCGAGACCTCAAGTTCGTTTGCGGGCGAGTTCCTCCAGGATCTCCACGTCGGCTCGATCCTTTGCACGCCCGGTAGCGCGCTTGTTCTTGATCTGGGCTGCCAAGGAAATAAAGCGAACGTGCTGGCCGCCGAAGGCTCCTTCGGGCGCATCAGTCGCGCATTCGTCGTAGTCGACGCCGCTGACCGAGGTCAAAATGTCGATGCGATGGGGCGGAAGACCCATCTGGTAGACCATGCCTTCGCGCTCGAAGTCCGACGCATTGACGCCATGGACCAAGACGGGTGCGCCAAAGAGGCGCAATGCCTCGAACACTTTGCGTGCATTTGGAGCTTCAGGACGCACCAGCACGTCCAGGTCGCCCGTCGCCCTAGCGTAGCCGTGCGCTGCCATGGCGTGAGCACCTACGATGAGGAAGTCGACTTCGGATTCGACCAGCGCCGCGAGCAAATCGCGAAAGTCCTGGCTGAACTCGTCAAGCGTCACTCGCTCCTCGAAAAGAGCCGTCCTGGCATGGTAGCCCTCGAGTAGGTGGGCCAAGGACGATTGCTCAGCCTGAACGCGCGGTAGGACAGTTCCGCCACCGCTGCCACGCGCTCGTCGGGCGTAGTGCTGTCGAGAGGATCGAGGAGCGGCTCGTGCCCCAACTCGAACTTGCGGATCGGCCAGTTGGCTGCCTGGGCGCGGCGCGCGGCGGCTCGGCTTGCGCGATCATCGACTGCATCCATGCATTGGACTTTACCACAGCCCCCCCGGCCAGCGTAGGCCGGCATCCCGGGTGCGTCGCGCAGATGACGTAGCGCCGCCGGCGCCGCAAACCATGGGTCGGCTCCTTATTTTGCGTGCGATTCATAATTCGGCATGGGCTCCGCCACTGACCTCACCATGACCCCTTCGAAAGCTCCGGTGGGCCGTCGCCCGCGCTTGCTGCTCCTTGGAGCGTTCGCCGTCGCGTCCCTACTGGGCCTGACGGGTGCTTGCTCTGGCAAGACAGTTGGTGTCGGCGGACCCGATGGCGCTGATGCGGACAGTACCGATGACATCAGCATCGATGGCGGTGGAGGTGCGTTGAGCTGTACTGCGGCCGGCGCCAGTTGTCAGGGGAACGAGGAATGTTGCAGCGGTAGCTGCGACGAGAAGTCGGGAGTCTGTGGTTCATCGATTCAGGCCTGCGGTCGGTCGGGCGATGAATGCACCGCCAGCCTCGATTGTTGTGGCCTCAGTTGCTTGGTCGGGCGTTGTGCCGACGCCTGCACTAGTGATGGCGACAGCTGCAAAGATGACGGCGAGTGTTGCGGCGGGTCTTGCGCGGATGGGTCCTGCACTCCCCTCAATCTCAGTTGCAAAACCGCCGGCAACAGCTGCACGGACAATGGCGAGTGTTGCTCGACCCTTTGCGCCGACGGAATTTGCGCACTGGGCGCTTCTTACTGCGTTCAAAAAGGCGACGTCTGTAGGAGTGGCAGCGATTGCTGTACCGGCGTCTGCAACAGCGCGGACGGCGCGAGCGTAGGCATTTGCGGAGACGCGCCAGCGGGACCGTCCAATTGTTCGGCCGGCGCTGCGGGCACCGTGT
This sequence comes from Polyangiales bacterium, assembly GCA_038324055.1. Classification (GTDB taxonomy): domain Bacteria; phylum Myxococcota_A; class Polyangia; order Polyangiales; family Polyangiaceae; genus NIC37A-2. Next base: position 16,242 of record JBBQHO010000072.1, on the reverse strand, counting down.
GCTCGGCCTGCAACGAGTGCTGCAGCCGTCTGTGCGCTCCCTATGGCCCCAGCGGCGTGTCGATTTGTCAGCCCGCCAGTGGTTGTCATCTGACGGGCGAATTGTGTCGGCGCGACGCAGACTGCTGTGGCGGCGACCCGACTAGCGATCTTCCCGGAGCCGGCAACGTGACCTGCGCCCTAGAGCCCGGCGCAGAGCTCGGCATTTGCCGCAACGCGATGTCCTGCAGTCCTCAAGGCAACGCCTGCCATTTCAAGGACTACACCTGCAGCGTCAGCGCGGCGGCCAACAAGTGCTGCAGCGGCGTGGGGAACTCGGGAGAATGCGATCTCGACGATTTTGGCATCCCCCGTTGCAATGGCTTGGGCACCGATTGTCGCGCGAAAGGCCAGGACTGCGCCTCCAGTTCCGATTGTTGTGACGGTCGTCCGTGTGTGGCCGATGCGACCGGGCATCTCAAGTGCGCTGACCCGCCAGGCGGCTGTGTGGCAGCGGAAGGCTCGTGCACGGTCAATGGCGACTGCTGCGACGGCACGCGTTGCGTCGTTCTGGTGGGCTCGACCAGCGGCAAGTGCTCCACCTCGACCACGTCGACTTGCGCTGAGTACGGCCAAGCCTGCGACAGCCAAGGCGATTGCTGCGGCGCGACGCCCTGCGCAGATGGCCGCTGCGTGAACGAGATCGTGAAGTGACTACCGCGCCCCCATCCGAGCGGCTAGTTTCGGTCGGATGAGGAGGGTGGTAGCCCTGGCGATCGTCGGGGCGCTGGGATTCTGGCAAGATCCAGCAGCGGCAGGGGGCGACGACGTCGCTGTCGTTTCGCTCGTCGGACCCTCGGAGTGTCTCGACGCGGGCGCGCTGAACGAACTCGTCGCGCGGAACTCCACCGCGAGCAAGCCGCCGGATCGCCACCTGCGCGTGCGCATCGAGCGCGTCGCTGACGTCTACCGGATCGAGCTGGTTCTCGAGGAGAGCGGCGTCCGACGCGGCGCACGCCTCGTGACCAGCGAGGGCCAAGACTGTCACGCAGAGGATGCGTCTTTGGGTCTGATCGCAGCGATGTTGCTCGAAGGTCCTGTCGAACCGGGGGTCGAAGACGAGCCTCCAGCCGCAATGGCCCCCGCGCGCTCCCCCTCGTCCGAGGAACACGAGGCCGAGGCCAGTGTCGATGCCGGAGAGGTAAACCGCGCAGAAACGCCAGCAGCTCGCTGGGGCTTCGCTGCGAGCGCAGCACTCTCTCTCGGGTTGCAACCAGGTCTCGCGCCCGGCGCCCTCGTCGGTGTCCTGCTCGAGCTGCCGCAGTGGTTGAATGTGCGGGCCGAGGCTGGCTATTTCTTTCCGACGAGCACTGCCGCTCAGGGGCCCAGTGTCGCGGTGGATCGTCTGGAGGGCGGCGCATCGCTCTGCGGCCGTTTGCGGCCCAGCTCTTGGCAGTTCGAGACATGCGCAGGGGGCAAGTTGCTCCTGCTGCGCGCTTCCGGGCGCGGGTTCCCCGAAAACAGCGCCGCCGATACGGCGCTTGGCGCGTTTCATGCGGCCGAGCGCGTGAGCTGGCTCCTCGGTCGCTCTGTGCGGATTGACGCAGCGGTCGGGATCTCCGTGCCGGCCACCCAGCTGACGTTCGTCGGCAGCGTGACGCCCGGCGCCGAGCTCGAGCTTTTCAGAACGGCCGCAATAGCGCCGCAATTCGAGCTTGGCGCGTCGTTCCTGCTCGACTGAGAATCTGCTCGCGCGCCGTGACGGAGCAGATTCGGCGAATTCGGCATTCAGTCGTGCTAAATTCACGATGCCTTGATCCACTCACATGCAGAAGGTGCGGATTGGTCCGCTCGAGAGGCAGCACCTGCCGAGTTCGAGACTGTTTACCGCGAGAACGTTCGCTATGTGTGGCGCTGTGTTCGGCATTTGGGTGTGCGTGAGTCCGAGGTGGAAGATCTCACCCACGAGGTGTTTCTCGTGATCGGTCGAAAGCTTTCCTCGTTCGAGCAACGCTCGAGCTTGAGGACTTGGATCTACGGCATCACCATTCGGGTGTGCAGTGACTACCGCAAGCGAGCCAGCGTCAGACGCGAGATCCCGGTAGCCGAACACGCGGAACGGGCGCACGCGTCCGACCCGCACGAGGAGGCGACCCGGGGGTTGGTGCGCAGCGAGCTGCGATGTCATCTCGAGGCGCTGGTCGAGGTGCAGCGCGAGGTCTTCGTTCTCTACGAAATCGAAGAACTGCCCATGCGCGAGGTGGCCGAGACCTTGAGTATCCCTCTTCAGACGGCTTACTCGCGCCTGCACGCAGCCAGGCAGGCGCTCAAAGTGCGTTTGGGCGCCGGGGTGGCGCCGTGAGCGACCCTGAACGCTGGCTCAGCAGCCCCGATGCGCCCGGCAACATGCAAGAGTTGCTAGCGCGAGCGCGTGCGGAAGCCCCGGAGGCTGCTGTCGTAGAGCGCTTGGCTTCGCGCTTGAGCACGGACGGTCCCCGACCGGGAGTTGCTTGGCTACCGCGCGTCGGTGGACTGCTTCTGCTGGGCGGAGTCATCGCCTTCATGGTGACTCGGGGGGGCCAGGAGTCGACGCCCGGTGACGACGCGCGACCTCCGGTGGAGCCAGCGCGATCAGAACCACCCGTCGGCGCGCTTGCGCCTGCACCCCGAGCCCCCGTCGGGTCAGCGGATCCGACTTCCGAGCACAACGCCGACGTTCCGGCGGTCGAACCTGCGCGGCAGCCCATCGATGCCAAGCCGAGCGAACTCGCGTTGGTTCGTGGGGCCCGCGAGGCGCTGGCCGATCGGCCGGCGGCGTCGCTCCAGCTTCTGGACCAGCATTTGCGCCTCTACCCACGCGGAAAGCTGGCCGAAGAAAGGGAAGTGCTGGCGATTGATGCTCTTCGACGCGTCGGCCGCGGGAATGCGGCGGATCAGCGCCAAGCTCGCTTCATTGCCAGCCATCCCGCGTCGGCGCATCGGTCGCGCTTGGAACGAAAATCTCAGCTCGCATCAGAATTGCCGTCGCCTACGGCCACTGACGACCAATGACGTCCATTCTGCGCCGCCCACTTTTCGTCCTTCTGTCGGGCGCTACGCTTGCATTCTTTCCCGCGGCTTGCTCCGGGTCGACCAGTGACGACGCGCGGCCCACGCCAGGCTCAACGGGCTCCGTCTGCGAAGTTGCTACCGACTGCTACCCGGACGTCACAGCTGGAGACCTCCAGGGTGAAGCGATCTGCCTCGAAGAGATGACAGATGGCTATTGCACGCATGCGTGCGATGTCGACACCGACTGCTGCGCCGCCGACGGCGAATGCCCTGGTGACCAAGCGCAGGTCTGTTCACCGTTCGAATCTGCTGCCGGCAAGATGTGTTTGCTGTCCTGCGAAGCGAGCGATGTCGCCGGTGATACCGACGCGAAGGACGCTGACGACTACTGCGAGCGCAACGCCGGCGCGACTTTCTCCTGTCGGTCATCGGGCGGTGGGTCCGAAAATCGGAAGGTTTGCATGCCCGTCGATTGCTCGGGCGTTCTGGGGGCGGCCTGCGAAAACGCGGACGACTGCAGCGGCGGCCTGAGTTGTGACGAGACGTTGGCAGCCGGCTACTGCAGCCAGCGCGCTTGCGAAAAGAACGAAGACTGCCCGGGCAACGGCTTGTGCGCGAAAAATGGCAGTGACTCGCGCTGCGTCCGGCCCTGCGACGACGACGGGGATTGCGGAGCGTGTCGCGAAGGGGCGACGGGGACCTCGTGCAACGAGGCTGTAGAGCTGATCGACGGCTCGACAGCGGGCGCCTGTCTCTGAGCCCTCGAGCGGAGCAAGGCCCAACTACCGACGCGAGCCGCTTTGCCCTCGAAGTAGGGATCCCTGTATGGCCTCGCTCGGAAAGCGAGGCCGTTTCGTAGTTATTGGGCGCGGGTGACCGAACGGTCACTACAGATCAGGTTGTCGGCGAATGTAGACGTGGCTCTCACCAAAGAGGGCACATGAACATTTCAAAGAAAACACGATTTACAAAGTTCTCCCGAACACTCGGCATCGTAGGCGCGCTGGCCAGCGCCGCCTGTAGCGTGGCAACGGACGGCACGGACGACGTGCTCAGCACGTCGCAGAAGTTTTCGACCGGCAATCACCAAGAGATCCCGCACGTATTCGACGGCGTCGACGATCGCGTGACGATTCCCAACCACGCGGCCTATGCGCTGGGCGCTGGAGACTTCAGCTTCGAAATCCAGGCCGTGGTTGCCGAGGACGGGCGCTATCTCGTGCCGCTCCTATCCAAGCGCACCAGCGGGTACGACGGCTTCTACTTTACGTTGTATGGGCAGCAATTGCTGCTGCAGATGAGCGGCGTACCCAACTACTTGAGTGGCACGATCCCGCAGGTGAAGGACGGCGCGCTTCACACCTTCGCGGTCACACGCAAGAGCAGCCTTGTCACCTTCTACGTCGACGGTGCGGCCGTTGGCACCGTGACCTCCGCACGCTCGATCGATTCGACGGGCCCACTGTTCGTCGGTTTCGACGGTGTCGACGGCAGCGGCCTCAAGGGTGATATCCGAACGGTGCGCCTGTGGAACGTTGCCCGCACGGACGGGCAGCTCGCAGCGTCACACAAGGATGCTCCTGGCACGTCTTCGACTGGCCTGATCGGCGCCTACGGCATCGCGCTGGGTGGCGGCGAACGCCTCTTCGATCAGAGCAGCACCGGCAACACCGCGTACCTGGGCACCGACGAATTCGCCGTCGACGCAGCCAACCCGTACCTGGTCGTACCGAGCCGCAATACGCTCGCGGTATCGTCCAGTTCGGCCAATGCGCGAACGACTTCGGAGGAATCCTGCGCCGACATTCTGATCGACGGCACGATGGAATACTTCAACCTCTCCGACATTTCGCTCTTTCACGAAGAAACCAAGGCGCTGTTTTGCGACGAAAGCAAACTCACGGCCATTGCCAACAGCAAGGGCTCAGTGGGTCTCGACATCGAGATCGAGGGGTTGCCCATTCACGTTGGAGCGAACTGGGACAAGTCGTCCGACTATCAGACGTATCACAACTTCTGCGCGGACAACTCCAAGACGCTAGACACGGAAACTGCCAGACACTGGGTCTACAACCTGGGGTCGCCCATCATTGTCGATGCCTGGCTCCAGTGTATGAACCTGCGCGGTTCGGAAGGTCAGAATCTGACCAAGCGCAGCACGCCAACGGGCGACGGCTCAGCGGCCGTTCTGTACGCGCGCAAGTCGCTCGCGGTGGGCCAGACCGATCCGGTCATCACGGGCTTCAGCGCCTCGGGCGCCGTCTGCACGGGCAACTTCACATTGGGAGCGCCTCTTGGCTACACAGAGTCTAGCGTGACGTGCGTGCGCAACGGCAATGCCGAGGTGCTCGCCGTCCTGACGACTACGCAGGGCGTGTTGACCTGGAATTTCAGCTCCCTCGGGCCCATCGGATCGGCCTATGCGTCGGCCAGCATCTCGACCAGCAGCTCGGTGCTCGATTCGCACAAATGTGGAGCAACGGTGTGGGTTACACCCAACTGCAAGAACAGCGGCTTTCTGGGGCTTGGCAGGAAAGAGTGCTCACGCACGATGGGAACTGCTGGAGTCGCCGTCTCTTTGGCAGGTGCGGAGCTGAAGAACGTGACGACCAGCTGCAATGGTTCGTGTGGTGAATCCAGCGTCGATCCGGTCACGCGCCCCACGCCCAAGTCGGCTCTCTTGAACTTCTACGTGCCTTCCAGCACCAGGAAGTACAAGAGGAGCGACATTCCGACGGTCGGTTACACCGTCTGTGGCGATATTTTCACGACGAAAACAACCACCAGTACCAACAGCTCGGCGACGGCAACCGTCTATCGAGGACAGCCCTTCGTCGTCACCGTTCCGGCAGACGCCACTGGCCCTATCCTCTACCTGACGGTGGGCACCAGCCAGCAAGCGATCGACCTCGCGATGCCCGGCACTCGCAATGGCGTCACCGTGAGTCCGGGAGCAAGCAACGCCAGCTTCAAGACGTTCACCATCACGGTCAACTGACCTGCGGTTCGCTCGAGCGGCAGCAAGGACCTCGGTCCTTGCTGCTTTTCTTTTGTGGGTCCGGCGCGGCTGCGGTCAGGCGTCACGTCAGAGGTCGGCGGCCTGGAAGCGTGGGAGGCACAACAGGCCGTACGCGAGTACACTGCAGACATGGCACCGAACACCGATCAGCTCGCGCTGGAGCGAACGAGGCTCGCCAACGAGCGTACTTTGCTCTCATACGTGCGCACGGCGCTGGGCGCCGCAGGCGCAGGGGTTGGTGTCCTCGAACTAGTCGACGCACCCGCCCTCGGTTGGCTCTTGGTCGTCGCTGCGGCCGGGCTTTTGCTGATCGGCATCGGCCGCTTTCTGGCGGTGCGTCGCCGCTTCGAGCCCTAGAGCGCGTTCAGAGCTTGCCGCAAGCCAGATTCGCCGGCACGGCCACATCCATCATCTTCGGGTTGGGCAGACGCAGAGCCCGCATCTGGGCCACGTAGGCTTCCTTGGACGTCACCTGCAGGCGGGGGTTGTGGGCGCGTTCTTCGGCGATGGTGCTGACCGTCCAGCCCTTGTAGTCGTGCGCCGGATAAACGAGGGTCGCATCGGGCAACCGGAGCAGCTTGCCGAAGAGACTGTCGTATTGGGCAGCAGGATCGCCGTTCTGAAAGTCCGTGCGGCCCGTACCTCGAATGAGCAGGGTATCACCCGTGAAGACGCGATCGGGCAAGCGAAAGCTGTAGCTGTCGTCGGTGTGTCCGGGTGTAGCCAAGGCGGTGAGCTCGAGGCCGTCCAGGCGAATGACTTCGCCGTCCGTGACCCGCCGCAAGATACACTCGCTCTTCGTCTCCGCACCCAGGATGGTCACGCAGTGAGAGATCTCGCGGAGCGCCCCGACTGCGGTCACGTGGTCCGCGTGCACATGGGTGTCGATGGCCAAAGTCAGGCGCACGTCGAGCTCGCGAAGCAGCTGTACGTACTTCGGGAGGTCGTCCAGCACGGGGTCGATCAGCAAGGCCTCGCCGCCTGGGCGGCTGGCAACCAAATAGGAGTAGGTGCTGGACTCGCGCTCGAACAACTGGCGAAAGATCATCGTGTCGCTGCGGTTCATGGGTGCCTTTGGTGGATTGGAGCCCGTCGCGAGAAGAAGGATTCACCGTCGCGCTATTTCTGGAATCCTTTGGGGCGGGACTGGCTCTCGACCTCCATGATCTTGGTCTTTGGCCTGCTGGCGCTCCTAGTAGGCGTGGTTTTGGGGCTCCTGGGCGGCGGGGGCTCCATCCTGATGGTACCTCTTCTGGTCTATGTCGTCGGGCTTTCGCCCGGCGAGGCCGTTCCGGTGTCCTTGCTGGTCGTGGGGATCACCAGTCTGGTCGCCCTGGCACCCCACGCTCGCCAGGGCCGGGTTCGCCTTGGCGTGGGGTTGCTGTTTGGAGGCGCCGGCATGGTGGGTGCGTTCGGCGGCGGTCTGGTCAGCCAGTACATAGCAAGCGTCGTGCTCGTTTCGGCTTTCGGCGTGCTGATGCTGGCCACAGGCGTATCGATGCGGAGACGTCGCGGAGGGTCGCGGCCCCTGCACAGGCGCCAGATGCGAGTTGCGCTCGTGCTGATCACGGGAGCGGGGGTTGGCTTTGCCGCCGGCTTGCTGGGCGCTGGTGGAGGCTTCTTGGTCATGCCAGCTCTCGTTCTTTTTGGCGGGCTCAGCGTGCGCAACGCTATCGGCACGTCGCTTTTCGTCATCGCGCTGCAGTCGTTGGCGGGTTTTGTCGGCCACTTGGGCCAACCGCTACCGGACCTGGGGCTCGCCGCTGCGCTCTGTGCCGCGGCTGCTACCGGCAGTCTCTTGGGCGGCACCTTCTCCGGGCGGGTCCCTCAAGAAAAGCTACGAAAGGCGTTCGCATGGCTGGTGATGGGTCTGGGCTGCTTCGTGCTGTTTGCGCCAGTTCGGCTGCTGCTGGCCTCCTTGGTCTCAGGGGCCTGGCCGTGGTGGGCGACGTCCTTCGCAGGAGGCGTGCTCATCGGCCTGGCCGCTTCTCTGCTTTGGCTTCTCGAGAGGCGCATCGCTGGCGTGAGCGGCATCGTGGGAGGGCTCACGACCGCGCCGGCGAGTGACCGAAGCTGGCGAATGGCGTTCCTCCTGGGTCTACTCGGCGGAGGCTCGTTGATGGCGGCGCTCATGCCGTCGTCTTTCGAGGTGGAGACCACGGCGCTCGGTGTAGTCGTCGTGGCTGGGTTGCTGGTTGGTGTCGGCACCACCCTGGCCAACGGCTGTACCAGCGGACACGGGGTTTGCGGCGTGAGCCGACTGTCGCGGCGCTCGCTGGCGGCAACGGCCACGTTCACGGCGGCTGGAGCGTTGGCTGTCTATCTCGTACGCATCGCGTCGGCAGGGTTCGCGTGAAGTACTGGGCGCCGCTCCTCTCGGGAGCACTGTTTGCCATTGGTCTGGCCCTTGCTGGCATGACCCTGCCACGCAAGGTCATCGGCTTTCTCGACTTCGCCGGAGACTGGGATCCTTCGCTCGCGCTCGTCATGGTTGGCGCCATCCCGGTCTACGCCGCGGTCTACTGGTGGAGTCGCTCGCGCTTGAATGGACCAGCTGCTGGGAACGTCCTTTCTTTGCCGGCACCAGCCGCGATTGACGGACGCTTGCTACTCGGTTCGACGATCTTCGGAGTGGGCTGGGGACTGGCGGGGTATTGCCCGGGACCTGCATTCGTTTCCGCTGCGGGGGGCATCGCGCCAGCGGCGCTGTTTTCGTTGGCCATGATGCTCGGCTTCTGGGCTACAAGAACGATCGATGGGCGACTCAAGCGCACGGCTCTTGGAGCGAGCTCGCTCCGGTGACGCGGCCGCGCTGGAAGAGCTGCTCCAGGAGTACCAGGCTCGCATCTATCGATTTGGCCTGAAGATGTGCCGCAACCCGCAGGACGCCGAGGACGTCTTGCAGGACACGCTCATCGCCATGGCGCGGGGTGTCCGCGACTTCCGAGGCGCCTCGTCCGTTTCGACTTGGCTCTACGGGATTGCGCGCAGCTACTGCATCAAGAAGCGCCGCAAGAGCAAGTTTGCACCGGCGTTCGACGAGCGCATCGATGGCTTGGAGCGCTCGCCGGGTCACGAGCCGAGAGATCGAGGGCAAGCTCCTGACGAAGCGCTCGCTAGCAAGCAGATCGAGTCGGCCCTCGACCACGCCATCCGCGCCCTCGAGCCGATGTATCGTGAGGTCTTGCTGCTGCGAGACGTCGAGGGGCTCACGGCCCGCGAAGTTGCAGAGGTACTCCACATCAGTGCACAGGCAGTGAAGAGTCGCCTCCACCGTGCGCGCCTTTCCGTACGAGCACACATGGCACCCCTGCTCGATCTGCCGAGTGCGACAGCGCTGCCTCCGGGTTGTCCCGATGTAGTTGGGCTATTTTCGAGGCACCTCGAAGGCGAAATCGACGCTTCGACGTGCATCGAAATGGAACGACATGTCGAATCTTGCCCGCACTGCCGCTCCACCTGCGACTCCCTCAAGCAAACTCTGGCCCTCTGCCACGCTTCGGGTCCTGGAAGCGATGTACCTCGCGAGGTGCAAGCGGCGGTGCGGCAGGCAATCGGAGCCATTGCGCCCGCTCCGCACGACTAAGGGCCCAGGAAGCAGAGCTGGAAAACATTCGGCGAACCCTTTTCCTCTCGTTGGGCTCTCACGCGTCATGGACGAGCCCCTTTATTTGGATGTCAGGACGGTTGCCGAGTTTACCGAGCGCCACCTCGAACCTTCGACCAATATTCCCGTGGATGCATTGCCTTCCCGCTTGGACGAGCTGGGCTCCAAAGACAGGCGTATCGTCGTCTACTGCCGTAGTGGAGGGCGCAGCCTCCAGGCCCTGCGTATCCTGCGCGCTGCCGGTTTCGTTTCCGTGGAGAATGCCAAGTCACTCGACAACGCTGCGGCGTGGCGGGAGCGCGGCGCGAGTCGTCAGCCTTCGGCTCTGCCGTCCTCTGGCGGCGCCCTCTGGCAGAACGTAGCCCGTTGGGAGCGGGGGCTCCGGGTGGTAGCCGGGCTCGTACTCTTGTCGCTGACGGTGGTCGGACCCCAAACACCTTGGGGGTTGACTGGGCTCGTCCCGCTTCTCACGGGCGCCGCGGGGTTCTGCCCGCTCTATCGGATTTTCGGGCTGAGCTCCTGCAGGCTCCCGCGCGCTAGCGCAGCGTCGAAGCCGAGCGCCAGTCCAGTCTCGTGATCTGGTTCGGCCTCTCGCTCCCGCAAGAATCGTTTCTCATAATGTACAACACAGCTATTTGAATCATAATGAGAAACATATGCCAGCCCCAGCCCCACCCCTTACGGAAGGCAGCGGCGTCCAGCTCCGGTCGCTGGGCGCTCAAGTTCGCGCTCGACGCAAAGCGCTGGGCGTGAGCGCTACGGCGGCGGCGGAGGCCGCGGGCGTTTCACGGGTGACGCTGCACCGGGTGGAAAAGGGTGAGCCCTCCGTGGCTGTGGGGGCCTGGGGCAATGTGCTGGCGGCGCTCGGCATGGCGTGGCAGGCGAGGCCCGTCTCGCCCGTGGCTGACGTGGAATCGCACAGTGAACACCGGACGGGTTGGATCCCGGCGCGCGTTCGTTTGGCCGACTACCCACAATTGCGCTCGCTGGCGTGGCAGGTGCATGGCAAGGAGACGCTCATGCCGCATGAGGCCTTGGACATTTACGAGCGCAACGCGCGACACCTCGACGAGCAAGCCATGTCTGCCGACGAGCAGGCTCTGAGGGATGCGCTTCGGCTCGCGCTCGGAAGCGGCCACGCCAACGAGCCACCCCGTCGTGTTTGAGCGGCCTCACCATCAGCGCATTGCGCATGTGCTGGCCGCGCTCGATGGCGAAAAGCTGCGCCAGCATGCCTGCCTATTTGGCGGTGGCACGTGCATCGCCTTGCGGAACGGCGAGTTCCGCCAGTCCGTGGATATCGACTTCCTGGTATCGAACGCGGCGGGTTACCGCGAGCTGCGTGAGTTGCTCACCGGCCCCGCCGGCCTTGGCGCCATTACTCGGGCAGGCGCACAACCGCTGGTCGTACTGCGCGAGATCCGCGCAGATCAGTACGGTTTGCGAACTCAGGTGCAGATGGATGGACAGGCCATCAAGTTCGAGGTGGTGCGCGAGGGGCGCATTGAACTGGAGCCGCCGGACTTGGCTGCGGCGATCTGCGGCGTGAGCACGCTCACGGAACTGGACCTCGCGGCGTCCAAACTCCTCGCCAACTCCGATCGGCAGGCTGACGACGGCGTATTCAACCGAGACTTGATTGACCTGGCGATGATGACGTTGCCGCTGCGCACGCTGCGCGCCGCAAATGCCAAAGCCGAACAGGCCTATGGCTCGGCCGTCGCGCGAGACCTGGGCAAGGCGATCGACCGCTTCCAGAACCGCAAGGGCTGGCTGGAACGCTGCATGCAAGCCTTGGACATACAGGTGCCCAAGGCGGTGCTGTGGCAGAAGGTGCGCGCGTTACGACGGCTGCTGCCGTAACAGGAAAAGTCGATGAGCCCTCACCCCATTGCTCGTCGACTGCTATTGCGCCGGCTGGGGCGAGCCGGGTTGCAGATCACTGTACTCGTTCTCGAGCTCGTCGTCCTCGTGTGGCTCGGAGGCGACATAGCCGCTGAGGGCCATGCGCATCACGCCCGGCAGGACGATTAGCGTGAGCGCGGTACCTACGAACATGCCGATGACGACGACCGTGGCGAGCGGCTGCTGCACTTCGGCGCCGGCGCTTGTCGCGACGGCCATGGGCAAAAACCCGAGGGCAGCGACCGTGGCTGTGGTGAGCACCGCGCGCACCACGTGGGCGGTGCCGTCGACGATTGAGGACTCGAGGCTGTCACCCAGGTGCAGGCGGCGTCTCACCTCGGTCGCGATGATGACGCCGTTGAGCACGCCGATGCCGCCGAGCGCAATGAAGCCGACGGCCGCGGGCAAGCTGAAGGGCATGCCGCGCAGCATCAGGCCAATCATGCCGCCCATGAGCGACAGCGGGACGAGCGCGAAAACGGCGATGGCGAAGCGGATGTTTTGGAACATCCACAAGAGCATGCCGAAGATGACGGCGACGACCACTGGCACGACGATGGCCAGGCGCTTCTTGGCGCGCTCGAAGTTCTTGAACTGACCGCCCCACTCCACCACGTAGCCCGACGGCAAATCGACGCCCTTCTGCACTTTCTCCTGGGCTTCGCTCACCCAGGAGACGAGATCACGCCCGCGCAAGTTGACGTCGACACGAATGGCGCGCTTCCGATCCTGCCGACGCACCGCCGTGGGTCCGTCGCCCTCGGTCAGGGTCAGCACCTCGCGCAAGGGCACACTCAGGCCCTTCTCCGTCGAAACGAACAGGCCGCCGATGGCCGCGGCTGTTGGCTCTGCGGCTGGCTGCAAGACGCGAATGTCGAAGCGGCGTTCCTGTTCGTAGAGGCTGCCGACGGGAACACCCTCGCGCGAGGCGCGCAAAACCATGAAGGCATCCTCGACCAGGATACCGTAACGCGCGAGACGGTCGCGATCGGCTTCGGCGTTGATCATGGGCGCGCCCAACACTCGCTCCACGCGAAGATCTCCCGTGCCCCGAATACCCTGCACTACCGAGCCAATCTGATTGGCGACTCGCGTCATGTCTTCGAGTTCAACTCCAAAGATTTGGATCTGCACGTCGGCGCGCGAGCCGCTGATTTGCTGGTTCGTGCGATCTTCGATTGGTTGCGAGACAGAAACGTAGGTTCCCGGCACGCTCGTTTCGATACCGTCTTTGAAAATCTGGGACAGCTCGTCGAAGTCACTCGCGCTTTGCCACTCACTGGGCGGGGTGAGTCGAGTCAGGATGTCGGTGTTGTCGTTACCCACCGGATCTGTCGCGACTTCCGCGCGCCCGCACATACTCAAAGTGGTCGCTACCTCTGGGTAGGAAAGAAGCTTCTTCTCGGCGAGCAGATTCAACCTGCGCGCTTCGTCAAGAGAGATGCTGGGCGCACGACGAATGGCGATGACGGCATCACCCTCGAAGATGCGCGGCACGAACTCGGCGCCCATCTGGCCAAAACCCCAACCGAGCAAGCCCAGCGCCACGAAAGAGCCGATGACGATGGGCACGCGCAAACGCAGCGCCGTCGGTGCCAGCTCCGCGTACCTTTTGGCGATCCACTCGAGCCAATGGGGCCCGTGGCCCTTGGAGGGCGGCACCATCGTAACGAGTACGGCTGGAAAGAGCAGTATTGCGTAGATGAGCGCGCCAAACAGGGCGCAAGCCATCGTGATGGCCATGGGTCGGAACATCTTGCCCTCGACGCCTTCGAGCGCGAGCAAGGGCATGTAGACGAGCATGATGATGGCGACGGCGAAGGCGACGGGTCGCGCCACCGTGGACGCAATATCGGCGTAGGCGCGCGCGCGCCCCAGGCCCACGAGCTTTTTACCCGCGGTTGCGGCGATGATGGCCTCCAAGATGACGATGGGGCCGTCGACCAAGAAGCCAAAGTCGATGGCGCCCAGCGACATCAAGTTGCCGGTCACGCCGAAGGCCAACATGCCGAGCAAGGCCACGCTCATGGCCGCAGGGATGCCGATGACGACAGCCAGAGCCCCGCGGATGGTGCCGAGGAACAGAGCCAGCACGATGGTGACGATGATGACGCCCTCCACCAGGTTCTTCATCACCGTCGAGATCGTACGGGCGACGAAATCGGCGCGATCGTAGATCACCTCAACCTGCACGCCGGCCGGTAGCTTCGCTTGAACTACCTTCATTCGCTCGGCAACGTCGTGAACGACCTGCCGGCTATTGGCGCCGAGGAGCATCATGACGATGCCGTAAACGGCCTCGCCTTTGCCGTTGTGAGTGATGACACCGTAGCGCAGGGCTGCGTCGACGCCGACGTCGGCTACGTGGCGCACCAACACGGGCGTGCCGTCTTTGTCGCTACGGATCACGACCTGCTTGATCTCGTCCAGCGAACGCAGCATCCCGTCGCCGCGCACCGTAAATGCTTCTTCGCCGCGCTCGACGTAGCCGCCTCCGACGCTGACGTTGGCTGCCTTGAGGGCCTCGACCACTTCCGGCAAGGTGACCCCTTGAGCGACCAGTCGGGCGCGGTCGACCTTGACCTGGAACTGTTTGAGTTCCCCACCCATCGTGTTCACTTCGACGACGCCCGGCACGCTCCGGATGCGCGGCACGATGTCCCAATCCAGCATCGTGCGAAGCTGCATGGGCGAGTGGTGGTCGCTGCGTACGACGAACTGGAAGATTTCGCCGAGCCCCGAGGTCACGGGCGCCAACTCGGGCGTGGTCGCCACAGGCGGCAGTTCCACGCCCCGGAGGCGTTCGAGCACGAGTTGCCGGGCGAACCAGACGTCGGTGCCGTCCTTGAAGACCAACGTGGTAACGGACAGACCAGAACGGGAAACGCTGCGCAATTCGTCGGCACCGGGGGTGCCGTTCAGAGCGTTCTCGATCGGCATGGTCACGGTGCGCTCGACTTCGACCGGGGTTAGACCCGAGGCCGAGGTGAGCACCGTCACCTGCACCGTGGAGACGTCGGGTAGGGCATCGACCGGCAGGTTTTGGGCTGCGACGATGCCAGCGACGAGTAGGGCGGCGAGGAACCCGAGGACCGCGCCTCGGTAGCGAATGGAGGCGACGACAAGCTTACCGAGCATTTGTTACCTGAAGAGTTCACTCTTGAGCGCGAATACGCCCTTGGACACGACGTGCTGACCCGCAGTGAGGCCGCTGGTGATCTGCTGCTCCTCGCCGTTGGTGTTGCCCAGCCGCACCGGCACCGTGCGGACAGATGTGGGGCCGTCGTTGACGAACACCGTAGGCTGACCATCGATGATGGTGACCGCGTCGCTGGGCACGAACAAGACCGGCTTGCTGGAGCCGTGTTGCGTGTGGATCTCGGCGGTGACGGCCTGACCGGGGCGTAGCTTGCGCGAGCGGTTGTCGATCTCGATGCGCACGTCGGCGCTGCGCGTGTCGGGATTGATCTGCGCGCCGATGTGGGCCACGCGGCCGGCGATGGTTACCTCTGGATCGCTCAGCAAGCCGATCTCGACCTGATCGTCGATGCGAATGCCGCCCAGGTTCTTCTCGAACACGGCCAGCTCGACCCACAGATGATCGAGGTTGGCGATCTTGAAGGCGACCAGGTTCGCCTCGACCGATTGGCCCGTTGACAGAAAGCGGTCGACCACGGTGCCGTCGATGGGCGCGGACATACCGTGTTGGCCCAGAGCGCCCTGGTTCGAGCCGCCCAGCGCGGAGACACGCTGGTCGGCAGCGTGAAGCATGGCCTCGTATTTTTTCAGGGTCGACTGCGCCACTTCGGCTTCGCGCGCCGTCGACAATTGTTGCTCGAGCAACCGTTCCTCGCGCTTCGAATTCAGGTCGGCGGCCTCGCGCTCGGCGCGCAGCGTCGTTACAGCGGCTTGAGCCTCACCCAACTCGGCGCTGTCGACCTGAGCCAACAGGTCCCCCTTTTTCACTTCGTCGCCTTCGAACTTGTGCACTGAACGCACCAGCCCGCGCATGCGCGTGCCGACGGCCGCGACGTGCTGAGGGTCGAGGGCGACGTTGCCGATCACCGAGATGACCGGCGTCAGCTGACCGATTTTGACCTCGGCACTAGCCAAACCGATGCGCTTGGCGAATGCAGCCGAGAAGACGATGCGCTTGCCTTCCAGATGCGGCACGTCGGCCGGAGCGGCAGCCTTTTCCTCGTTGCCGCTCGAAACGGACAAGAGCACGCCAGCCAGAATGACGACGGCTCCGCCGCCAATCAACGCCTTCTTCTTCCACTTGGCCTTGGGGTCGTTGGCTTGAACTGGTGGCGGTGTATTTGCAGCTTGTTCGGCTAAAGGAGAATGAGTGGCTTGGTGGTTCGCGGTCATGGGAGGTCTCCAGTCAAATGCACGAGCTCGCCCAGGAGCCACCATTGGCGCTCGATGAGATCGAGGCTTTGGAGCTTCAACATGGCTTGGTCTCGTCGGGTCATCAGCACGATGAACCAGTCGTCTTTTCCGGCCTGTAGAGTGGCTTGAGCCGCCTCGACCGCCTCGTTGGCCGCGGGCAAGGCTACTTGCGAGAGGACCTCGTGCGCCTTCTGCAGTTGCTTGTACTGCTGGACGACACCCGAGATGCGGGTATCGATGTAGCTCTGCCGAATGCTGCGCTCGGTCTGAGCTCGCAGACGCTCGGCATC
>JBBQHO010000071.1:0-18006 GCA_038324055.1 Polyangiales bacterium | reverse complement strand
AGCCATGCAAGAGCGCCAAGTGACGCTCGGCGACCGCAGTTACCCGCTGCCCGATCCGTTCGTGGTCCTGGCCACGCAGAACCCGATCGAGCAAGAGGGTACCTACCCGCTGCCCGAAGCGCAGATGGACCGCTTCATGCTGATGATTCGCGTCGGCTACCCCACGCGCGACGAAGAAATGAAGATCATGGACCGCATGACATCGACGGCTGTTTCCAAGGCCAGCCCCGTCGCCACTCCGGAGCAGCTGCTCGAGGCGCGCAAGATCGTCAAGGACATCTACGTAGACGACCGGGTCAAGAACTACATCGTCGATGTCGTGTTCGCGACGCGCGAACCCGAGAAGCAAGGCTTGAGCGATCTGGCGCCATTGATCGAGTACGGAGCCAGTCCGCGCGCCAGTATCGCCTTGAATCTGGCGGCGCGCGCGCACGCCTTCTTGCGCCACCGCGGCTACGTCACCCCCGAGGACGTGAAGGCCATCGGCCCCGACGTGCTGCGGCATCGCATGGTGCTCAGCTACGAGGCCGAAGCCGAAGAGGTCACGGCCGAGGACGTCGTGCGCCGCGTGTTCGAGGTCGTCGAAGTTCCGTAATTTCCCGAGGCTTCAGCTTGATCCCCAAAGAACTCCTCCGTTCGCTCAAGAAGCTCGAAATTACGTCGGCGCGGCTCGCCAACGAACAACAGCTCTCGGGCAACTACAAGTCGGGCATCAAGGGCCAGGGCTTGGCCTTCCAAGAAGTGCGCCCGTACCAGCTCGGCGACGACGTGCGGCAGATCGATTGGAACGTCAGCGCGCGGATGAACGAACCGTTCATCAAGGTCTTTACCGAAGAACGCGAGATGACCGTCATGCTCGTGGTCGACGTTTCTGACAGTGGGCTGTTCGGCACGGGCGCCCAAAGCAAACGTAGCTTGATGACCGAGGTGGCGGCGGTCTGCGCTTTTTCGGCCATCGCCCACGGCGATCGCGTGGGGCTGATTGCCATGACGGACGAGGTCGAGAAGGTCGTTCCGCCCCAGAAGGGCAAGAAGCACGGCATGCGAGTGCTCCGCGAGGTGCTCGACATGTCGCCGCGCAGGCGCGGTACCGACTTGAACAGCGGCCTCGAGACCCTGCTGCATGTGGCCAAGCGGCGCAGTGTCGCTTTCTTGATCAGCGATTTTTTCGCACCTGACTACGACCGCACGTTGGCGCTGGCCGCCGCCAAGCACGACGTCATCCCGATCGTTCTGAGTGATCCGCGCGACGCAGCACTGCCGGATGTCGGCCTCGCACGCTTCGAAGATTTCGAGACCGGCGAGGACGTGCTGATCGATACTTCGAGTCGCGCGGTTCGAGAGCATTACCGCGCGCGTCACGCAGAGCGGCGCGCGGCCCAGCTGCGCACCTTTCGCAAGCTCGGACTCGACACGGCCACCGTCTCCACAGCGGAGTCGTACATGCGCCCGCTGCGCGATCTGTTCGCCCGTCGGGCACGGAAGGCGCGACGATGAGTTGTCGGCCCACTTGGAGCCAAGATCGCGAGCAGCCGCGCATCGCCGAAAAGTTCCCGAATCGCGCGACGGCAGGCCACGTCGCCGAACTGGAATTGGTGGTGACGCACTTGCCTGGCGAGGCGGTGCTCCCCGCAGGCCTCACATTGTCTTCGGACGGTCCGGAAGGTCAGGAGCTGACGGTCGCTCATTTCAGGCTACCCGACGCCCACAGTCTGGTCGTCGCCCGCATCGAGCGCAGCGAGCAGTCAGGCCGGTCGATCACGACCGTTCGCATTCCGTTCATCCCACTGCCGCCCCAGCCCGGGCGCGTCGAGCTCACTTTGCCGGCGTTGCCGATATCGATTGCGCGCGCCAGCGGAAAGATTGAGGAGTTGTGCACGACTCCCCATGCGCTGGTCGTCGAGGACGCGCTGGCATCGAAGCCCTCGGCCGCACTCCGCGCCGATCCGGACGCCCGCCCGCAGATCGAAGTCTGGACCGCCGCTCGGGACGCCAGCTTGGCTGTGCTTGCCGCCCTGCCCGTCCTCTTGCTCCTGCTCTGGGCCCTCAAAAAGCTACTGCCACGCCTGAAAAAGCCTCCCGTCGCCAAGAAACCCCTGCCGCCTTGGGAAACCGCGCTGCTCGCTCTCTCGGCCATCGATGCCGAAGGCCTGCTCGATCGCGGTGAGGTCGAAACGCATTTCGACCGTGTCTCCGACACCCTCCGCGAGTACCTGGGAGCCCGCTACGGCTTCGACGGGCTCGAGTCGACGACGCGGGAGACCCTGCGTCTGCTCGGTGACAAAGCGAATAAGTTCGAGTTCGAGCGCGAGGTACGTACGATTCTACAGCGCGCCGATCTAGTGAAGTTTGCGCGCCGCCTGCCCGAGGTCGAGGAGTGCAAGGACGCGATCGAGCAGTCGCGCCGCATCGTGCAGAAGACCACTCCAGCGCCAACTCTCGATCCGCGCGTCGCCCCGCCCGCCGCGGAAGGAGTTCGGTCGTGAACACGCGCCTGACTCGGCCAGCCGTGGTCGAACCTCCAAAAGTCGTCGGCTCTTCACCCGACTACGGGCGCTTCTTCTTGATTGTGCTCTGGCTCGTAGCGGCCCTGGGCCTCGGCGCGCTCTACCCACTCTTGGCGCGGAGCGGCGCGTTGCTCAATGCCGACTGGCAAGCGCCCTATTGGCTTTTTGGCCTGATTCTGGTGCCGCCTCTGCTGTGGCGCACCACTTACGGCGCCGACCGCCGCTCGGCGCGACTCCGGCTCGGTAGCCTTTCGCCTTTCGACGGTGGGCCGCGTGGCTTTCGCGCGCGACTCGTCGACCTTCCGGGCGTGTTCCGCAGCGCAGGCGTGCTGTTCTGCCTGATCGCGCTGGCGCGACCCGTCAGCTTGCTTCGACCCGCGGTCAGCGAAGAGGAGGGCATCGATCTGGTCGTGGCGCTCGACCTCTCCGGATCGATGCAAGCCGTCATGGAAAACCTCCCCGAAGAACTGGAGCGCTACGTCGGCGACCTCCCCTCGGGCATGTTGCCAACGCGCCTCGACGCAGCCAAGGCAGTGCTTCGCGACTTCATCGGCCGGCGCAAATCGGATCGTATCGGCGTGGTCGTCTTCGGCAAGGCCGCCTACGTCGTCGCGCCCCCTACGCTCGACTACCAGCTGCTCGACACCTTGGTAGGACACATGGAGCTTTCCTTGATCGATCCGAACGGCACGGCCATCGGTGATGCCTTGGGCACGGCAGTGGCGCGCCTGCGTCGCAGCTCGGCCAAGAGCAAGGCGATCGTCCTCCTCACCGACGGCGACAACAAAGGCGGTCAGGTTTCACCGGAGTACGCCGCGCACCTCGCCAACTTGGTGGGCGCGCAAATTTTCCCCATTCAGATTGGTGAAGGCGAAACGGCCAAGGTACTGGCCGGAAAGACGCTTTTTGGACAGCCGCGCTACGAGACCGTCGCTTACCCGACCAACCCCGCCTTGTTGAAGAAGCTGGCGGACTTGACGGGGGGCAACATGCACGTTGCGGCCGACGCCGAAAGCCTGCGCCGCAGCCTGCACGAAGTGCTCGATCAGCTCGAAAAAACCGAGTTCGAAGCAGCTCACGCCAGCTACGAAGACCTGTTTCGCTACGCAGCGCTGCCCGGCATCGTGCTGATTGCGCTCGAAGCATTGCTCGCTGCCAGCATCTTGCGGAGATTTCCATGAGGTTTGCCGAAACCATCTGGCTCTGGGGCTTGCTGCTGGCCCCCGTCGTGGCGGCCTTTTTGGTACTTGGTAGCTTGCGTGTCGAACGCGCGCGTTTGCGCTTTGCCGAGCGCGCTCGGCTTCCTGACCTGCTGAGTGCCAAGACTGCGGGGCGGCGAACGGCCAGCGCCATCCTGGTCACCTTGGCTGTGGCACTGGCGTTTTTGGCTGCAGCGCAGCCGCAGTACGGCAAAGGCACGCGCGTTCTGCCGGCGACGAACCTCGATGTCGTCATCGCGCTCGACTACTCGAAGAGTATGTACGCCCGAGACGTTCAACCTTCGCGCATCGAACGCGCCAAGATCGAGGTCAGCCGACTGGTAAAAAAGCTCGGTGGCGCGCGCTTCGGCGCGATTGCTTTCGCCGGCGAGCCGCTGTCCTTTCCGCTCACCAGCGACGGCGCCGCCATCGCGCAGTTTTTCCGGGGGCTCGATCCGCGCGACATGCCCGTTGGCGGCACGGCCAGCGCGCTGGCTCTGGACGCTGGCCGTGAACTGTTCGCTCGCGATCCACGCAGCAAAAACCACGAAAAGGTGTTGATCCTGGTCACCGACGGCGAAGACCTGGAAGGCGATCCGGTGCACGCAGCCGAAGAGGCCCAAGCTGCGGGGATTCGCGTCGAGGTCGTGCAGATCGGCGGCAAGAGCCCCGAGCCAATTCCGGAGTTCGACGAAAACGGCGGCGTGGTCGGCATGCGCAAAAGCGAGGACGGTCAGCTACTGACAACCGCGCTGAGCCCCGCTGGCGAAGCACAGTTGGCCGCCATCGCCCGAGCCGGCCACGGCGCACTTCACGAAGCCGAGCGCGGAGAAGTCGGTGTGGACGCGATTGGCGACGCCCTGCGCCAACTGATGACCGAAGAACTGTCCGAGCGCGTCGAGACGGTTTACGCCGACATCTTCCACTACCCACTCGGCCTGTGCGTGCTCCTGCTGTTCTTGGAAGGCTTCATCGGTTCGAGCAAACTCCACCGCGTCGTCCCGCCCGCGCCGCGCGGTAAGCGCCAAAAAAGGCTACCGAAACGGCTGCAACAGAGCGCCGTCGTCCTTTTTCTGTTGGGCACGGGCTGCAAGCCCATCGATCAGCTGTTCGAGCGCGAGAGTCCCGTCGTCAACGACGCCATCGATGCCCTCGAGCGCGGGGATCACGAGCGAGCCACCGAACTCTTGACCGCCTACCTCGAAACCGGAGCGTGCGAAGCCGGCGTGATCGGAGCGGGCGACCGAGCCCGCGCTTTGGGCGATGCCGCCTTCGACTTGGGCTTGGCGTTTGCACACGCGCAGAGCAAAGCCCTGGGGGCGAGCGGCACTTCGGCGGGGCCTGCAGGGTTGTCGCTGCCTCCCGGCCTCGCTCAGCCGGGACAAGCCGCACCAGTGGCGCCGCAGGCTTCAGAGGATGAAGCCAGCAAGCCGCTGGTCGAATGCGGCCTGCGCCTGCTCGGCCCGCTCGCCGAAAGCGAACATCCGGCTGCGTTGCGCGCGCGCGCCCTCTATCTGATGGGTAACCTGGAAACGAGGCGCAAGAGCTACCGCGCCGCCGTGACCGCTTACGATCGCGGCATCTTGCTCGTGCCCGGTCTACCCGACGGTGAAAACGTCGATGCCATCGGCCGGGAACTCGCACACAATCGAGCTTTCGCCCTGCGACGCGCCATCGAAGAAGAAGAAAAGAAGAAAAAGGAAGACGACCAAAAGTCCGACGACGAAAAGAAGGACGACCAAAAGTCCGACGATGAAAAGAAGGACGACCAGAACCAGTCCAAGGACCAGCAAGACCAGCAGAAGAACGCCGACCAGAAGTCCGAGGACGAAAAGAAGGACGAGCCCAATCAAGCGGGCGAACCCGGCAAAGACGGAGAACCGCCCGACGCTCAGGATGGAGAGCAACAGGCCGGCGCCGACGAACCTGGAAAGCCAAGCGATCCAAAGCAAGCGCAGGCGGCCCAGGCCGGAAAGTCTGCCCCTTCGGTTTCTCAGGACGAACGCATGCTCGATCTGCTCGAACAAGCTCCAACCCTGCAGCAAGAGCAAGCCAAGCAGCGTGGCGCGGCACGCATCGGAAGACCCCGCGGAACGATGGAGGACAAGTGAGTCGGGCTGCGAGCGCGACCTTCGGCTCGCTCGTGCTCTGCGCGCTCTTGCTGCTGGTTGCGCCTCATGCGACTGCCGCCAGCTTGCGGACCGAAGTGGGCGCGCGACAAGTTGGCGTCGGCCAGCGCTTCGTGGTGCGCGTGACGGCAGTGCAAGGTGACGGCGACGAGACGCCGAGTTCGCCACAGCTCCAGATCAACGGTGCAGCCGACGTCCAAGGCCCCAACGTCGCGACGCAGACCAGCATGCGCATGCACAATTTCAGCGTCACGCACGAGCAGAGCGTCGTGGCGACCTGGATCGTGACGCCCACCGCCAAAGGTCAACTGACGATCGGTCCCGCCACTTTCGTACTCGGCAGCAAGCAACTGCGGGGCGAGACGATCGTCGTGCGCGTCGACGATGCACCCAGTTCTGGGCCGCAAACGGGCCGGACCGATCCCTTCGATCCGTTCTCGTTCGATCCGTTCTCGTTTCGCCGTGGCGCACCGACGCCGCAGCCGAGTTATGGGCTCAACGAGGCGCCGAATGAGCTCAAACTCGAGCGCGCTCCGCACCCGATTGCCTTCCTGCGCGCGGTCCCCAGCAAGCAAAAGGTGGTCGTTGGTGAGGCCTTTTCGCTCGAAATCTACGCCTACGGCAGTCGTGGCCCATTTCGCGAAATCAGTCCAACGGAGCCATCGACCTCGGACTTTTTGTCCTTTCCGGTGGTCGAGCATTCGCAAGAAGAGCCCCCGTACGTGACCACCATAGGCGACGAGCAGTGGTTTTTGGTCAAGCTCCGTGAGCTCGTGCTCGTGCCGTTGCGAAGTGGAAAGAGTTCGATAGGCGGCATGGAGGCGTTCGTGAACGGCCCCGGTTACCCGGCGCGGGGCAGCCGCTACGGCATGAAGGTCAGCTGCGCTCCTCTCGACATCGAGGTCGTCGAGCCGCCGCTCGAAGGCCGTCCCGAGGGTTACTTACTTGGCGACGTGGGGCGCATCGGCCTGCAAGCGGAGCTGAGTTCGCGCAAACTGACGCAGGGCGATTACCTGCAACTCGTCGTGCGGGTGAAAGGTTCGGGCTCGCTGCCTTCACGCGTCCGGCTGCCGTCGATCCCGGGCCTCGAATGGCAGGAGCCAGCACTCGAAGGCGGTCCCCGGGTGCGCGACGGCAAGCTCGGTGGCACGCGTACTCTAAAAATTGCAGGCCGAGTGAACCAGGCCGGCGCGCTCGACTTGGGCGACGTGACTCTGCCCTACTACGACCCAACCGCGCGCGAGTACCGCATCGCCCGTGCCGCGCTCGGCTCCCTGGAGGTCACGCCTTCTACGGCCGCGGCCCTCAGGCCGAGTGCGACCGATCCAGCGGCTCCTCCACCAGCACGTGCAGGTCCACCGCTCGCTCCGCGCACGACTCTGACGGACTGGAGCCCGGCGCGAGCCTCTTCGATTCGACCTGGCTACTGGTGGGCGCTCGTACTGCTCCCCGCTTTGGTCGCACTCGGACGATTCTTTCTCGCCCTCGCTCGCCACTGGCGAAGTCGCAGCGCCGCGGGTCCCACACGCGAACAGACGTTGCGGCAGGCCCTGTCGCTCGCCAAGCAAAGCTCCGCCGCTGGAGATTTTCCAGCGACCGTTCGTCACCTCGAGCGTGCCCTCTACGAAGCGGTCGAGGAAGCCAGCGGAGTGCGCGCGCGTGGCGTCCTTCGAGCTCACGTCGAATCGGTACTGGTCGACGCTGGCCTCGAACCCGCGCTCGCGGCAGCTGTGGGCCGGGCGATCGTCGAACTCGAAGCGCTCCGCTACGACCCGGGCGACAAGACAGCGATGAGTTTGGTCGAACCGATCGCGGCGCTGCTCAAGAAGCTCCAGAAGCACAAGCGCCCTTCGGGGCTCGGCCGCTCGGCGCGGAGACTTGCATGAAGGCGTGGGCCACGCATTCTCACGTAGCCTCGCTCGGTCTCTTTTTGGCTTTCGCGAGCTACTCGAGCCTCACTCACGCCGCACCGTCAGCGCCGTTCCGAGCCCGGGCTACCGAAGCCAGTGCGGCCTTGATCGCCGGCGAGCCCGAACGCGCCGTCGATGCGCTCGAGCGTTTGGCCGACGAAGGGGTGGTGCATCCGGACGTCAGCTTCAACCGGGGTCTCGCGTACCTGAGGCGTGCCGAATCCCCGCAAGCCAAGCCAGGCGACCTCGGCCAAGCGGCAGCGGGCTTTGCAGAAAGTCTGGCGCTTTCGCCCGACGACACGGAGGCCGGCTGGGGTCTCGAGGAGGCGCGCCTGCGCGTGGCCCGTCGCAACGCCCACGCCCAAGGCCAAGCGGTGATCGACACCGAGCCGCTCGGCGAACGTCTGCTCGCGCTGGTCTCGACGCGTTGGGCTTTCGCGGTAGCGGCGCTTGGCAGTCTGGTCCTCACCTTCGGACTCGTGGTCGGTCGGAGCCAGAAGAGCACGCTCCGTCTTTCCGCGAGTGTGAGCGTATTGGTCGGACTGCTGCTGCTCGTGCCGGCAGTTGCACTCGCCTGGGCGCAGCACGCGCAAATGTTGCATGGCACTCCAGCCATCGTCGTCGCCGAGCGCGCGAGTCTGCTGGACTCCTCGGGTCGCCCGCTGGGCAAGGCTACCGCCCTGCCCGAGTGCCAAAGCGTGCAAGTTCGCGAGTTTCGGGGCCGGTTGGCACGCATCGTCACGAGCGGTGACGACGTCTGGCTGCTCGGGAGTACCCTGCGCATCGTGCCGCGATCGGCAGACCCTTGAGTCGTGTTAGGCTGAAGCCATGTGGGTGAGGAAGTCGTCGATCCGGCCCGTGCCGCCGTTCGCGCGAATCGACGCCCACACACTCGATGCCGTCCGCAGCATCCTTCTCAGCGACGAGGACGAGACGCAGCAGATCCTCGACGACGCCTTCGAGCGCTTCGACGTTTCGCAGGAAGCGCTGTCCCGTCAGCTAGGCGTCGTCTTGGCTCGACCCCTGGGTAGAACGGCGTTGGCCCTGGGCTATTTCTTGTGCCTGTCGGTGTGGATGGCCTTTGACCGTTGCCACGGCGGCTTCTTGAATGCCGTGAGCGAGGAAGAGCTGGGCGCGACCGAGGCGCTGCTGTCGCTCGACGAGAACCTGCGCAAGAACGATCCGCAGGAACACCTCGAGACGGACGACGTCATCGCCATGGAGCAGCCGGCGCTCGTGCGTTTCATCCACCAGCACCTCGAAGCGACGTTGGATGTTCATGGCGACGCAGTCGAACTCGAAGAGCTGCAGAGCATTTACCGCATGGTCTTGGTGGAAATGCTGGCGCTTTCCTACGCTGTCCGAGCGCCTCTCGGCTTCCCGGTGTCCAAGACCGAAGTGCTTGCTTAGCCCATGACCGCAGGCGTTTTTCTGATCGGGGCCGACGAAAACGGTTTGGGCGCGCGGCTCGGACCGCTCACTGTCACCGCGGTCTTGGCGCGCGCAGACCCGCGAGGGGTCCGCCTGCTCCGACGCAAGCTACCCAGGGCGCTACGCGCGGATCTGGACGACTCGAAGGTGCTGGTTTCGTGCCACGACGTTTCACTGGGCGAGGCATGGGCACGCGCGCTGGTCGAGCGCACGCTGCCACAGGCGCGACTGGACTCACCCGACGCACTCTTTCGCGCCCTCAGTCTCGACGTGGAAAGCGAGTTGCTTCGCCCTTGTCCCCCAAGCACGCGCGCGCAGTGCTGGACTCTGGGCTCAGAAGCTTTCGTCGCGTCCCCCGAACAACTCGACCGCGTTCGCGGGCACTTGACCGGACTCGCGGCGCGCGGCGTCGACTTCGTGAGCGTCCGGACGAGCGTCGTCTGCAACGGCAAGCTCGAAGCCCTGAAGAACCAAGGTATCAACCGGTTTGGCGCGGATCTGCACCAAATGGAGCGACTGGTGCTCGAGCTGCGTTCTTTGGTGGACCAAGACTTGGTGGCCACCTGCGGCAAGGTGGGCGGTATGACGCAGTACGGGCGCTTCTTCGGTCCGCTGAGCGATCGGCTACATTCTCCTTTGATCGAAAGCGCAGCCGAAAGCGCCTACGCCTTTCCGCGCCTGGGCACGCTGCGCTTCGTACGCGATGCCGACGCTTCCGATCCGCTGGTCATGCTGGCGTCCCTGGTCGGAAAGTACGTGCGCGAGCTGTTGATGCGACGCATCGCATTCTTCTATGCCGGGCATCTACCGGCGAGTGAGGACGGCTTCGCCGTCCCGAGCGGCTACCACGATCCGGTAAGCAACCGCTTCGTCGAAAGCACGGCGCTCGTGCGGAACAAGCTCGCCATCGTCGACACCTGCTTCAAGCGCCGCAAAGAGTCGGTGCTCAAGGTCGCCGCCCAAGCGCGAAAGAAGAAGGCCGCGGCGCGGACGCAGATTGACCTATTTTAGCGGGGATTCATGCCCGACTAGCGCCCGTGGCCGGGGCCGATAATCTTGGTCCAGGCCAGGCCCACGTTCCAATCGGCGTTGACGTGGGGCGGATGATGGCAAGAGCTGCTGCACGAGTTGCTGTCGGGCCTGCGCCGAATGGCAGTCTTGTCGAGCGGCCGCTCAGCATGATTGGAGCCCGGGCCGTGACAGACCTCGCACTGCACGTCGCGGAGGCCATCGACGTGCGTGACGGTACTGCCGCCAGCTTTCTCGTAGCCGGTGACGTGGCAGCCCACACAATCGAGATTGAACTCCTTGTGCGCGGTCGAAAGCGTCGCGTAGGCCTTGGCGTGCGAGGTCGTGTCCCAGAACCTGCGTTCTTCTTGGTGGCAGTTCGAGCAAGTCTCGATGCCGACGTAGCGCGGCTCACCCGTCGCGACCGGGACCGGCAGCTTGTCTGCGAAGGCGACGCGATTGTGCTCGTTGACGCGCTGGTAGTACGCCTCGAGCCGCGCGCTGACGCGCCCTTCGACGCCCAAGCTCTCGCGAACCTCGGTAAAATCGTAGAGTAGGTAGCTGCCCTGAGCGGGCGCAGCGGCCTGGCTCAGGCTCTTCAGTTTTTCGTCGAGCGCAGCCAGGTCGCGCCTGCGCGCCAACAGTTCGTCCGGCTTGATGCCTGAACCCGGGCGCTCCCAATTGGAGATGCGTCGCCGCAACTCGCTCTGACGCTGCTCGAGACTCTGCCGCTCGCCCAGCGCTGCGACGCCCGAACCGTCGGCGAACTCGTAGCTGCCTTCGCGCACGAACAGATCGACAACGCCGACGCCCTGCAAATGATTGGGCGCCTGCACGACCAGGCTCTGCCCGAGCAGCTCCGGCGGAAACGGCGTGTCGTTGTTTTCGCCCTCGTCGAAGCCCTTGCCCAACACGACCAGCTGAAAGCCCGTGACCCGTTCCGCCAGACGGAGCGCTTCCCCGCGCGGCGCTGCGATCAACGCAATCAGCAGCTGCGCGCCGCTCTTGCGCATTTCGTCGCGGCCTCGAGCCAATGCTTGCTCGGCGTCTGCGACGACGAGCTCGGCTGGCGCCGGTCCGACCCAGGTCGGGAGGCTGATGCCGACCAGACCCACGCGCAATCCCCCCTGTTCCACGACGGCCGTGGCCGTGGTTGGCGCGGCCGCGCCGAAGTTCGCAGCCAAGGCGCGCGCGCCGGTCGCCTTCTGCAAGACGGCGAATTTCTCTACGCCCAACGCGAAATCGTTGGCGCCCGGAGCCCAAGCCACCAACCCCGCGTCATGGAGCGAGGCGGCCAAAGTCTCGGCCTTGAACCAGGACTGATCGCGATCGGCCGTCGGGACGGTGCGCCCTTCGAAGAAGATCGGACCCGCTCCCACGATCAGCGACGCTGGCGCCTTTGCCTTTTGCGAGGCGATGAACCCTGCCACGTGGTCCACCCCGCCCAGCATGTCCTTGACGCAGCCGCACGGCTCGATCGCGCCGGCCGGACCGCCGAGCGCATAAATGCGCAGGCTGGGCAGTGCCTTCTTTTGGGCTGGCTTGTCGCCCCGCTTGCAACCGCCCAGTGCTCCCAGACCGGCCGCCACCGCGAGCGAGACAGCCAGAGAGAACGAGAGCAGGCGCTGATGGCGCTGATGAGCGGGCCAGAACATTTGGTGACTCAAAAGGCGGAGGCGAAAGGCAGGAGGGCTTTCAGATCGTTGTCGTCGAAGCGGAGCTGCAAACCGACGAAGTAGTCGCGCCGGTCGTCCGACAAGATGTCGTCGACACCGCCGAGCAACCACAGGCGTGTGAGAAACTCGTAGCCCAGATAGACGCGGTAGCGCGGCAACGAGGTTTGGCCAAAGCCGAACAAATCCTGCCGCAGTTCGAAGCGGTCGTCGAACAGCAGAGTGTCGAGGCCGACGCCACCGGTCGATTCCTTGATGCCAAAGCGACCCACGAACGGACCCATGCGCTGCGCAAACTGCAACGAGAAGCGGAACGAATTCGTGGTGATGGTGCGCACCTCGCGGTATTGCGGCGGATCGTTGGGGTTCGTCGTCGTGACGTCGATCTGCTCGATCAGCGTGTTACCGCGCGGATCGTTGACCAGCTCGAAGCTGTAATACTTGTCTTCGCGCGGCTGAATACGCACTTCGACGAAGCTCTTCACTGAGTTGGAGAGAAAATTGTAGTCGGAGCGCAAAGAAACGACTGTACGGATGCGGCTCAAGCCACCCACTAGGTTGTTGATCCCTTCGGCCGCACCTTCGACTTCATTGATCAAGCGCTCGTCTTTCGACAACCGCCCCAGCGTGCCCTCACCCTTTTCGATGCGCTCCGTCACGACTTCTGTATTGGCGAGCGTGCGGTCCAGCTTGTCGCTGGCCGTGTTCAACTTCTCGATGATCTGACGAATCTCGCCCGACCCCTTGTTCGGATCGTCGCTCTTTTCGACCATGACCCGTACTTCTTGGGTGGTCTCGCGGACGTTCTCCAAGATGCGCTGCACCTCGGGCTCGCTCTTCTGGGTGATACGTTCGACGTTGGTCAGGATGTTGCGGACGCTGGCGCGGTTCTCGCGCACGGTCTCATTCAGCGCTTCGGTGGCTTGGGCGAGGTTGTGGAGAGTCTTTTTCAGATCGTCCTCGCCCTTCTGGGTGCCGATCGAGCTGGCCAGAGCGTGACTCACTTGGCGTGCGTCGCGCGCGATTTCGCGCACCTCGCGCAAAATATCGTCCGTGCTGGCGCCTTCGACAACGACGTGGATCTGGTCGCCATCTTCGAGCTTCTTCTTGCCCTCGGTGCTTGCCGCCACGCGCAAGAAGTACTCGCCGAGCAGGCTCGAACTCACCTTGGTCACCGCTGCGTCCTCGTAGAGCGGGACTTCTTCTTTGATCTTGATGTCGATGCGCGCTTGATCGCCCTGCAACGACACGCGCTCCACCGAGCCGACCGGAATACCGGCGATGCGGACCTGGGAATGCGTCGCCACACCCGTAGCGTCATCCATGAGCGCGTAGACGACGTAGCCATCCCCAGCGCCGCGTCCCTTCATGACAAAGGCGTAGATGGCCGCTCCGAGCACAACCGTCACGACGGTGAAGGCGCCGACCTTCAGAGCTGTGGTGCCTGCCGCCATTCGTCCCGGGACCCTACCAGCGGGGGGGGCCCGCGGACCACTGCTTCGGGTATGCTCGAGGCATGCGAAGCCTCCATCGCGGCGAAAGCTGGTTCACGCTCGTCTTTTTCGCTTTCTGGGCTGGGAGTTGCAGCCCTCGGACCACCGCCACGGGACCCCCGACCGAGGCAATTCCCCTCGCTGCCTCGGCTGACGAAGATCGGGAGGCGAGCGGCGAAGGCGCCGCCGCGCCCTCAGGTCGTCTGTGGGCGACGGAGACCTTCTCGCCCCGGCCAGGCTCGGTGCCCGATCCGGATCTGGAAGAGCTGAGCGATGCTTGCGGACGCGGCGACGCGGCGCTGCACGACGTCGCAGCTTTCGTCGCCGAGTATCAGGCCAGGCACGGAGACCCGCCAAGTCTGGACGAAGTGAACTTCGAACTGAAGCGCCGCGGTTCGCCCTACGTCATGCCTCGCATGTGGACGGCTACGACCAGCGGCGTGCCCAAGGCCGAGTTGCTCGATGCCGTGCAGACGTGGGCCAAGGCGCGCCCCTCCCGCGGTCAGGTGCGCTGCGGTGCAGCTTCGTTCGACGGCCCAAAAGAGCACCAGCTGGCGCTACTCCAAGTCGACGTGTTAGCCGAGCTTGCACCGCTGCCAACTCGCGTCGAAGCGGGCGCGTGGCTCGAGCTCGAGGTGGGCTTCTTGTCGCCGACGACCGCCGCAAGCGTCGTGCTCTTGCCGCCGGACGGGCCACCCCGCACGGTCAACTCCACGCTGGAAGGCAACCGCGCTCGCGCCCGCGTGTCGCTTGCGACAGAGGGCACTTGGCTCGTTCAAATCATGGCCACACAAGAAGGCGGCCCTCTGCCCGTCGCGTCGGCGCTGGTGACGGCAGGCAAACAGCCGCCGGACGCGTACGACGCACGCCCCGTGCCCGGCGAGGAGGCCTTCGACCCGAGCTTGAGGCCCGCTGATGCGCTGTTCGTGCTCGTCAACGCCGCCCGCCACGAGCAGGGCCTGCCTGCTCTGGGGCGCAACAAGACGCTCGACCGCGCAGCCACGCTGCACTCGACCCATATGCGAGAGCAGGGACGCACCAGTCACGACGCGGGCCATGGCGATCCAGCCAAACGCGTCGCCCAAGCGGGTCTGGCTCCCAAGGCCACGGGCGAGAACGTCGCTCTGGCGCAGAGCGTGAAACGCCTGCACCGCGCGCTCTGGGCCAGCCCCTCACATCGCGAGAATCTGCTGCTGCTTCGCTGGGACGAGGTCGGCATCGGCATCGTCGAGCGTGCTGACGGAGCGCTACTGGCCACCGAGCTGTTCATCGACTCGAACTGAGAACAAAAAAAGGGAGAGCCACTTGGACTCTCCCCCCCTCCGCGACGCACAGGTTCAGCGACCCGCCGGCGCGCCGCCCGCGATTCACTCGCCCGAGACGACGGTGCAGTTCTTGGCGTAAACGCCGAGAACGCCAAAGTTGTCGCTATCGACCGAAGAGATCTTGGTGATGCCGCCAGCCTTGGCTGCAGCAGCGATCGAAGCATCGCCGCCGCCGTAGACGCCGAGGATCGACATGGCACAGGACTGGCCCGACTTGCTGCCGACGTCGTTCGACGTGGCTGCGGTGGCGCCCTTGGAGGCCTCGTAGACAAAGCCGGTGACGGGCGAGTTGGCCGACATGGCGCAGCCGGAAACAAGGGACGTGAGTGCGACTGCGATAAGTGCGTTACGGATCATGGATTTCCTCTCTCTATTCCAACGAATTGTTCGACGACAGATGTCGAGCGTCGCGGGGGTGGGGCCGGGTCCAGTAAAGAGAAGCTGCCGGTCAGCAGAGAAATGCCGAGCATCCAGCTGGATGCGAATTCACTGGCTTGGCGTGAGTTTTCAGCACGAATGCTCGCGAAATCTGCGCAGGCGCTCCATGAGTAATCAGCGGCCCGCGGACCTACATGCACGGGTCGGCGGGGATCCCCGCTCCGGTACGACGGCAGCTGCGCTTTCTTCCCGATGAGCGCGCACAGATGACCTCTCAGCTCGAGCACTGTCCAGGCCGAAGCGCTCTCGCCGAACCAGTTGAGATCGAGATCGAACCGGAGCGGTCGCGCTGTGGTGCTGAGCGAAACGCCGGAGGCACTTCCACCCAGAGGGACGGACCAAGTATCGTTGGCCCACACGCCCGTGAGCAACGGTGCGGCGTGACCGACGGCGTCGAACTCGAGGTGAGGGCCCTGGTATTGATAACCGGCCTCGAGACCAGGCAGGCGTAGACCCGATAGGTACACGCCGCCTTCTTGGCGAATGCTGGCGCGCAGCATGGGGCGCAACACCAAACTGTGGCGATCCGTCAGGCGATAGCGCGGGCCGATCGAAGCTTGACCAGAAGCCGTGAACGCGAAGCCGTGGCCATCGGCGGCGATGGCCAATTCATCGAAATAGCGGGCAGAAATAGGCCCCCAGCCCAAGAGACCGACGGCACGTTCGTAGGCCTGAATGGATGCGAAGGGCCCCGCCGCGGGCCCCACGCCGGGCACGGTCGCACCCAGCCTCAGACCGAACGCGCGCTGCGCGTAGCCGGTCGGCTGCTGGCCGACGGTCGGCGCGGTTGGCGCCAAGCGAGGGATGGGCGGCCCCAGATCGGGTTCGGTTGCGAACGCGACTTTTGCCGAGCACCCAAGAGCCAGGATCCAATTTCGAACCAAGCCAGCGCGCGTCATTCTGTCTTGCTGGCACTCGTCCGAGTCATCGCGAAGCGGCGCGCCACGAAGAGGGCCGTCCCCAAGAGGAACATGGCCCAGGTCCCGAGCGCAGCGGCGACCAGACGCCCATCACCGATCAATTGTGACAATTCGTAGATGGCCTTGGTAATGGGGAAATATTCCTGCTTTTGGGCCAGGACCAGTGAATCCGAGACTTCGAGCATCGACAAGGCGAAAGCGAAGAGCCCACCAGCGAGCAAATGCGGCATGACCAGCGGCAGGGTGACCCGGCGCACGACTCGCCAAGCGCTGGCGCCCAGGCTGCGGGCTGCTTCTTCGACCGCCGCGCCCACCTGCAAGAGGCCGGCTTCAGTCGAGCGCACGACGAACGGCAAGCGCCGCGTGGAATAGGCGATGACCAGAAGCGCTGTCGGGTCGACGGTCGGATCGATGAAGTCGAACGGTCGGCCCTCGCGCGAAATCGCCAGGTAGCCAAACGCCAGTACGAGACCGGGCAGGAGCAGCGGCAGCATGCTCAGGGCATCCAGCAGACGCCTGCCCGGCGCCGTGGTCTTCACCACCACCCAAGCCAGCGCAAACCCGAGTAGCAGATCGAGCGCCGTTGCGAGCAGCACGTAGCGCAGGCTGTTGGCGATCGAAGGGACGACCAGAGCGTGACCGAGCGCCGCCTCGAAATGCTCAGTGGTGAGACCGCTCGGCAGCACCGTGCCGTACCAGT
The DNA here is from genome assembly GCA_038324055.1 of Polyangiales bacterium. Taxonomy (GTDB): domain Bacteria; phylum Myxococcota_A; class Polyangia; order Polyangiales; family Polyangiaceae; genus NIC37A-2. Next base: position 1,273 of record JBBQHO010000071.1, on the reverse strand, counting down.
CCCGGCTCGAAGCCAACAAGACCACCGACACGTTGGGCAGCGCCGCCGAGCCGAGCACGAGAAGAGCAAACAGCGTGCAAGCAGCGGCGAGCGGCCGCGAGAGTTGTCGACGCTCGCGGCGAGCTGTGCCTTTGGCGCCCGCGCCAGCGTCCGGGGGCTTTCCCAAGAGCAAGCGCGACAGACCGTAGAGACAAAGCGTCGCAAACAAGGTCAACGTGACGAGCGCGTAAACGAAAGGATTCTGCGCAATGTCTTTGAGACCCGAAAAAATCTGGACCGAAGTGACTCGTCCGTAGTCGCAGAGCAGGGGCACGCCCAACTCGGTGAGCGACGCGATGAAGATGATGGTCAGCGAGGCGAACAAGCTGGGAGCGCAAAGGGGCAGAGTGACGCGCCACAGCTTGCGAAACCGATTGGCGCCAAGAAGTTCGGCAGCGCGCTCGAGCTCCGGGTTCTGCGCGGCAAGCGCCGCGGACAAGTTGAAGTACAGTACGGGATACAGGTGCAGCGCGGTCAAACCCACGACCGCGCCAAAGCGACCTTCGCGCAACCAATCGACGGGCTGGCTCGCCGACATGAGCCCGATCGAAATGAAGAGTTCGTTGAAGGCGCCCGTCGGGCCCAGCAGGCGCTGCATGCCGAGTGCGCCCACGAAAGGCGGCACGAACAGCGGCAAAGGGACCAGGTAGGCGAGCCAACGACGCCCCGGGAACTCTGCGCGCTCGAACAACAGGGCGAGCGGAATGCCGACCAGCGCTGCGATCAAAGTACTGAAAAACGCGACCGCCAGCGAGTTGACGAAGCCCTCGAGGTAGACCGGATTGTCAAAGACCGCGCGCACGTACGCGAACGTGAAGGACCCTTGCTGATCGAAGAATGCGCCACGAACACTCTCGATCAGCGGCCAAACGAAGAAGGCCGCGAGCACGAGACCCAGCAGCGCGCACAACGCAGCAGCAAACAGCGCCGACGGTTTCACCTGCCGGCCTCCGCCAAGCGCGTCACTTCTTCGTAGCCCAGCTTGAAATCAGTGACCAAACGATTGCCCAGCTCGACCTCGTCGAGGGGTTCACCGCGAGCCAAGATCGGCGCCACTTCGTTCTTCAGTCGTTCGTAGGACAGAACCCTCATCTGCTCGAAGCGCTCGCGGGCAGCTGGTGGGAAACCGTGTTTCACGAGGGCCGCCCAGGCCGTGTGCAGCTCGTCCTCGGTGTCGACGCACATGACGCGCACAGCGAACGAAAGCGCGCGAAAGAGCGGCCCCGTCCAAGCG
>JBBQHO010000070.1:0-18623 GCA_038324055.1 Polyangiales bacterium | reverse complement strand
TCCCGACCGGCGTGCTTCCGTGCCGCCGAAGCGCAGCTCGTTTCCCCCGCCCATGGCGGCGCAGGCCTCGGTGCCGCCGCCGAGTTTGGGACTGCCGCTCTCGTCGGCAGGGGCTGCGGACTGGGATCTCGACGAAGCCCTTGGCCTCGCTCCTTCTATGGATTTGGTCGTGGCCGTCCCGATGCCGAGCGACACGACGAGCGACGGTCCGTGGCCGCACGGGCGCACGCCCCTCGATGACGAACTGAGCATTTCGAAGCAACAGGTCGACGACGCGGCGGGCTTTGGGCAGCCGCCAGGTTCGTTCTTGACCGCGCCCCTCTACTTCTTGCGCGTGTTCTTCGGCAAGAAGCAGGTGCAGGTGCGTTTGGACGAGTCGGAGCGTGCACTGGCTGCAGCCGAGTTCGAACGCGACCAAATTTTGGCGAATTTGGGTGAAAAGTTGCGACCCGAGCTGGGCGAAAACGATCGCTTCAGTCGCCTCTATCTCGAAATCGACAAGTACGAAGCTTTGATTGCCGAGCGTGCGCGGAGCTTGGCGCAGGCCGACGTGTCTGGCGAGTCGACGTTGAGCGCAATCTTGAGTCGACTCGAGCAAGCGCGCGCCGCGCAGGAAGCGCTCGAAGCGAGCGCGGTGCAGGAGCGGGCCGTGCACACCGAGGCCGATCGGTTGGTGCGCCGGGCGCGCGCCCAATCCAACCGCCTCGAGATCGAGGTGCGCAACGTGCAAGAGCTCGCGCGAGAGCGCGCTGGCGATGGCGCCGTGATGCCTCAAGACCTAGCCCTGCGTTATGTCGCCCTCGAGAATGAACTGAAAGCCGCGCGTGCCGCGCTCGCCGCCGCCGCCGCCGACTTCAAGCTGCGGGCGCAGAGTGTTCGTCAGGCCGAGGATGCCGAGCGACGCGCCCATGCCGACGCCGACCGCATCGAAGGCGAAAAGGAAGGCTATATGTCTACCCACGAAGGCGACATGACGAGCCACGCGGGCTTGCTCGATCAGGCGCGCAGCGGCCGCGTTGCCGAGTTGGCGCGGGCGGCGCGCGCCGTACTCGAGCTCCGCGGGGAGGTCACCGTAGAGGCGGAGACCCGCCTCAAGATCGCGGAACAGGACCGAGCCGTAGAAGTTGCCGCGCACCACACCGGAATTTTCAGGCGCGCTCTCGGCTCGGCTGACGAGAGCGCGTACTCGACCGGACGCTTCATTTGGATCGCGCTAACGGTTGCCGCGCTGGCCAGCTTGGTCATCACGGCGCTCGCCCGCTAGGGCGAGCGCCTGGAGTGCCTTCAGAAATTCATGATGGCAGCGCGCGCGTCCTTGGGCTCGTGCGCGTCGTCGTAGAGCAGAGGGTAGTCGTTGCGGCCGGGCACAGGCTCGTTATCGAGCCAGGAGCGATCGTCGCTGATGCCCCAGAAGGTGACGCTGGTGATGTGCTCACTGTTCTTGCGATAAAGGTCCAAAAGCGCCTGGAAACGCGCGGCCTGCGCGGTCTCCAGGTCCTGCGTCCACGGCACTTCCGGTGACGCCACGAACGATCCCGTCGAGTAGTCCGAATAAACGGTGACGTCGAGTTCGCTGATCTTCATCTTGTAGCCAGCGGCTGCAAACTGATCGATGGCCGTCTGCAGATCCGCGGTGCTGGGCCAGGTCATGTTTTCGTGGCTTTGGAAGCCGACACCGTCGATCCTGAGACCTTTGTCGTTCTCGAGCCAATCGAGGAGAGTCATGATCTTCTCGACCTTCACGGTCACCGTGTACTCGTTGTAGTAGAGCTTGCCGGCGGAGTGACCTGCGCCCTTGGCTTCGAGCGCGTCGTACGCGTACTTGTACGCCCAGTAGATGTACTCTTGGCTCTCGAAGAGTTCGTACCACTTGGAGCCCTCGCTGCCGTCGCGGTAGGTCTTGCCGGCCGCGTCGCTGATGGCTTCGTTCACGACGTCCCAGTTGTCGACCACGTCGTCGTAGCGTTCGACCATGGCTTCGATGTGCGATTTAAGCCGAAATTTGAGGGTCTCCAAGCTGGCGGCGTCGCCGGCGGTCACGCCTGTGAACATCCAAGCCGGCGCTTGGCGATGCCAGAGCAGCGCGTGGCCCGTCATCTTCATGCCGTGGTCGCGTGCGAAGTCGGCGATCTTGTCCGCCTCGGTCCAGTTGAAGCTGGCTTCGGCTGGATGGATGTCCTGGACCTTCATGGCGTTCTCGGCCGTGAGATGATTGAAATCCGTCGCAACGATCTCGGTCAGGTTGTCCAAGTGCCATGAGCTGACTGCTGCTCCGATCGGAAAGAAGTCGGCGTACTTGGCTGGCAGAGCCGTAGCCGTTCGGCCGCCCTGACCCGTACCGGGATCCGTGCCGCCGGAACCGTTGCCGCTGCCTCCAGTTGCCGCGCCCGTGATGCCATCGTCGCAAGCGACGCCGCTCAAGGCGACGCTGTAGGTCAAGCCGAGCGCGGTCAGGGTTCGAAAAAAGGAGCTGAAAACATGGTGTTTCATGGTTGAGACCTCGGGGGTTCTGTCGAGTCGCGCGCGTCGAACTGAGCAGGACCTCAGTTCACGAACTTGGACAACAGGCGAATGTAGGCCAACTGGTAGCCGTTCGAATTCTCGGTCACCTCCCACGAGTTGAGCGGCCAGCTGTCGTTGAACTCCAGATAACTCTTCTGTGCCGGTTGGCCGTGCGGAGGGGCGAGTGGCGCGGCCCCACAACCGGCGTCTGGACAAGTGTTCGCGTCGCAGCAATCGTCCCAGTTGTAGGACGGGTTGGGTCCACCGACGAGGTAGCCGGGAGGCGGACCGTAGGTGTTCACGCCTACTTCGTCCCAATCGGTCCCTTCACCGAACCACGTGTGATAAAATTGGGAGACAGAGCGATGGGCGCCGGCGCCGCCCATGTTCGACAAGTAGACGAGCCCGAGCGGATTCACGCCGTGCAGGTAATGCACGTAGCGCTGCGCCGCGCGCCGCGCGTCAGCCGCTTTGCTCGCGTCCAAGTCGTAGACGACGTACTCGTAAAACAGCGAGCCTTTGCCCGATTTGTGCGCATTGGAACCCCAGGTGTAGTTACCGTTCGAAACGTAAGCCATGTACGGATCGGGCTCGCTCGCCAAGAAACCGAAGTTGTCGGCATTGGCCATGCCGCCGTTGAAGCCGGCGACGATTGCGGCCTTCACGGTCGGAGTGGCGTCGCTCAGCATGACGTAGTCGAGGTAGTAATCGTGGAAATAGATCTGCCAGGCAGCGACATAGCCGTTGAGCGGGCCGTACTCGTCCTTGTCGTAGTTCGCCTCGAAGAAGGTCTTGTACTTGGCCGTGCCCGTCAGCCGGTATAGCTCCACGGCCAGGCAGTTCTTGAACAACGCCAAGTCTGTCGGGCTGATTTCTTGCTGGCCCGCGCCCACACCCTGCGTGCCGCGAGTACTGTCGTTGTTGAAGAACGTGAGGGCGGGGTTGGCGGTCGCCCAGTCCCAGGCGTCCTCGGCGCGGGTCTTCAGAGACGCGGAAAAATCGGCGTCGATCGCGGCAAAAACGCGGGCGCCCGCCGAATAGGCGAGGGCCGCGCGGATGGTGGCGTTCGTACTAGCGGGGCCGTAGACGCTTGGATCGGTGGCGGACGACGGCGGACTAGCGCCAGCCAGGCCAACGATGGATAGCACGCCCCCGCTCGGCTCTTGAAGGCGCGCCAGGTGCTCCAAGCCAAAGCGTGCTTCGTCCACGATGTCGGCCACTCCGTTGCCCGAGTCGGTTAACCCGTAGTCGTCCCCAAAGGCGCCCGGCTTTTCTTGGTAGGCGCGCAGCATGAGAGACACGTAGTCGCCCGTCCAAGCCGTGTACTTGTTGTAGTCGCCGGCGTCGTACCAACCGCCCGATAGATCGCGCTCGGTGTCTGCGTTGCCGCTGTCGTTGTAGAGCCGTGCGTTTTTGTCCTGGAGCGGAGCGACGTGGCTTGCGCCGTCCGCCCAGCTGGCGCCAGCAAACTCAGCCGTTTTGGCGAAACCTGCCCTTTGGTAGAGAAAGGAGCGGACGGCGTGCTTGAGCACGTCGCGATAGACGTCGCTGGAGATGCGGAACAGGTCCGAGCGGACGGAGTTGGTCGGGTCGAGCAGGTAGTAGACGCCCGGCTTGGTGATGCTCGAAAAATCGAACCACCACGTCTTGTCGCCGCTTTGATCGTGCACGGCTCCGGCCTGATAAGCAGCGGGTGCTGCTTCGAGCACTACCGCCTTTGTACTGGCGTCGATCAGTTGGTAGCTCGCGCCGGGCGCGAAGCTCAGATCGGCGTCGAAGCCAGTTTGCGGATCGCGCACCACTGCGATCTTTTCGACATCCGGCAAGTAGCCGAACTGGTCGACGACGATGAAATCGCTCACGGGTTCGCTGGGCGGATCGACGTCTCCTTCGCCGGGACCTTCGCCGCCCTGGCCGTTGAGTGCCCCGCCGCTGCCCAGATCACCACTCGTGCTCCCCCCGCTGCCACTGTCGGTTGGTGATGGGCTCGTTCCGCTGCAGGCGGGAACGAGGAGACTGCTGACCCCGAGAAGGATCGAGAAGCTGCGTAAAAGAGCCATGGTAGCCGTGCCACTGTGGCTGATGGCTCGAGCTTTGACCCGAGTTTTGCGTGCGTCCGTTCGTTTTGCGGATACCCGCACGCACACCTGCCGCAGTCTCTCGACAGCGAACGTAATCTTCTCGTCTGGGTGTTCTCGGCGAGTCTCGGCGTTGCCTTGACGGATCAGAAAGCGCGGTCGAAAACTGCGCCCCTCCCGGCGTTTTTTCCGAGACCACAGCGACAGACGATGGATACCTCCTACTTTCCGCGACTCCTCATCGAGCAGGTTACACCTACGGTCGACGCCGGCCGATTTCCGATCAAGCGGCTGGTGGGCGATCGCATCGTCGTCGGCGCGGCCATCTACAAGGATGGTCACGAACTCATCACGGCGCGCATCCTGAGCCGCCCCGTGGGTCAGGAGTCTTTCCATGCCGATCCTCTCGAATATGCCTTCGAACCCGATCATTGGTCAGGCTCGTTCGAGGTCGCTCAGGTCGGCAATTGGGAGATGGTGATCGAGGCGTGGCCCGACCTCTTTCGGACTTGGCGTCGCGATTTCGAGAAGCGCATCGAAGCCGGCCAGGACGTGCGGCCGGAGTTCCTCGAGGGCGCGGCTTTGGTGCGACGTCGCGTTGGGCTGGCGCCCGAGCAGGATCGCGAGCCGCTGTTCAACGCGGCCCGCGTGCTCTCCGATGACAAGGTCGGCGACGAAACGCGCCGGCGCGTCGCATTCTCCAAGACCCTACTCGAGCTGATGTACGGTCCCCTGGAGACGGCCGAAGTGAGTCGGTCGATGACCTATCCAGTGCGCGTTGATCGACGGGAGGCTGGCTTTGCGGCCTGGTATGAGCTGTTCCCTCGTTCGACGGCAACGGAGCCCGGTCGTCACGGCACCTTTGCCGACACGGAGCTGCGTCTACCCGATATCGCAGCCATGGGCTTCGACGTCATCTACTTGCCGCCCATTCACCCGATTGGCGTGACGCACCGCAAGGGCAAGAACAACAACACGACTTGCCAACCCGGCGACGTCGGTAGCCCGTGGGCGATTGGCGGCGAAGCCGGTGGGCACACAGCCATCCATCCCGAGTTGGGCACGCTCGAAGAGTTCCGCAAGTTCGTCAAAACTGCAGGCGAGTTCGGCATCGAGATAGCGCTCGACTTCGCGCTGCAATGTTCGCCCGACCATCCTTGGGTGAAGGAGCATCCCGAGTGGTTCTTCGTGAGGCCCGACGGCAGCATCCGCTACGCCGAGAATCCTCCCAAGAAGTACGAGGACATCTACCCGCTCAATTTCTGGGGCAACGAGGCTGGAGGTTTGTGGGAAGCCGCCCGCGACGCGCTGCTTTTCTGGTCCGAGAACGGCGTACGCACTTTCCGCGTCGACAATCCCCACACCAAGCCGCTGTCTTTTTGGGAGTGGTGCATCCGTGAGGTGCAGATGCGCTACCCCGACGTGGTGTTCTTGTCCGAATCGTTCACACGCCCCAACCGCATGCAGGGTCTAGCCAAGATTGGCTTCACACAGAGCTATACCTACTACACGTGGAAGAACACGAAGGCCGAGCTCACCGACTACATGAACGAGCTCAGCCAGGCGCCGGTCAGCGACTACTACCGGCCCAACTTGTTCACCAACACGCCGGACATCCTCCACGAGTATTTGCAGCTCGGCGGACGTCCAGCTTTCCGCATTCGGGCGCTGTTGGCCGCCACCTTGGCCCCGGTGTACGGCATCTACTCGGGTTACGAGCTGTGCGAAGGCGCGGCCGTGCACCTGGGCAGCGAGGAGTACCTCGACTCGGAGAAATACGAGCTGCGGCCGCGCGATTTCAACGCCGTCGGCAACATCAAGCGCGACATCTCGCGGCTCAATCGCATTCGCAAGAGCCAGCCCGCTTTGGCCGAGCTGACCAACCTCGAGTTCATTCCCAGTGACAACGACGAGGTGATTGCCTATCTGAAGCTCGCTCCGAATCCGAAGGCGGCCAACCTGTTGATCGTAGCGACGTTGAACCCCTTCGAGGCTCGCGAGACGACGGTCCACGTGCCGCTTCGTGCTCTGGGCATCGGCGACGATGAAATCTACCAAGTCCACGATTTGCTCACCGGTACGAGCTACTCGTGGCGCGGCTCGTCCAACTACGTGCGACTCGATCCGAGTGATCGCGTCGGGCACCTGTTCCGTATCGACCGCGCTTGAAGGCCAGCCAGAGTCAATCCGGGACCTTTTTGGTTTCCAGATTGTCTCTCGCGCTTGGAGTGAGGTCACTTCTCTGGGCCGGTTCTTTCCGCAGAGGAACCGTTTGGTGTAAAGGTGGGAGCGTTGTCATGAGAATCTGGCCAGGAAGTGCGTCGCGGCTCGGAGCTATCTGGGACGGGGAGGGCGTGAACTTCGCGCTCTTCTCCCAACACGCGACCGGCGTGGATCTGTGCCTCTACGATTCCGACGATCCGGGGCTCGAAACGCACCGTATCCCGCTCAAGGAGCGCACGAACCGCATCTGGCATTGCTACTCACCCGACATCCGCCCGGGTCAGCTCTACGCTTACCGGGTGCACGGACCCTACGCGCCCCAACGGGGCCACAGGTTCAATCCGCACAAGGTGGTGATTGATCCGTATGCACGCGCCATCGCTGGCCAAATCGACTGGCATGACGATTTGTTCGGCTACCAGGTGGGCCACCCCGAGCGCGATCTGTCGTTCAACCCCGCCGACAGCGCTCCCTACGTTCCCAAGTGCGTGGTGGTCGACGAGGCCTTCACGTGGGGCAACGATCGTCGCCCCAACGTGCCGTGGAGCGACAGCTTGATCTACGAGGCGCACGTCAAAGGTATGACAATGAAGCATCCCGACGTGCCGCCCAACCTGCGCGGTACGTATTTGGGTCTCGCTTCCGATGCCATTCTCGATCACCTCAAGTCGCTCGGCGTCACGGCCATCGAACTCTTGCCAGTACACCACTTCATGGTCGATCGCCGGCTGCGCGACCTCGACCTGACGAACTACTGGGGCTACCAAAGCCTCGGGTTTTTTGCCCCCGATCCGCGCTACGCCACGGGCAATCGTGGGCAGCAGGTCGAGGAGTTCAAGACCATGGTCAAGGCCTTCCATCGCGAAGGCATCGAAGTCATCTTGGACGTGGTCTACAACCACACCGGCGAAGGCAACGAGAACGGTCCGACGATCTGCTTCCGCGGGGTCGACAACGCGTCGTACTACCGGCTCGTCCCGCACAACGAGCGCTACTACCAAGACTTTACCGGCTGCGGGAACAGCTGGAACGTCCTGCACCCGCGCGCGCTGCAACTGATCTTGGACAGTTTGCGGCACTGGGTGACGGACATGCACGTGGACGGCTTCCGCTTCGATCTCGCTCCTACCTTGGCGCGCGATCCTTTCGAGTTCGACGGCTTCTCGCGCTTTCTCGCTACGGTCCAGCAGGACCCAGTGCTCAGCCAGGTGAAGCTGATCGCCGAGCCTTGGGATTTGGGGCCAGGTGGCTATCGGCTCGGCGGTTTTCCGCCGGGTTGGACCGAATGGAACGGCAGGTACCGCGATTCGATTCGCCGCTTCTGGAAGGGCGACGAGGGTCAGGTCCCCGAGTTGGCGTCTCGCCTCAGCGGTTCGAGCGACATCTTCCAGTCGGGCGATCGCGGTCCCTACGCCAGCATCAACTTCATCACCTGTCACGACGGCTACAGCCTGCGCGATCTGGTGAGCTACGAACAAAAGCACAACCTAGCCAACGGCGAAGAGAATCGCGACGGTCACGATCACAACGAGAGTCGCAACTGGGGTCACGAAGGCGAGACCCGCGCGGCTTGGGTCAACCGCATGCGCGAGCGCATGATGAAGAATTTCTTTGCTACGCTGGCCTTTAGTCAGGGCGTGCCGATGATCGGACACGGCGACGAACTCGGTCGAACCCAGCGAGGCAACAACAACGCTTACTGCCAGGACAACGAACTCACCTGGATCGATTGGGATCTGACGCCGGCCCAGAAGGACCTGCTGTCTTTCGTGCAGAAAGTCTTCCAGATCTCACGATCCAATCCTGTATTCCGGCGGCGCAAATTCTTCGCCGCCGACCCCACGAGCGACAAGGGTGTCAAGGACATCCTTTGGGTACGGCCCGACGGTCGAGAAATGACCGAAGACGACTGGAAAGACCCGCGGAGCAGCATGCTGGGGATGTTGATTCACGGCTCGGCATCCGACGACATGGATGAACGAGGCCGCCACATCACTGGCCAGACGCTTTTGCTGTTTCTCAATGGCAGCAACCGCGCCCGTGCTACGAATCTGCCCGAGCTCAAAGATCGCGGCTACTGGCACGAGATCGTCAATACGGCTCAACCGACCCATCGCATCCCCAAAGGGACCACGCTCAACGTGGCACCCCACTCTTTGGTGCTGCTCTGTTACGAAGGAAACGAATGACTGTTGCTGCGGATCTCTTGGTGCACGTTTCTCCAGACGAAACGGACCGTTTGCTTTTTGGAGAACATCACGATCCGCATTCGATCCTGGGCGTGCACGGCGGTGGCCCGGCCGGACAGATTGCGCGCGCCTTTCATCCAGATGCCGAGACGTGCGAATTGCTCGTGCCCGGCTCGCCCGACCTCGAGATGACCTCGTTGAACAACGGCTTGTTCGGCGTGCGCGTGCCCTTCGAACTTGGCAAGAATCACGGCTTCCGTTTCCGTTTCGCCGACGGCCAGACGTGGGAGCTCTGGGACCCGTACGTATTCGCGCCGACATTGGGCGAGACGGATCTCTACCTGTTGGGTGAGGGAACCCACCGTCAGCTCTACGGCGTGCTTGGCGCGCGTCCGATGGTCATCGACGGCATTGCCGGAACTGCTTTTGCCGTTTGGGCACCCAACGCTCGGCGCGTCAGCGTCGTCGGTGAATTTTGCGCCTGGGACGGCCGTTTGTTGCCGATGCGCAGCTTGGGTGCATCCGGCATTTGGGAGCTTTTCGTGCCGGGCATCGGTGCGGGCGTGCTCTACAAGTTCGAGCTCAAGACTCAGGACGGCGCGCTACGCGTAAAAACGGATCCGGTCGCACGGGCCATGGAGCTCCCGCCCGGCACTGCGTCGGTTGTGTACGAGTCATCGTTCGAGTGGTCCGACGACGAGTGGATCGCTCGGGCCGTCAAGCGCGACATCAAACGCAGCCCGGTCAACATCTACGAGCTTCACCTCGGTTCTTGGGTTCGTGTGCCGGAGGACGGTAACCGCTCGCTCTCGTACCGCGAGATCGGCCCGCGACTCGTCGAGCACGTGAAGAAGCTCGGCTTCACCCACGTCGAGTTCATGCCCCTTGCCGAGCACGCCTATTACCCATCGTGGGGCTACCAGGTGACCGGCTACTTCGCGCCTACTTCGCGCTACGGCAGTCCGGACGATCTGAAATACCTCGTCAATTACCTGCATCAGCATGACGTAGGGGTGATCGTCGACTGGGTGCCCGCCCATTTCCCCAAGGACGATTTCTCCCTCCGCCGCTTCGACGGCACAGCGCTGTACGAGCACGACGACGTACGACGCGGCGAGCATCCGGACTGGGGAACGCTGATCTTCAACTACGGTCGCGCCGAGGTGCGGGCGTTCTTGGTCGCCAACGCCGTCTACTGGCTCAAGGAGTTCCACATCGATGGTCTGCGCGTCGATGCGGTCGCCTCGATGCTCTACCTCGACTACAGCCGCAAGGCCGGCGAATGGGTCCCCAACGAGTACGGCGGACGCGAGAACATCGACGCCGTCGGCTTCCTGCGGCAACTCAACACAACCGTGCACGAGGAGTGCAAGTGGGCCTTCACCATCGCCGAGGAGTCGACGGCCTGGGGTGGCGTCACCAAGCCGCCCAGCGAAGGTGGTCTTGGCTTCGACTTCAAGTGGAACATGGGTTGGATGCACGACACGATCGGCTACTTCCAGAAAGAGCCCATTCACCGCAAGCATCACCAAGATCAGCTCACTTTCGCGATGATCTACGAGTACACGGAGCTGTTCATCAACTCGATCAGCCACGACGAAGTCGTCCACGGCAAAGGCTCGCTGATCGAAAAGATGCCGGGTGATTTCTGGCAGAAGGTGGCCAACCTCAAGCTGCTCTACGCCTACCAGGCCACGCGTCCCGGCAAGCAGCTCATGTTCATGGGTGGTGAACTGGGTCAGCACTCCGAATGGGACGTCGACGGTTCGGTGGATTGGCATCTGGCCGTGCACGCTGAACGTCGGGCGCTGCTCGACTACGTCGGCAAGCTAGGCCACCTCTATCAGGCGCGTCCCGAGCTCTGGCAGGGCGATCCCGAACCCTCGAGCTTCGCTTGGATCGACTGTACTGATCGCGACAACTCCGTGCTCGTCTACCAACGCAGCGTGCCTGGGACCGCGCAGCATGTGATCGTGGTGCTCAACCTGACGCCCGTACCGCGCGAGGACTACCGTATCGGTGCACCCACCCAGGGGCGCTACACCCAACTCTTGTCGAGCGACGCTGGCGAGTTCGGTGGTAGCGGCTACCCCACGGCCCACGAGCTGCACACCGAGGCGCTGGGCGCCCACGGCTTCCCCCAGTCGCTGCGCCTCCAGCTGCCGCCTCTGGGCGCTCTGATCCTGGCGCCCGGCTGAGGCGCAAGTTCTCGGTCTCCGGGCCGTTTTGCGAAGGGGGGGGCGCCAGCTCCCTTCCGCATGCCCACCTCGCCGCCCCGCTCCTCGCTCGCGCCGACGCCGTCGCTCGCGCCTCGCGCATCCAGCAGCGCGCTGCCGCATGCGTTCAACCCGATGGACGACGGTGAGTTTCGGGCGCTCGTGCTCAACCTCTTCGGTATGGTCGAGGCTCTGCGCGATGGCCTGATCCACCTCGACGCGGACTTGCGCGTGTCATTCACGAACACGGCCGCCCGCAATTTGCTGGGCGTCGAGATCCAGCCGGGGCAGTCCGTCTCCGAAGTCGCGCACTTCGAATTCGAGCGCTTCGACGAGGGAGGGGCGCCGCTCCATGGTGAGGCGACACCAGGCTTCAACGTCATGGTCGACTTCAGTCGCGAACTGCGCGGACAAGCCCGGCTGATTCGAGTCGACGGTAGCGTGATCCCCGTCTCGCTGCACATCAGCCTCTTGCGGGATGCCGAGGGCAAGGACGGGCTCGTCCTGTTGGTGAGCGACATCAGCGAACGGCTCCGTGCCGAAGAACAGCTGCAAAACGCCCGCGTTCAAGCCGAAGCCGCCTCGCGCGAGAACGAACTCAAATCGCAGTTCCTGGCCACGATGAGTCACGAGATCCGGACGCCGATGAATGGAGTGCTCGGCATGTTGTCGTTGCTACTCGACGCCGACCTAGGTCGCGAGCAGAAGGACTACGCCGAGACGGCGTACCGCTCGGCCGAAGCTCTTCTGAGTCTGCTGAACGACATCCTCGACTACTCCAAGCTCGAGGCCGGGCGCTGCGAGCTCGAGCGACTCGAGTTCGATCTCCACGAGCTGTGCCGCGACATCGTGCTGCTCAAGTACGAAACCACGCGCACCTCGCGCATCGAGTTGTCGCTCGAGATCGCGGACGGCGTCCCCGAGCGCATCTACGGAGACCCAACGCGGCTTCGTCAGGTGCTCAACAATCTGGTGTCGAATGCCGTGAAGTTTACCTCACTCGGGCGCGTCGCCGTGCGCGTGCAGATGCTGGGGGAGGGTTCTGGTGTGCGCTTCGAGATCGAAGACACCGGCATCGGGATCGCGGAAGACGCGATTCCCAGGCTCTTTCAGCTGTTCACGCAGGCCGACACCTCGACCACGCGCCGCTTTGGCGGCACGGGGCTCGGTCTGGCCATTTGCCAAAGGCTGGTGCGCCTCATGGGCGGCGAGATGGGTGTACGCTCCAAGGTTGGTGAGGGTAGTTGCTTTCACTTCCAGTTGCCGCTGCTCAACGTCGCATTGCAAGCAGCGCGTGGTCAGGTGTCGGCGCTGCCACAACCGGCCGTGCTTGGCACGCGCCCACCGGAATCGACACGCTCGTTGAACCTGAGGCATGCCCCGATCGTCCCCGCCCAGCATCTGCCGTGGGCACTCCCCGTCTTGGTCGTCGACGACAACGCCATCAATCGCAAGTACGTCTCCAAGGTGCTCGAGAAGCTCGGCTATGCCTTCGATACGGCGGCCGACGGGCGCGAAGCCGTGCTCAAGTTGCAGACGCACGCCTACGCGCTCGTGCTGATGGACTGCATGATGCCTGGCATGGACGGATACGAGGCGGCGCTCGCCATTCGATGGATCGAGGCCGGACTCGGTCAGCGCACACCCATCGTGGCTCTGACGGCCAATGCCATGCCGGGCGATCGCGAGCGTGCACTCGAAGCCGGCATGGACGACTACCTGGCCAAGCCGGTCAAAGTGCAGGAGCTCAAGGCGATGCTGCTCCGGCACGGCCGCCGCCAGGTAGGCCCCAGCTGAGCTCGTGGAGGCAGCCCTTTCTTTTTGGGCTCAGCGAGCGCTCGCCGGGCGTTCAGTTCGGGCGCTGGGGGCGGTTTCTCCCGAAGTGGAAGCGGAGAATTAAGGGCCATCTATTGAAAAATTTCGTGCATGACCATCCGGTTCGGCCGACTATCTTCCTAACCAATGGCCGATTCGCTTCTCCTTCAGGTCCCTCGGATACCCGCACCGCTCGCCCCCGAGTTTCGCCCCTGCGCCCTGGGCCATCGAGCCTTCGCCCTGGCGGTCCGCGAAGCCGGAGGGGGTGAGAAGCTCGTGTTCGGTGTCGAGCGGAGCGGCCACGAGGTGGCGCATTTCCAGACGGCCGTACTGCCGGCGGGTCATCCCCAGGTGCAGGACAACCTCATCTACGCCGAGCGCATCGTCAAGATGTTGCTCTGGGCCAAGGGCGGCTTCCGCGTGTTCGTGGCCGGGCCCAAGAACATCGCCGATCATCTGGCGCTACAGTACGCGCCCGGTGGCGTTCGCGCGTTCGACGCCGAGTTCATGGCCAAGGTCTACGAGCAGAAGCGGTTCGAGGTGCTGCACGTGTCCGAGAGCGAACTGCCGCGCGAGAACGAGAGCCCCGTGCCCGCCGGTGGCTACTTGGATGGCTGTCGCATCGGCTTCGACGCCGGTGGTAGCGATCGCAAAGTCGCGGCCATCATCGACGGCAAAGAGGTGTTCTCGACCGAGATCGTCTGGCACCCGAAAGTCAATTCCGATCCAAAGTACCACATCGAAGGCATCGAGCATTCGCTGCGACTGGCTGCCGAGCACTTGCCCCGCGTTGACGCTGTGGGCATTAGTTCGGCGGGAATTTACGTCAACAATCGCACCATGGTGGCCTCGCTGTTTCGCCAGGTGCCCGACGATGAGTTCGAGAAGCACATCAAGAATGTTTACCTCGACGTGCCCAAGCGCTTGTTCGGCGACGTCCCGGTTTCCGTAGCCAACGACGGCGACGTCACGGCACTAGCTGGTGCGATGAGCCTCGACGATCGCGCTGTGCTCGGCATTGCCATGGGAACCAGTGAAGCGGTCGGCTACGTAAACCGCGAAGGCTTGATCACGGGCTGGCTGAACGAGCTCGCGTTCGCGCCCGTCGACTATTCACCCGAGGGTGGTCTGGACGTCGAGTGGTCAGGCGATCGCGGTGTCGGCTGCCAATATTTCTCTCAAGACGCGGTGATTCGCCTGGCGCCTCGCCTGGGCATCGAGTTGGACGCCCAGGCTACGCCCGGCGAAAAGCTCAAGCGCGTACAACAGATGTTCCAGGCCGGCGATCGCCGCATCGCTGCTATTTACGAGTCGATCGGCGTCTTTTTGGGCTACGCGCTCATTCACTACGCCGAGTTCTACGACATCAAGCATGTCCTCTTGCTCGGCCGCGTCACGAGCGGCGAGGGCGGAACGCTGCTCGTCGACAAGGCCCGCGAAGTTCTGGCTCTCGAGGCCCCCGAACTCGCTCAGCGCATGACCTTGCATCTTCCTGACGAAGCCAGTCGTCGTGTCGGCCAGTCGATCGCCGCGGCCAGCTTGCCCAAGCGCGCCTGAGAGCTTTGCCATCTTTGCCATCTTCGACGCCATCGCCACGTTTCACTCCCAAAAGTCGTTCATGAAACTGCACCAGCCCACTTCCGAGATCTACGTTTGGGATCAGCGCCCGGTTGCCGAGGCACTGTCGCGCACCACGCACTTGGCGATCTGTGCTCACCAGGACGACATCGAGATCCTAGCGACCCACGGCATCCTGGAGTGCTTTCATCATCCAGGTCGTGCCTTCTCTGGCGTCGTCGTCACAGATGGGGCTGGCAGCGCGCGCGACTTCGAGTACGCCGACTACACGGACGAGCAGATGAAGGCCGTGCGCCGCGTCGAGCAGAAAAAGGCGGCGTTTGTCGGGGAATTTTCCGCGCAATTTCTGCTCGACCATCCCAGTGGGCTCGTGAAAGATCCAGCAGAGACCCTGGTCGTGAACGAACTCACGCGCGTACTCGAAGCCACGCGTCCCGAGGTGGTCTACACGCACAACCTCTGCGACAAACACGACACGCACATCGCCGTCGTGCTGCGCACGATCGCTGCATTGCGCGCACTTGCTCCGGAGCACCGCCCCCGGCAGGTCATCGGCTGCGAGGTCTGGCGCGACTTGGATTGGGTTCCCGACGACCTCAAGGTGGTCATGGATGTGACCCGGCACGAGAACCTGCAGGCCGCGCTGCTTGGCGTGTTCGATTCGCAAATTGCGGGCGGCAAGCGCTACGATTTGGCAGCGCTCGGTCGTCGCAAGGCCCACTCGACGTTCAGCGAGAGCCACGGCGTCGACAAGACGCAGGGCCTCATCTACGGCGTCGATTTGATGCCCTTGCTCACCGACTCGAATCTCGATCCGGGAGCGTTTGCGGCTCGCCTCATCGAGGCGTTCCACCAAGACGTCACGGCGCGGGTGGCGCGGCTCGCGCGCTTGGCCTGATCGTCCGCTCGGAAGCTGCGGCTTGTCCTAGTCTCAACGTGCTTGGTCGATTTCGCAGGCTCGACGGCGCCCAGCCACGGTGTAAGCTCCGCGGGTGAAATCGCTTTTCTCCTGGACGTTCGGAGTCGCTACGGTCGTTTCGCTGCTTGGCTGCAGTTCGGTGCAGGCCTCGAAATTGCCGACCGGCGGCTATCGTATTCAGTGCGAGAAGGGCATGGCTGACTGCGTTGCGCGCGCCGACAACCTCTGCAAGGGCAAGGGTTACACGATCTTGGGCGGCCAAAATGCCACGCATCACATTGGTGGCTCCTCGAGCAACTACCAAAGTGTGCTGTTTGTCGGCGAACTCGAGGTTGTCTGCGGCGCGGTGAAGATCGAAGAGCCCGTCTGCAAGGCCGCAGCGACGGCGCCGCCTGCGGTCGAGCCTTTGCCTGCCCCAGGCGCGTCGAGCGGCGCGCGCGCTTGTGTGCCTGGCGCCTCACAAGCCTGCGTGGGCGCCGCTGGATGTCAGGGCGGTCAGGTGTGCTTGGCCGATGGCTCGGGCCTCGGCGCTTGCGATTGCGGCACCCCACGGAACTCCCCGGCGCCCAGTGCACCCGCCAGCCCGGCTGGAGCCGCCCCCGTCGCGCCTCCATCTCCGGGTGCGATGCCGGCGCCCCAGATTCCAGGCGCGATGCCGGCCCCCGATGCGCTGGGGACTAGCAAGCGACTTTAGATCACCACGCGCGCTCGCTCCGGACGGGCTCAGCTCGTCGACTCGGCGGCCTTCTTGCGGAGAGCCAGGAGGGGTCGATCGGCTTTCTCGTGCAGATCGGCCCGGCACTGACCCGAGCCGCGCTCGAGCCAGCGGCAGACGTCAGGGCGATTCTCGTACACCGAGCAGAGGAACGTGGCGGTCGTCACATCGAGCACCAAGGCGGCGCAGTGGCCGTCTTCGAGCCGCATGTAGCTCTTGTTCCCCAAGAAGTGGGTGAGCCGCACAGCGTCGTCGCCCAAACGCTCGTAGTCCACGCCTGCTACACGCAAGTAGTCTTCGGTTCGTGAGAAGCAGCAGGTCCCGCAGGTGGTGCAGCCCGGGATCCCCGCCGTATCGATCATTTTCCAGCCAGGACGACCGGACGTCCCACGCCTCGGTAATTGAGTCCCGCTTCGCCTGCCGCCTGAGGCACCAGCACGTTGCGCCCGTCGAAAACCCACTTGCTACGGAGCAGGCTGGCCAAGCGCTCCAGATCGGGATTGCGGTACTCGCTCCACTCGGTCGCGATGATCAGAGCGTCGGCTCCCTCGCAGGCTTCGTAAGGGCGCGGCGTCAGTGTGACGATGTCGTCGGTGCCTGAAGCTTTCATGCTCTCGAGAGCCGTTTCGCGGGCCTGTGGATCGGAGGCGCGCACCCGGGCGCCGCGCTTCTTCAGCTCGGCGATGATGGCCAAAGCGGGCGCTTCGCGTACGTCGTCGGTCCCCGGTTTGAAGGCCAGACCCCAGATAGCGATGGTCTTGCCAGCCAGGCCACCCAGATCGCGCTCCATGTTGGCCAGCAGCACCTGCACCGGAACCTGGTTGGTCGCAGTCGCCGCACGGCTGATAGCCATGTCGATGCCGAGCCGAGAACCGGTATCGACCAAGGCGCGCAGGTCCTTCGGAAAACAGCTGCCACCAAAGCCTAGGCCGGCGTAGAGAAAGTGCATGCCAATGCGCTTGTCGCTGCCCATGCCGATGCGCACGTCTTCGACGTCGCCGCCGGTCGCGTCACACACTTGGGCGATCTCATTCATGAATGAAATCTTGGCAGCCAGTAGCGAGTTGGCCGCGTACTTCACGATCTCGGCGCTCTCGGGGCTCATGCGAATCACCCGGTTCTGCTGACGATTGAAAGGCGCATAGAGGCGAGACATGATCTCGAAAGCGCGGTCGTCGTGCGTGCCGATCACGATGCGATCGGGTTTCATGAAGTCGTTCACGGCGTCGCCTTCCTTCAAGAACTCCGGGTTGGAGACGACCGAGACCTTGAACTTGGTGTGGGCGCTTGCCGTCTCCAGCACTTTGCGGTTGGTGCCGACCGGCACCGTGCTCTTGGTCACCAGCACGATGTCGTGCTCCGCGAGCCGCGCCACCTGTTCGGCGACGCCGAGAACGTGGCTCAAATCGGCGCTGCCGTCCTCTTGAGGCGGCGTACCTACGGCGATGAAAATTGCCTGGGCGCCGCGAATTGACGGAGCGAGATCGGAGCTGAAGGTCAGTCGCTCGGGCCAGTTCTTCTTGACGATGTCCCCCAGCCGCGGCTCATAGAAGGGTACTTCGCCCTTTTCGAGCAGGCGCAGTTTGCGCTCGTCGCGATCGACGCAGACGACAGTGGTTCCCGAGTCTGCGAAGCATGCCCCCGCGACAAGACCCACGTATCCGGACCCAATGACAGCGATTTTCACGGCCCGAAGCTAACCACGTCGCCCGCAAGCGGTCGAGCGGGTCAGCGAGTGCCCGTTCAGTCCTGCTGATCGCGAGCCAGCTGATCCAAGATGGAGGTGGCGCGGGTTTCGTCGAAGCCAAACCAGCCGGCCAGCTCCTGGAGGAAGGCGTTTTCGGCGTCGGCGATTTCGTTATCGGCCAAGGCGACTGCAGCTGCCAACGCGAACGCCGAGGCGGCCTCGTCCGTGTCCTTGGCCATCGAGGCCGCAATGGCGCGCAGGCGCGTTTCGCGCCCCTGATTCTTGAGCCGCAGAGCGTAGCCTTCGATCATGACCTTGATGACACCGTCACCGAGGATCTCGCCGGTCAGGCCCCGAATCGCTCCACGGACAGCTGAAACTTCGCTCTCCGACACCATCTCGTCGGCCGCCATCATCAAGAACATCGTTTCGGCGACGGCGTCGACCCGCGCGACAGCTGCCTTCTCGTCGTCGGACAGTAGGCCCTGACGAGCCAGCGTCTCGTAGGCCGAAGAGGCAACGGCGCTCGGCCTGCGGCCACTCTTGAGCAAGGCATCCCGGAGACGTTCGATGGTTCGGGTGCGGAGTTTCATGCGCCGCAGGCTACCCGAGAGGGCCCCAGCGGGTCCATCGGGCCGACCCCCGTAGCTTTTGGGATGCCTCAAAAGGGCTCCTAAAGAAAGCAACTGCATGTTCGTAGG
>JBBQHO010000069.1:0-18663 GCA_038324055.1 Polyangiales bacterium | reverse complement strand
CTTGCCACTGGTCGTACGGGTGGTGGCAGAAACCTTATTGAGCTGCATGACTGGATACTCCTCTTGAACTACGCGGGCGGGCTTTACCACCACTCAAACAAAAAGCGAGCTGACCGAATCGCTGTTGTGGATTCGGCGGATGGCCTCGGCGAGCAGCCGGGCGATGGACAGAAACTTGATCTTGGAACAGGCCGCAGCCTCGGGGCTTGGGGCGATCGAATTGGTGACGATCACCTCGGACAGCGGGGACTCCGCGATGCGCTGGACGGCGGGACCGCTCAAGATGCCATGGGTGGCCACCGCCACCACGCTCTTGGCGCCGCGATCCATGACCGCACGTGCTGCGTTGCAGAGGGTGCCAGCAGTATCGATCATGTCGTCGACGATGATGCACTCGCGGTCCTGGACGTCGCCAATCAGGTGCATGACTTCGCTCACATTGGCGCGCTCACGACGCTTGTCGATGATGGCCAGCTGCGCCCCGACGCGCTTGGAGTAGGCGCGGGTACGTTCCACGCCGCCAGCGTCTGGCGAAACGAACACGGCTTCTTCGCCGTAGCGAGCCTTCAGGTAGTCGCTCAAGAATACCGGCAGCGCATAGAGATGATCGAAGGGGATGTTGAAGAACCCTTGGATCTGCCCGGCGTGCAAGTCGACCGAGACCACGCGATCGACGCCCGATGCCACGAGCAAGTCGGCGACCAGCTTCGAGGTGATGGGCGTGCGCGGCGCTACTTTGCGATCTTGGCGGGCGTAGCCGTAGTAAGGAATCACTGCGGTGATCGAGGCTGCCGACGCACGTCGCAACGCGTCGCACATGATCAACAGCTCCATCAAGTTGTCGTTGACCGGCGACGAGGTCGGCTGGAGGACGTAGGCGTCGAGCCCGCGCACATTCTCGCGAATTTCACAGAAGGTCTCGCCGTCGCTAAAGCGCGAAACCCGGGCTTCACCGAGCGGCGTATCCAGCTCGCGCGCAATGTCCGCCGCGAGGGCGGGATTGGCGTTTCCAGTGAATAAGCAGACTCTCTTGACGGCCACAGGGGTCCTTCGATCCCGCCGGTAAAGCTAGCTTTGCTCGGCCAGCTCGGCTCGAAAGCCACCTCACGCGGGGCGCGTCAGGTAGCAGGGTGCCCCTGGGCTGTCAACGCACGTTGACTGAACAAACAACCAGCCAGCGGGCTCGCCCGCATCATTGCCCGCTCAGCGGTACGGGTTGGTATTCAAGGCGTCGAGGGGATCAGGCTTCTTGGGCGGCGGCTTGGGCGGCTTGTCGGCTGGAGGCTTCTCCGGTGCTGGCTCGACCGGCTTTTTGGCAGGCCCTGCACGCGGTCTGGGAGGAACGGGGCTGACATCGGTGACGTCATCCGGGCCAGAAGGGAGATCGCTGGAGTCCACGGAGCTTGGAGCTAGCTCGGCTACCGGAGGAACCTTATCCGCAGTGCTGGGCACTGCGATCGGTGGAGCCGCGGGCACCACGAGCGCTGGCTCGGGGCCCCGCGCGAAATTCTTGTAAGCCACGAAACTGGCGGCGCCCGCGGCGACGAGCAAAGCCAGAAGGCCCAGGCGCGCGCCCCAGCGCTTGGGGCGGTAGGGGCCAGGCAAAGACTGGCTGGCCTCTGTAGCCAAAGCCGCCATGGTCCGACCATACGACGGCGTGACGAGTTGACGCACGGGCGCGCCCAAATCGCCTTCTGTCCGCGCCACCCACGCACGCAAAGCGTCGCGCTGCTCCTGGATCTCGGGACCCATGGTGTGGCTCAGGTAGGCCTGCATGTCGCGACTGGTGGCCGAGAGACCGTTCACCAGCGCCGCGCGCTCGAGCGCATCACCGAACTCGGCGCAGGTGGCGTAGCGCACGTCCAGATCCCGCGATAGCGCTCGCATGACCACGTCGGCAACCGCACGTGGAATGCCGGGCGCAGAATCGGCCAATTGCGGGATCGGCTCGTTGATGACGCGTGACAGCGTGCCGGCTTCGTTCTCGGCCTTGAACAAGCGTCGATGCGCTAGGCCTTCCCAGATGACGATGCCAGATGCGAAAACGTCGGCGCGACGGTCGATGTCTTCTTCGCCTCGCGCTTGCTCGGGCGCCATGTAGGCGATTTTGCCTTTGAGCTGACCCACGCGCGTGGCGGTCAAGCGCGCAGCCGCCCGCGCCACGCCAAAGTCAGTGATCCGCGTCACGCCGTCGACGCCGACCAACACGTTCTGGGGCGAAACGTCGCGATGCACGACGCCTGCCAGCTGCCCCGTCTCGTCTTTCAGCTCGTGCGCTGCGTGCAACCCGGCCAACATGTCGAGGCCGATACGGATGACCACCCGTGGTGGAATGGGCTGCTTCTGGGCGGCTGCACGCGCCAACAAGCGCGCGAAGGTCTCGCCCTCGATGTACTCCATCACCAGGTAGTAGCCGCCAGGACTGGCACCCACTTCGAGGATGGGCACGACATGCGGGTGATGGATACCGGCAGCAAGACGCGCCTCGTCGAGGAACACCTCGACGAACTCTTTGTCGCCGGCGAGGTGCGGGTGCAGGCGCTTGATGGCAAACAAGCGCTGGAAGCCACCCACACCCGTGAGTCGCCCCAGGTACACGGTCGCCATACCGCCGGACGCGATTTCGCCGATCAGCTCATAGCGGTCGACGAACTGACGGCCCGTCGTGTGTACATCCAGCAGCTTGGCAGCCACCCACAGCTCCGATCAGAAGGTTCCGGTGGCGCCCACGGTAGCACCATCACCGATGGAGAACGTGGGCCGCAGGGTGAAAGAGCGGCGGGTGTACGCGCTTTGCGCGGCATCCGCCGAGGAATCGTCGCCTGACCAATCGGTGAACCAGATCCCCGTGATGATCGTGAACACGCCGACCGCGGCAGTCGCTCCGATGGCCACCGTAGCGATGGTCTGGTTCTGCACGCCCTGCCGATACAGGTCGCAGTCGGTACTACTGCAACCATCGATCACGGCCTGGCGGCCCGGCTCGTTGATGGCGCGGATGCCCAAGAATGTGGAAGCGGCAGCGCCGGCGACGGTCACACCGGCACCCGTCCAGAAGACGGCAGGCGACCAACCGCCCTTTTTCTCTTCGGCTTCGGGCGATGTGTCGCCGGGCGTCGCCTCGGGCTCGGCCACGGGCGTCGTCGGAACAGGCGGGGCGACGAATATCGCGCTGGCGGTGCCTCCAGCTTCGAGCTTGACCTTCTCGCTGCGATTGCGATTTTGCGACCAAGCAGCGCGCAACGTATGCGAACCGGGCATGACGTAGAGCGTGCGATTCGTGGCGCTTTGGCCGTGAACAATCTTGTTGTCGAGCAACAGATCGCAACTTTCGTCGCAGCTCACGCTCAGCTTGCCCAGCTGACTCGCCTGCTCGTCCAGCAGAGCCTGTGCCTCTTTGGCCAGCGTAGCGTCGTCGGGATAGAGTTCGAGACCGAGCGCCGCATGTGTCGCAGCGCGATCCATCTGACCCGCCGCCTTGCGGGCCAACATGGCCAGACGAAGCGCCGCTGCGCTGTGAGCGAACCCGTCCGCGGCCTCGAACTGCTCGGCTGCTTCGCCGTAGTTCTCGAGCCTGTACGAGTCGCGTCCTTTGTCGAACGCCGCGGCCGCCTGCTTCACGTCTTCGGCGTTTGGTGCGGCCTCCTGCGCCGCAGCGAAGGACGTCATCGTCAAAGCCCAGGACAAGGCTGCAAATGCGAGGGATCTTCTCATCAGCGTTCCGGGACCGGCCGAGCGGTCGTGTTGGGGGGAACAAGGCGCCCCCGCTAATTCCAGACAACAACCGGGCTTGAATAGGAGCGAGCAGATAGGGAGCAGGTGTGCACCTTGTGTGGTTTCGGAACCCACCTCGTCACCGCGCTGTTTTCTGCATCGAACGGTCAAAAACGAAACTCTCGTGCGGTCAGCACCGCACGAGAGTGGAAAACGTTCGGGTCGCTCCTGTTCTTCCCCGCTGAGCCGACGCAGCGTCGCAGCTGCAGGGAAAGGCGCGACCGAAATCGGGTCAGGCCATCTCGACCAAAAGACGGTCGGGCTCGTGAAGCAGACGAATCACGTCTTGAGCGAAAGCCGCGCCGATGTGGCCGTCGATGATGCGATGGTCGAAGGACAAACTGAGCACCATGACGTGCCCGATCTTGATTTCGTCGCCGACGACGATCGGCTTCCTCTTCATCTCATGAACACCCAGGATGGCGACCTCGGGATAGTTGACGACCGGCGTCGCGAACAAGCCGCCCAGCTTGCCCAGTGAGGTAATCGTGAAGGTCGAACCGCCGACGTCCTCCGGGCGCGTCTTGCCGTTGCGGGCGTCGATGGCGAGGCGATCGATCTCGCGCGCCGTCTCGATGATGCTCAGTCGGTCGGCGTTACGCACGACCGGGACCATCAGGCCCGCATCGGTTGCAGTAGCGATGCCGATGTCAATCGTACCCTTCTGGACGATTTCCATAGTCGTGTCGTCGACCCAGGTGTTGAGCGCTGGGTTCTTGCGCAGCGCCGAAACGACGGCCTTGACGATGAACGGCAAGAACGTCAGTTTCACGCCGGCTTCGTCGCCGTAACCCTTGGTGCGGCTCCGCAGCTCGACCAACTTGCTGCACTCGACCTCGTCGGCGTAGGTAAAGTGTGCCGCGGTCCGCTTGGAGCGGGCCATGTTCTCGTAGATGCGTTTGCGCAGGCCTCGAATCGGAGTGCGCGTGTCCTGAGCGGCACGCGGAGGAGCGCTGACGGGGAGCGCCTGGGGCGCCGGGGCGGAAGCGGGCTTGGCAGCCGAAGCGGCCGCTTTTTGGCCCCCTGCATGGCCTTCGACGTCCTCGCGAGTAATGCGACCGGCGGAGCCACTGCCCGGCACTTCGCGCAAATCGACGCCGAGTTCACGCGCCAGCTTGCGCGTCGCGGGTGCAGCCAAAGGCTGTTCGTTCGTGGTCGCTGCCGCCGCCGCCGCGGGCGCCGCCGCGGGCGCCGCCGCGGGTTTGGGGGCCTGCTTCTGCTGCACCTCGGAGGTGCCCGGAAGGTCCTCTTTGATGTCGCCGACCGCACTGGCAGCAACATCCTTCTTCTCCGCCTGCGGAGCGGCAGCGCCACCACCACCGACGTCGAACACGACCAAGGTGTCACCGACCGGAATGACGTCGCCGATGGCGCCACGCAGCTCCGTGATTGTGCCTGCCTTGGGAGCACCAATCGTCACCGTCGCCTTGTCGGTCATGACCTCGACCATTTCTTGGTCCTCGGTCACTTGATCGCCCACGGCGACCAGCCAACTGACGATCTCGCCCTCGGTCACACCTTCGCCGATATCCGGCAGCTTGAACTCGAACTTGGACATAGGATGAACTACTCGGTTGGGAGCCAATCGCGCTCGGTATCGGGCTTTTACGAAAGCTGTGTTTCGCGAAAAAGAGGTCTCAGATCAACTGGTTCGCGCGGCCGTGAGCACGGCGGGCAGGATCCGGTGTGAAAGCGGCATATACTCGGCCTCCAGCGTGTACGGGAAAGGCGTGTCAAACCCAGTGACGCGCACGGGCGGCGCCAGCAGATGGTAAAAGGCCTTCTCCACCACCAGGGTAATCAGCTCGGAAGCGAAACCGCCGGTGCGTGATGCCTCGTGCACCACGACCACGCGGCCCGTTTTCTTGACGCTCTCGACGATGGTTTCGATGTCGACCGGCCACAGGGTGCGCAGATCGATCACTTCGCACTCGACGCCTTCTTTCTTGGCCTTGGCGGCCGCATCGAGCGCTTCGTACAGCATCGCGCCGTAGGCGAGGACCGTTACGTCCTTGCCAGGACGCGCGATGTGGGCGACGCCGAGCGGAACCGTATACTCGCCCTCGGGCACCTCACCCTTGGCCGCGCGATAGACGCGTTTGGGCTCGAAGAAGATGACCGGATCGGGATCGTCGATGGCCGCGAGCAACAGGCCCTTTGCGTCGTGCGCGTTGGAGGGGATGACCACCTTGATGCCCGGGATGCAGATGAAGTGCGCCTCGGGATGCTGCGAGTGATAGTGGCCACCGCGAATGCCGCCGCCGACAGGCGTGCGAATGACGAGACCGGCGCTGTACTCGCCGCCCGAGCGGTAACGATACTTCGACAGCTCGTTCACGATTTGCTCGTAAGCGGGCCAAATGTAGTCAGCGAACTGGATCTCCGGTACCGGCACTAGGCCGTACATGGCCATGCCGATGGCCGCTCCGATGATGCCGTTCTCGGTGAGCGGCGTGTCGATCACTCGCTCTTCGCCGAACTCCTGCTGCAAGCCGGCAGTGACGCGAAACACGCCACCAACCTTGCCCACGTCTTCGCCCAAGAGCACCACGCGCTTGTCGCGACGCATCGCGACGCGCAGCGCATCGTTGATGGCTTGGACCATGTTCATCTGAGGCATGGTGGGATCTCTCGACTCAATGCGACTTGGGCGCCCTGGGCCCCTCGAGCAGCTCTTTCTTCTGCTCGACCAAATTCCACGGCAAACTCTGGTAGACGTCGTCGAACATGCTCTCCAGCGAGGGCGGCGCGGTCGCCTCGGCGATGGCCACGGCTCGCTTGAAACGACTCTCCACTTCCTCGATGAAGCTTTGTTCGGCGCCACTGTCCCAGGCTTGGTGAGCCACCAAGTAACGGCGAACGCGCTCCAGCGGATCCAGAGCGGCCCAAGGCTCGAGCTCTTGGTTGTCGCGGTAGCGATCGGGATCGTCACTGGTCGAGTGCGCCCCCATGCGATAGGTGAGCGCCTCGATCAGCGTCGGCCCCTCGCCGCGCTCAGCGCGCTGTACCGCTTGGCGGGTGACGGCGATGACTGCGAAAAGATCGTTCCCGTCGACACGAACGCCGGGCATGCCGTAGGCCTCGGCTTTTTGCGCGAAAGTCTCGGACGCGGTCTGTCGGTCCGTGGGCACACTGATGGCCCAGCCGTTGTTGCGGCAAAAGAAGATGCTGGGTACCTTGAACACGGCAGCCATGTTCATGCCGCTGTGGAACTCGGGCGTGCTGGTGGCGCCGTCACCAAAGAAAATCAGAGTCGCTTGGTTCTTGCCGTCGATCTTGGCTGCCCAGGCGAACCCAACGCCCTGGGTGATTTGCGTGCCGACGGGCGAACTGATCGAGCCCCAGCACTTTTCGCGACAGGTGTAGTGGTCGGGCATCTGCCGACCTTTGACCGTATCGTTCTCATTGCCGAACATGTTGTCGACCAACTTTTGTAGGCTGAGTCCGCGCATCAAGGCTGAGCCGAACTCGCGGTAGCACGGGAAAATCCAATCGGTCTCGCGCACTGCATAGGTGGCGCCGAGGATTGCGGCTTCCTCGCCGAGCGAGCCGACGTGAAAGCCAATGCGGCCCTGGCGCTGAAGCGCGGTCATGCGCTTGTCGAGAGTCCGCGTCTGCACGAGGCTCTTGTAGATGTGCACGACCTCGTCGATGCCGAGGCCGGGATCGAGCGCCGGGTCGAGAGTGCCGTCGTCGCGGAGAACTCTCTGGACCGGATAGGGTCCCAGGGCGTGATTGTGGGCGTTCATCGGGAAGAAGCTTCCGAGCGAGCCGCAGCTCGGGGACCGACAGCGTAGTCAAAGCCTTCGCATTTGGAACCCCGATGACACGGACGTCAGTCGAAGGCGGCGACGGGAATACGGCTACGCACCGGCGCGCCGAACGAGTCCGCTGAGCGGAATGAGTTGGGGGGGCCGCGCCTCGGTAGCGGGGCCGTCCGGTCGCTCGGGAATTGCGGCCCGTCCACCCCGGACGCGCGCCGCCACGAAGCCCTCGGCCGCATGGTAGCTCGAACGGACGAGCGGCCCCGAAGCCACGAATTCGAAACCCATCCCCTCCCCCAAGCGACGGTACTCGTCGAAGGTGTCGGGCGTGACGAAGCGCGCGACGGCGGCATGCTTGGCCGTGGGCCGCAGGTACTGACCCAGCGTGACGATGTCGACACCGGCGGACTTCAGGTCGCGCATGGTCTCGATCACTTCTTCGTCGGTCTCGCCCATGCCGACCATGATTGAGCTCTTCACGAAACGCTCGGGCGCATGCTGTTTGGCCTTGGAAAGTACGCCCAGCGAAAGATCGTAGTCGCAGCGCTGGTCGCGAATGAACGGGGTCAGTCGACGCGGCACCTCGATGTTGTGCGCGAACACGTCAGGTGCCGAGTCGATCATCGTTTGGATATCGCGTCGCCGCCCACCAAAATCACCGACCAGCGTCTCGACCAACAGATCGGGCTGGAGCTTGTGTAGGTTGGTGACGGTCTTGGCCATGTGCGCCGCGCCACCGTCGAGCAAGTCGTCGCGGTCGACCATGGTGAGCACCACGTACTTGAGTCCGCCCTTGGAGATAGCCGTCGCGACGTGATCGGGCTCGCGCGGATCGACGAAGCCGCGCGGGTTGCCGGTGGTCACCGCGCAAAAACGGCAGCCGCGCGTGCAGGTGTGGCCCAGCAGCATGACGGTGGCGGTGCCCTGCGACCAGCACTCACCCATGTTGGGGCAGCGTGCCTCTTCGCAGACCGTGTACAGATCGAGTTTGCGCAACGTCTGCTTGAGCTCGGCGTATTTCTCGCCTCCCGGTGCCTTGACCTTGAGCCAGCTCGGCTTCTGATCTTGATGAACCACATCGAGTCGCTGGATGCGACGCGGCGCTTCCACGGCGTGGGATGGGTCGACTGGGATCACGGAGTCGGACACGCAGGGAATCTAGGAGCAGAGCGCCCGACGCGCCAATCGAAAGCGCCTCAGGGCGTGAGCAGCCGCTCGAGCAGATCGGTCACGACCTTCGGATCGGCCGAGCCACCCGTCGACTTCATGACTTGACCGACGAAAAAGCCGGCCAACTGCTGGCGTCCCGCCCGGAGGCCCTCGGCCTGCTTCGGATTTTTGGCAATCAGCTCAACGAGGAGCAACTCGAGCGCGCTGGTGTCGCTCACAACTTCCATGCCCCGGTCGGCGACGATCTCACTCGGCGCCTTCGCCGTACCCTCGAGTGCCCCGAACACCTCTTTGACCTGCTTGCCGCTGATCTTGCCCTGCTCGCCCAGTTCGAGCAGCTCGCCAAGCTGCGCTGGAGCTACGGTGAACGTCGCCGTGAGGCCGCGCGTACTCGCACCACGTAGCACTTCCGTCTGCACGAAATTCGCGATGCGTGAGAGCGACACAGCCGGGTAGAGCGCGCGCGTCTGCTCGACGAATTGGGTGATGCCCGGATGGGCGGTGAGCGTCACTGCCGTCGCTTCGCTCAAGCCCTCACCCACCCAACGTCGGCGCACGGCGGCCGGCAACTCGCCCAGGGTACTGCGCTCACGCTCGATCAGCGCGGCGTCGAGTACGAGCGGCGGCAAATCCGGATCGGGAAAATAGCGGTAGTCGTGCGCATCCTCTTTCGAACGCAGCGAATAGGTGCGACCCCGTTCGGCGTCAAAACCTCGCGTTTCTTGTTTCACGACGCCGCCGTCGTTGAGGATCTTGGTCTGACGCGCGATCTCGATGTCGATCGCCTTTTGCACGAAGCGAAAGGAGTTGATGTTCTTCAGCTCGACGCGCGAGCCGAACTTTTCTTGGCCGACGGGACGAATCGAGACGTTGGCGTCGCAACGAAAGCTACCTTCTTCCAGGTTGCCGTCGTTGACGCCGATAAACAGTAAAATCTCGCGCACCGCTCGCATGTAAGCCACCGCTTCGGTGCTCGAACGCAAATCGGGATCACCCACGATCTCGACCAGCGGAGTACCTGCGCGGTTCAAGTCGACGGCCGAATCACCGCCGACGCCATGCACATTCTTGCCAGCATCCTCTTCCATGTGGATGCGGGTGATGCCGGCCACCTTCTTCTCGCCGTCGACCTCGAACTCCAGGCGACCGTGCTCGCTGTACGGGCGCTCGAACTGGCTGATTTGGTAGCCCTTGGGCAAATCCGGATAGAAGTAATTTTTGCGCGCAAAAACGCTTCTTTCGTGAATCGTCAGCTCGAGCGCCAAGGCTGCGCGCACCGCGAACGTCACGGCTTGTTCGTTGATCACAGGTAGCGATCCCGGCAACCCCAGACACACCGGGCAGACGTGCGTGTTGGCTTCCTGACCGAAATCAGTCGAGCAACCGCAGAACAGCTTGCTGTTCGTGGGCAGCTGCGCGTGGATCTCGAGCCCAATCACGGGCTCGTACCTCACCTCACCTGACGCTGTGGCCACGGGCTCCGTCAGTGCGCGTGATCGCGATCCACACCGGGGTGGTCCGCCTCGCCGGGCTCGACGCGGGGATTTTCGGTCTCGTGCTCACCATGGCGACCCGGAATGCTCATGAGCAAATCCTTGCCGTAGATGAACTGATCTCGGGAGTCGTACGGCGAAGGGTGGATGCCCGTATCCATGCGGATGGCGTCGCAAGGGCAAGCCTCCACGCAGTAGCCGCAAAAGATGCAGCGCAGCTCGTCGATCACGAACTTCTTGGGGTACTTCTCATAGCCGCGACGCGTGGGTTGCTGGCCCTCGCCGTGGGCGTCGAGGCCCGTTTGACCCGAGTAATCGCCGGCCTCGATGTGGATGCACTGAGCAGGGCACGCCGTCGAGCAGCACAGGCAAGCCACGCAGCGAGGTGAGCCGTCTTCGCGATGGGTCAAGCGGTGCACACCGCGGAAGCGCTCGGGGTACGGACGCTTCTGCTCGGGATAGCTGATGGTGTTGGTGCCGTCCGAGATCGATTCGAGCACGGGATCGTTACGCGTACCCAGGACCAGGTCCTTGGTGTTGCGGAACATGTAGCCCATGGTCTGACCGAGTCCCTTGACCAACTCCGGGATGTAGCTCTGGACGGCAGCAGTGCGTATGGGACGCTCGATCGGGCTGCCTTGTACGTTGCGCGGACCGAGGCCTGCGGTGAGGGTCTTGTTCACGGGGGTAGTTTCGGCGCTCATGACGGTCAGGCCTCCAACTTGGTTTCGCGCGTGCCGCCAAGCGACGCCGTGTAGCGGGCCGCCGAATTGACGACCAAGCGCTGCTTGTGAACGGGCGCGAGCAGGAACAACAAGAGCGCGATGGGTGCAGCCAGACCCAGCGCGCTGAGCAGCAGCATGCTGAGTTGGGCGGCAAAGGCGGCTCCAGCCTGAAGATCAGCGCTACCGGTGTTGATGGCCAAGATGACGACGGCCGTCACCATGACGTTGACGAGCGAAGCCGGCAGCAGCTTGCGCCAGCCGAGACGCATCAGCTGATCATAGCGGAAGCGCGGCAACGTCCAGCGTATGAGCACCTGCAGCAAGCACAGAGCGATCGTCTTGCCGATGAAGGTCAGCACCCCGATCAGGACGAGCGTCGCCGGCTCCAGCTTGGTCGCGTAAAGCACCGTTTCGCCGAGCTGCATGTGGATGCCGCTAGCGGTGAAGAATGGCAGGTGCCAGCCGCCAAAGAACAGCGACGCCATGAGCGCGCTCGAACCCACGACCGAGATGAACTCGGAGAAGAAGAACATCGCGAACTTCATGCCCGCGTACTCGGTGAAGTAGCCAGCCACGATCTCGCTCTCGCCTTCTGGAATATCGAAGGGTACTCGCTTGGTCTCGGCGATGGCGGCCGTGATGAACAAGAAGAACGCCAAGGGCTGGACGAAGATGCCCCAGGCGTTCTCGGCCTGCCACAGAACCATTTCGTCGACGCGAACGGTGCCATACACCATCAGTGCACCGACAACGGTGAGGCCCAGCGTGACTTCGTACGAAATCATCTGACTGGCCGCGCGCAAACCGCCAAGCAAGCTGAACTTGTTGTCGCTGGCCCAACCGGCCAACGCAGCGCCCACGATGCCGACGCCACCGAGGGCAAAAAAGTAGAGGATGCCGACGTTCAGGTCGGCCACTTGGAGCGAGAAGCGCTCGGAGCGGCACATGTGACCCACTGCTTCGATGCCCTGAAAGCGACCGAAGTCGATGTCACCCGCTTTGTCGCGACCGAAGCACAGCGCGGGTCCGAAAGGCACCACGCCGATCACGACGATGGTCGCAAACGAACTGATCCAAGGCGCCAGGTTGAAGAGCAGGCGGTCGCCGTTCGGCGGAATGAAGTCGGCCTTGAAGGCGGTCTTCAGACCGTCGGCTGCCGGGTGGAGCAAGCCAAGCAGCGTGATGCGCACAGTCTTCTCCTTGGCCATGCTGCTTCCGACGTGCCCCGCGCCGGCGAGCAGGGCGAAGATCAGGATGGCGGCGCCGCCGCCGAACACCATTTGGCTGGCGGTGAGTGCCGTCAGAAAGCCAAGCCCAACCAGAAAACTAGGCAACAGGGCGAACAGCACCTGCAAGCCCAAGCCGAAATATACGATCGTACGCGGACCACCGAGGTCACCAATCGTCTTTTCGACTTCATTGGACGGACCCTTCACAGCCACGACGCGCGCTATGAGCGCGGTGGTCATCCAGCCCAAGAAGATGCCCGCTTGGAGAAAGAGCATCCCGTAGCTCTCGTAGGCGGGGACATCGCCCCACCAGCTGTACACGGCAAAGCCGACCAAACCGGCCAACAACAGCGCCGGACCCGTCGCCACGCCTGCGGCAATCTTGCCGGGCAGCGGAATGGCGGCGCGATTCGGACCGAGGCTGTCCTGAATCATGCCGCGCATGCGCCGCTCGACCCAAGTCAGGACAACGCCGACGTTGAGGCCGAACATGCCCGCGGCCAATGCCTTCGCGAAGCCGAGCAACGGCAGAAGGAACGCCGAGCTGTGGAGAAATTCTTGCACTTCTTTCACGCTTGAACTCCGGACGATGCACCCTGCACGAGAGAGGCGGCTTTGACTTCTTTGGCCTTCTTGAACGGCAGGGCTTTACCCAGGCGCTCTGCGAGTGAGATGGCCCAGCGCCAGGCCGGCTCCGAGCTACCCTGCGTGGCAATGGCCTTTTCGCTGACCTGGCTCATGCCCTTGCCGTTGACGAACGTGCCTTCGGCCTCCGCCCAGCTCGAGGCAGGCAGGACGACGTGCGCAGCCTGCGAGACGGGACCCTCGTGCGTGACAAGAGCTATCAGCTTGGCCTTGGCCAGGCTGGAGGCGAACGCCGGGTCTTCGATGTCCGAACCTACGCCAAGCACGGTGGTCACCTTGCCGCCGTCGATGGCCGCCGCGAGCGCCGCGATGTCGCCTGGTGGCTTGTCGCCCAGCAGAAGCAATACGCCCGCGCGGTTCGGGTTCTTGTCCGTGCTGCGCAGGATGTCATCACCCTTTCCGGCAGGCTTTCCAGCCAGGAACACGGACTCGATACCGAGCTGACGACCGAGTTCCAGAAGCGCGTAGTTGTCCTCGTTCGAGTGAAGAGCGCTCAGCAAGAGCGCAGTCTTGCCCGATTCCGCGGCTGCGAGCGCCTTGGCAGCGGCGACCAAAGCAGCCTCGGGCGTTGTCGTCGAACCACCGATGCGGGCACTGAGCACGCGATCTTCGTGAACGCGTCGGTAGTCGAGCATGCCCTCGTCGCACATCCAGTACTTGTTCACCTGCATGTTCTCGCGCGGCCGGTGGCGATACACGGTCTGATTGCGCGGATCGTAGTCGGTGAAAGAGCTGCAGCCGGTCGCGCAGCCCTGGCAAACCGAGCGCACGCTGCGCAAGAACCACACGCGCGCCTTGAAGCGGAAGTCCTTGGCCGTGAGCGCACCTACCGGGCAGACGTACTCGGTCATCAAGGTGTAGTCGTGATCGAGCAAGCGGCCGGGGGCCAGCACGATCTCGCCCAGGTTGCCGCGCTCGCGCTTGTCCAAGACAGGATCTTTGACGACTTCTTCGCAAAAGCGCACGCAGCGGGTGCAAACGATGCAGCGCTCGGCGTCGTAAACGATCGTGGGCCCGAAATCGACGGTCTTGGGCTTGTGCACGATCTCGTCGTGCATGCGCTTCTTCTTGCCCGAGTGCTCGAGCCAGTAATCTTGCAAGCGACACTCGCCGGCCTGATCGCAGATGGGGCAGTCGACGGGATGGTTGAGCAACAGAAATTCTTGCACGGCCGCGCGTGCTTCCTTGACGTGCTCGCTCGTCTGGCTCTTCACGTCCATGCCTTCGGCCACAGGCTGCTGGCAGGCGGGCTGAAGTTTGGGTTTGCGGGCCTTGACGTAGTCGCCCTTCTTCTCGTCGTAGCGCAGCACGTCGAGCAGCATCGCGGGACGACCGGGAGGCGGAGCGATCTCGACCAGGCACATGCGGCAGTTGGCCGCCACGCTCAGGCCGGGGTGCCAGCAGTAATGCGGGATGTCCACGCCGGCGCGATGAGCAGCTTGGATGATGGTGTCACCCGGCTGGTAGTCGATCACCTGGTCGTCGAGCTTGAAGGTCGGCATTGTCTTGTCTTATGGGAAACGGGACGTTGGAAACCGTGACTCTGAAAACGGCTTGAGAATAGGAGCAAGGCGCAGGAGCAACGCCGCCTCAGCGGTCGCACTCACCGCCGATCATGTTCAGTGAGCCAAAGCACGGCACCACGTCGGCCACCATCTGACCCGTGATGACCTTCTCGAGGCCACCCGTGATCAAAAAACAGGGCGGACGGATGCGCACGCGGAACGGCGTGCCGCTGCCGTCGCTCACCAAGTAGAAGCCGAGCTCGCCGTTGCCGCCTTCGGTGTACGAGTAGACTTCGCCAGCGGGGATCTTGAGACCCTCCATGACGATCTTGAAGTGCTGAATGGTCGCTTCGATGGTCGTGTAGACCTCGCTTTTGGGCGGCATGACGACGCGCGGGTCGTCGACGTCGACCGGACCCGAGTCGGGCAAGCGCGCGATGCATTGTCGCACGATGTGAGCGCTCTGCTTGATCTCGGCGAAACGAATCAAGAAGCGGTCCAGGCAGTCGGAGGATGTACCGACCGGCACGTCGAACTCGACCTCGGAGTACTTGAGGTACGGGTGCGCGCGGCGCACGTCGTAAGGCACGCCGGCGGCACGCAAACAGGGACCCGTCCAGCCCAGCGAGATAGCGTCGGCCGCCGAGATCTTGCCGACGCCTTCCAGGCGGTCGAGGAAGATGCGGTTGGTCAGAACCAGCTTCTCGGACTCGTCCACGATCTTGAGGACCTGTTCGACCACGGCCAACGTGTGCTCTTTGAACTGATCGGTGGGCGGTTTTGCCATGCCACCGACTCGACCGAAGCTGTGAGTCAGGCGCGCGCCCGTCTCCTCTTCCATGACGTCCCAGATCATGTCGCGGGCCTTCACCATCCACAGAAACGGGGTGAATGCACCGAGCTCCATGGCCATAGCGCCGTCGCAGGTCAGGTGATCGCTGATGCGCGCCAACTCACCGAGCGCCATGCGATACCACTGGCAACGCTCCGGCACTTCGATGCCCAACATCTTCTCGCATGCGAGCGAAAAACCGACGTTGTTCAACATCGGCGAGACGTAGTTGCAGCGATCGACGTACGGGAACACTTGGCTCCAAGTGCCGCGTTCGCACATCTTCTCGAAGCCTCGATGCAAATAGCCGACTTGGACGTCGACGCGGTGAATCGATTCACCCGATAGCTCCATCACGCAACGGACCGTGCCGTGCATGGCCGGGTGGGAGGGCCCGACGTTGACGAGCATCGGCTCGGTCGCCAGTTCGACCTCGGTCTCGTCCAGCTCTACATCCAAAGGTTCCATCGAAATCGTCTCGCTTGCGGGGGCAGTGGGCGCGTGCCCCGAGGGCGCCGCGGAAAAGGCTCAGATAGAAGGCGAAGGGGCGCGGTTCAGTTCTCTTCGTGGCCGCGCTGATGGGTCTGGCGTCCGAAGCTCATGCCTTCGTCCACGCCGAACGGTGCGACCTTCTCGATGTTCGGCACTTCGCGGAAAGGTACGAGGGGCTGGATCTTGTCGGCCGGGTAATCCTTGCGCAGCGGGTAACCCTCGAACTCGGGGTAAAGCAGGATCCTCCGCAGATCGGGGTGACCAACGAAGCGCACTCCAAACATGTCGAAGGTCTCGCGCTCGAGCCAGTTGGCGCTGGCCCACAGAGCCGTCAGGCTGTCGACCTCGACGGTCTCGCCTTCTTCGTCGCCGACGGCCGTCTTGAGACGCAGGCGGTGGCCTTTGCCAAGCGAGTAGACGTGACTGACGATCTCGAAGCGTGGCTCGCGGTCGATGTAGTCGACGGCGGTCAAGTCCGTGAGCATGTCGATCGAAGTCCGCGCGTCTTCGCGCAAGAACTGGTGGATCTGAAACCAGGCCGAGGGAGCGACGATGACGGTGTCGTCACCGTGCTGCGCATGCGTCCCGAGAACGGCAGAGCCGAACTGGGCCACGACGAGGTCGAGGAGAGCTTTGGACATCGGGTTCTTCCTCTCGCCAGCCGATTACGTGGCCGCGTCCTTGTTGCGGCGCAGTGAAACCACACCCAGATCCTGATTCGAAGCCGGGTCGCGTCGCGGCTTGACGATACCCGGAGTCCGATCGCCACGTTGGATCTTGTCTTGGAGCAGCATGAGCCCATCGAGCACGCCCTCGGGGCGCGGCGGGCAGCCGGGTACGTAGACGTCGCACGGGATGATCTTGTCGACGCCGGCGACGCAAGCATAGTTGTCGTAGAAGCCGCCGCTCGAGGCGCAGGTACCAAACGCCAGAACGAACTTGGGGTCGAGCATCTGCTCATAGATGCGCTTGAGCACCGGCGCCTGACGCTGCGTGATCGTCCCCACGACCCAAAGCAAGTCGCTCTGTCGGGGTGAGAAGCGCGGGGCTTCGGAACCAAAGCGCGAAAAGTCGAAGCGCGGACCCGAAACGCTCATGAACTCCATGCCGCAACAGGCGGTCACGAACGGGTACATGAACAGCGAGTACTTTTGCGCCCAAGAGAGCAGATCTTTCAGCTTGGTGGTGCCGAACCCAGCGCCCTCTCCTGCTTCGAGGACCGCGGTCTCGGTTCCGGCAGTGTGACTTAGCTCTCCCATTCGAGGGCTCCCTTCTTCCAGCAATAAGCAAGCGCAACCGCCAAGGCGGTGATGAATGCGCTCATGGTGGCGAACCCGGTCCAGCCGAGCTGCTTGAACAGCGCCGCCCACGGGTAGATGAAGACCACTTCGATGTCGAAAACGACGAACAAAATGGCCGTGAGGTAGAACTTCACGTCAAGCTTGATGCCGCTCGCGCCCGTCGAGTCGTTGCCGCACTCGTAGGGCTGGGCCTGCTCGGCGTTGGCGGGCAACCGATTCACATAGTGCCCCAAGAGGAACTTGAAGGCGCCGATGCCGATGGCAACGATGAACAAAAATAACAGCGGGAGATAGATCTGGAGCATTCGAGGCTTCTCAGCGAATGGTTCGAGAGCGCAGTTGCGTGCATGGCTGGCTGGCCTGCACCGAGGCGACGAGGGTCAAGAAGGTCGCGGGGCTGCTGCGAGCATGTAGCGTGCGGCTCGAACGGCTGTCAATCCGCTCAGTCCACGGGCCGAAAGGCCCGAAATCCCTCGAAACTTTGGGCTCAGCCGGGGGTCGGGCCCGTGTTCTCGGTGGCCTCGCCCTCACCCACCCAATGCGCCCAGCTCTTGAAAGCCGGGCCCAGCCGTTCGACGGCCAGTTCGCGCACTTGGTGCAGGGCCTCGGCAGGGGCGCCGGCTTCGACGCCGGCCATTGCGCTGGCCAAAGCCGCGAGATTCCGCCCACGCTCCAAGAAGGCGTAGCCCAGCGCCGGCCAGACGGTGACAGGCTCGGCGCCGAGTGCCACTGCGCGACGCAGGGGGCCGATCGCCTCGCCGGCGTGCCCGTGCGCAAGCAGCGCGCTCCCCAGCCGGCGATAGACGTCGGCTGCCTCGACCCCGTCGCCAGCGTACTGCACGGCCAAACGCAAGATCTCCTCACCTTTGTCGAAGTCCTCGAACTCGACGCAAGCCGACCCCAGAAGAGATAGGCCTCGAGCGACCGTCGCCCGCGCCTCGTGGCCGAGCATTTGGCCTTCAGGAGTGCGGAGGAAGATGGCAAGCGGCGCCGGCCACGCCCCCAGCAATTCAATGACCTTGGCGTGGTCGCCGGCCGAAGCGGCCCGCTCCGCGTCAGCAACGCGGCCCAAATCGATGGCCCCTTGGCCTTGCCCACGAGACAGTCTTTCGAACTCCTGCCGAACGTGCGTGCGCAGTCGCGCTCGAAACGCCGACAGCTGGTAGCTTTCCTCGATGCCGTCGTGCAGCACCTCGATGCGCGAACCGTCGTCGTCGACACGCAGGCTCTTGATGCCGTAGCCGAACAGCGGCGACAACAGAAGGTACCGAACGCCGATGTGCTTCTGGAGTCCTTCGACGTCCGTATCGCGCTGGGGCGCTGGCACGACGGTCTCCTCCTGAACCAGGGCAGCCACGAGCCGGCGGCGAAACTCGCCCAGCGTCACGCTCTGCGCCTCGCTCTCTTGCGCCTCTTCGTCGTCACCGACGGTGAAATCGACGACGGTGTTATCGGGAACGCGACGGTCGACGGTGAGCGCAGTGATGCGCGCGCCGGTGATCATGGCGAACGCGAAGAAGCGGGGTCCGATGATATCGCACAGCGCTTGAAAGCTGCCGATGGTCTCACCGATACGCTCGAACCAACCGTCGGTCCGGATGGCGTCTAGGGAAAATTGCCGGGCGGCCGACATGCGCTAGCGACTCTACAGAAGATCGGCCTGAGCGATACGTGACGTCGCGCGCTTGGCCAAAAGGGCTGAAAGCAGCTGGCGGTGGGGAGATGGCAAGGCC
>JBBQHO010000068.1:0-19200 GCA_038324055.1 Polyangiales bacterium | reverse complement strand
AGTGATGATGTCGACCCAGAAATCTCCCGCGGTGCGCCGCACAGTCTCTTTGTTTGCCGGCCTGTTGGTGCTGGCCGTCGTCGCGACCGCTTGGGCCGCTGGACGCGCGGTCTGGAAGTCGACGACGGTCAAGGAAAACCGAGACAACGAGTCCTGGCGCGTCGATGTCGAGATCCACCTGCCCGCGGCTCCCGACATGGCGCACGTGCCCATGAAGTTCGAATTCGTGCCGGTCGCGTTCTACGAGCGCTCGCTCGCGGACGGTCAGGACAAGCCTCAGGAGCGCACAGTGCCCCTCACAGGTCAGCAGGCGCTGATCGAGAGCGTGGACGTGGGCTTCATGGATCCGGGCTCGGGTGAGACCCAAAATCGCACGCGTTTCAGCTTTCGAGTCACGCGCGCGCACGGCTACGAAGCTGGTGAATACAAGACGACCATTCGTGACACGCGCAGCGGCCAGCAAGTGGGCGCGACCCAGGTGCTCAAGCTCCAGGGCGAGAACGAAGTGATCGATCGGCGCAGCATGGTTTTCCAGCCGAGCGACAAGAAAAAAAAGACGGACGAAGCGAAGAAGGCTGCACCCGCCGCCGACGCAGCCGAGCCCGCCGACGAACCCGCTGCCAGCGAGCCCCCCGCAGCCGACCCCGCCCCCGAAAGCGATGGCGCCGTGCCGCCTGCCGTCGAAGAACGCCCCGGCGGTGGCTGCCATCACGGCCCCAGCCATGGCGAGCACCTCGGCTGGATGTTCCTCGGCTTGGCCGGAGCCACCCTGTTCTGGCTGCGCCGTCGGGCCTGACGCCTCGGCGCTCTTTCGGCTAGCGTCCGGCCCCCATGAGCGCCGCCGACGAGCCCTCTCCCGCCATTTCCCCAAGCCCTGGCGACGCGCTGCTCGCCCTCGAAGACCAGGCTCTCGATAGGGGCACTGCGCCGAACCTGGTTGGGCACGTGACGCGCCTGGAGTACCAGGGCAAAGAGATCTTCCTCATCGGCACGGCACATGTGTCGCGCAAAAGCGTCGAGGAGGTCGAGCGCGTGATCCGCGAGCTGCGACCCGACACGGTCTGCGTCGAGCTGGACGAACAACGTCATCGCATGCTGATGGACGAAGACGCTTGGAAGAAGCTCGATATCTTCCAGGTGATTCGCCAGAAGCGCGTGCTGTTCTTGCTCTCCAGTCTCGCGCTCAGCGCCTACCAGAAGCGCATGGGCGAAAAGCTGGGTGTCCGTCCGGGCGCAGAGCTGCTCGCAGGTGTGCGCGTTGCCGAAGAAGTCGGAGCGCAGTTGGTCTTGGCCGATCGCGACGTGCAGGCAACGCTCAAGCGCACCTGGGCCAACCTGTCTTTCTGGGACAAAGCCCAGGTCGCAAGCGGGCTCGTGGCTGCCCCCTTCTCGATGGATGAAATCGATGAGGAGAAGATCGAGGGCCTCAAGGACCAGGACGCCATCGGAGAAATGCTGCACGAGGTGGCCGCTCAGTTTCCACGCGTGAAGGTACCGTTGATTGACGAGCGCGATGCGTTCTTGATGTCGGCCATTCAAGAGGCTCCCGGAAAGAAGATCGTGGGCGTCGTGGGAGCCGCCCACGTCGCCGGCATGGTAGCCCGCCTGGGTCAGTCGGCCGATCGCGCCGAGCTGTCCAAGATCCCGCCACCGTCGCGCTGGAGCACCATCCTGCAGTGGGTGATTCCGCTGGCCGTCGTCGTATCGTTTTACTTCGGTTATCAGAAGCAATCGCTCGAGGGGCTCGAGCAGATGGTCTACGCCTGGATCCTACCGACAGGCACTTTGTCGGCCTTATTCACGATTTTTGCCCTCGGTCACCCTCTGACCGTGCTCACGGCCTTCGTCGCCGCGCCCATCACCACTCTGCACCCCGCCATCGGTGCCGGCATGGTGACTGGGCTGGTCGAAGCTTACTTGCGCAAGCCCACGGTCGAGGACTGCGAGGGCATTCAAACGGCCTTTGGCAGCATCAAGGGCATGTACAAGAATCGCGCGACGCGCGTGCTGCTGGTCGTCGTCACCTCCACGATTGGCGCTGCACTCGGCGCCTACATCGGCATCAGCTGGGTCTTGTCCCTGCTCTGATTCCCCAGTCCAATCGAACACACAAGCGCAAGCGCCATGCATCGTCTCGTCGTCGGCAACCTCAACTACTCCTCTTGGTCGATGCGCCCGTGGTTGGCCCTCGAGCACGCTGGAGCCGAATTCAAGATCCACGATATCGGCATGCGCGCTGACGATCAGTGGAAAGAGCGCATCCTGGCGTTCTCGGGCGCAGGCAAGATCCCAATCTTGATCGACGGTGCGCTGAGCGTTCACGAGTCGCTGGCGATCTGCGAGTACGTCAGCGAGCTGTACCCGGCGGCCCAACTGTGGCCGGAAAACCGAGAACTCCGCGCTCGAGGCCGAGCGATCTGCTCGGAAATGGTGAGTGGCTTCTCGGCCGTGCGCAATCGCTTGACCTGCAACCTTCGCGCGCGCGCACCGCGGCAACCGCTGCTCGACGAGGCCGTCCAGGCCGATATGGCGCGGCTGTTCGACATCTGGAGCGCTTCGCTCGACTCGTCGGCTGGCCCCTTCTTGCTGGGCGAATTCTCGATCGCCGACTGCATGTACTTCCCCGTCGTCAGCCGGTTCCGGACCTATCGGGTCGATCTGCCAGAAAGCGCGGCGCGCTACAGCGAGGCACTCTTCTCCTTACCCATCGTCAAGGCGCTCGAATCGCTGGCGGCCGAGACGCCCGCGATAGCGCTTTATGACGCGTTCCTGACCGACGACTGACCATTGTCCTGTACGCTCGACGTTCATGAGCCCCATGGACAACGAGTGGCCCAATCTGGACGGCGTGCCCGACGAGGACTTCCTGTCCATCCCGCGCCCCAACGGCCAGGCGCTGGCACGCTTCATCTGGTGGAACGGCGAGATCCGTGAGGCCGAGAAGCAGAGCGTGCACTACTACGCCAACGCTCTGCACTACGGCACGGCCGTGTTCGAAGGCATCCGCGTCTACCCGACGAACCACGGGCCGGTGCTCTTTCGCTTGCGCGACCACATCGACCGATTGGTTTCGTCGGGTCGCATCTACGGCATGAAGCTCGCCTACGATGCCGAGCATTTGGCCCAAGCCTGCATCGAGGTCACGCGCAAGAACGGTGTATCCGATGGCTATCTGCGACCTCTGGCCTACTTTGGTGAGGGCCCCATCGATCTCAATCCCAAGCGCGGCTGTCCCGTTCACACCTTGATCGCCATCCGCGAGCTTGGCACTTTCTTGGGCGAGGGCGCCCTGCGCAACGGCGTGCGCGTCACGATAAGCAGCTGGCGCAAGACGCACCACACCATGCTGCCCACGATGGCCAAGGCAAGCGGCCACTACGCCAGTGCCGTTTTGGCGGCGCACGAGGCTACCGATCGTGGCTACGACGATGCCATCCTACTGAACGGCGACGGCACGGTTTCCGCCGCCACAGGGCAGAACGTCTTCTTCGTGAAGGACGGCAAGCTCACGACCAACGACGAGACGTCGTCAATCGTTCCGGGCATCACACGCGATTCGATCCTGCGCATCGCCCGCGAAGATC
Source organism: Polyangiales bacterium (assembly GCA_038324055.1). Classification (GTDB taxonomy): domain Bacteria; phylum Myxococcota_A; class Polyangia; order Polyangiales; family Polyangiaceae; genus NIC37A-2. The sequence goes on along the minus strand of JBBQHO010000068.1, from coordinate 15,616 downwards.
TGTCGATGAACGTCGAGATCCGTGCGTTCACGCGCGAGGATCTAATGCGCGCCGACGAGATCTTCATGACTGGTACCGCGGCCGAGGTCACCCCGGTCCGAGAGCTCGACGGCATGGAGTTCGCGACCGGACGCGGGACAGTCGGCGCCGAGTTGCAGCGCGCCTATTTGCGCGCGGCCACGGGCAAAGACGAAAGCCGGCTGGGCTGGCTGACGCGCGTGAACGGCTGAGGCGGGCGCATGGGGGGACCGCAACCCTGGACAGCCGCCTGATCGATCCGCGCCGAATCAGCGGCGGTGGAGGCTGGCGGAGGCGTTGCCCGTCGCGGGCGGAGCTTCAGGGCCTCGGCGTAGTTCGACCAGCTCCGCGCTGTAGACGATCGTGCCATCCAGGGCGACGATTTCCCCCGAGATATCGCGACCCACCTGGTCGCTGGTGCGCACGGTGAGGGCGGCTTCCCGCTCGCCCACGAAGACCTTGTACTTGTTCACCGAGCAGGCGAACTCGTCGGGGCCGACCAAGCAAGTCTCGGCGCCTTCGGCGACACGCCCGACATTCTGGTCGGGCACGAAGCTGGTGCGCGCGAGCAAGCTTTCGTAGTCCGCGATTTCAGCGGGTTCTTCGGTCTGACCGTTCCAACGACTCACGGCGATGACGCGCTCACTTCGCGTGCTCATGCGAACCCGCAACTTGTCGCTTTTGTCGCCTTGAGCCAGTTCGTAGTCGACGACGAACAGGTCGCCCTCGACCGCGCTAACGCGCTCGGTGAGAACAAGCGGCTGCTTGCTGTAGCTGCCGTGGAATCGGTGAACGACGAGATCGCCGACTCGACGCGGTGTCGCCAGGGTTGGCGCCGGCGCCGACTGGCCTTCGAGTGGCGGCAAGTCCGCAAGTACGGGCTCGGACGCGGGCAGCGGGGATGGTTGGGCCCAGGCGGCCGGGCGCGCGCTGGCGCAACCAGCCAAAATCCCTGCAAAAGCCAATACAGAACCGACGGACTTGGCGCTCGACATGCCTCCGACATGCCCGGAGACGAGCCGGGGGGCCAAGTTTCAGCGCAGCAGAGGCAGCAGGCTCGGCGGCCGGCTCACGTGGACCTGGGGCGTCAGCGATTCGCGCAGCGCTTCGGGCGTCCACTTGTCGATGAGGTCGGGGACATAGCGTCCGCCGGCAGTTGCCAAGACCGAGGAGCCAAGCGCGATGCCCCAGCCCAGAGGTCCGAGGGGCCGGCAGCCGAACGTGCCGCTCACACCCGGCGTCTGGACGATTGCGCCGAGGAACAGCGAGGTCAGCACGCTGGTCAGCACGACTTGGCGACTGCGCTCGCCGGAGATCAGGGTCTGACCGAGCTGCGTGCCGACGAGCGCCAGCAGCGCGGTCGTCGAAGCGCCGCGCCGATCGCCAATCAAGCTGCTAGCCGCCCAAGCGACGCCTGCACCGGAAGCGGTGACCACTGCGCGCGCGCCAATGTCGCGCTGCAAACGCCAGCCGAGCGAAGCCTCCGGACCCGCGTCCACCAGTGCGTCGAGATCGGCCTGTGCAGGTGCGCGCAAAGCGAGGGCCGTGGCCGGGGCCACGTCGGTGAACAAGTTGACGAGCAGAAGCTGGCGCGGACTGAGCGGCGGCCGGCCTGAAACCAGTCCACCCAGAAGGGTAAAGCCGATTTCACCCAAATTGCCACCGACCAAGATCGAGACGGCGTCCCGTACAGAGTCCCAGACGGCACGGCCTTCGATGATAGCGTGCACGAGGGTCTCGATGCGCGCGTCCTTGAGCACGATGTCGGCCGCATTGCGAGCCGCCTCGGAACTCTTCTCACCCATGGCGACGCCTACACTGGCCAAACGGATGGCGGGCGCGTCATTGGCGCCGTCGCCGACCATGGCCACGGTTCGGCCCTTGCGCTGCAGAGCCCGCACGACGCGGACTTTTTGCGACGGCGAGACGCGCGCGAAGATGTCGACCATCAGCACACGCTCGCCCAGCGCTTCTTCGCTCAGAGCCGCGAGTTCGGGGCCGGTGATCACCTCGGCATGTCGCGACAGACCGAGCTCGGCGAAAATGGCGCGCGCAGTGCTCGGGTGATCGCCGGTGATCATGACCGGACGAAGGCCGGCACGGCGCAGGTCGGCAAGTGCCTGCTTGGCGGTCTTGCGCACCGGATCGCGGAAGGCGAGGAGGCCGGTGAACTCGAGTTCGCCAATGGCTTCCGGCACGAATTCACCGTCAAGAGAGGTCGATCGCTCGGCAACGCCAAGCACGCGATAGCCGTCGTTGGCCAGCTCGTGCACCATTTCGGTCAAGCGGGACTTTTCGGTCACGGATAAGCCACACAGCTCCAGCAGAGCCTCGGGCGCGCCCTTGACGCTGATGCGCTTGCCCTCGGCCCCGACTCCCAGGACGGCGTGGTAGCCGCGCGAAGCGTCGAAGGTGATCTCGGCGAGACGTTGCCAGCCCGAGGCCTCGTCGGTCGCCGTCACGCCGCGACCTTCGGCCGCCCGCCAGAGGGCGATTTCGACGGGATCGGCACGGCTCACGTCGCTGGGGCGCGGCGGACTAGCGCGCAGGCTGGTGGCGAGCACGCGAGCAAGCTCTGGCTCGAGTTCGTTCTTGCTCCCTAAGCTGAAGCGCTCGGACGTCGAGCCGTCGCTCAGTAGGCCCAGGGTAATTGCGCCTTCCGTGACCGTTCCCGTCTTGTCGACGCAGATCGTGTCCACGCGACCGAGCGCTTCCAGCGAACGCACGTTGCGCACCAACGCGCCATGAGCCTTCAGGCGGCGCGCGGCGGCGAGCTGGGCGGCGGTGGCCAAGAGCGGCAGGCCTTCAGGCACGGACGCCACGGCCAAGCTCACAGCCGAGCCGACGAGTTCTTCCAGCTTGCGACCCCGCAAGAGGCCCGCGCCAATCACACCGATGCCCGCCGTGAGCGCGATCGGCGCCGTGAGATCCATCAGCTCGCGCATGCGGCGCTCGACACCACTTTCGCGCATGCTGCCACGGAACGCCGCCGCGCCACGACGCGCCTCGGTCTCGTTGCCTGTGGCAACCACCACGGCCGTGACGCCACCGCTCGAAATGGCGGTTCCGGCGTAGAGCATCGATGCGCGGTCGGCGACGCTCTCTTCGAACGACGGTTCGATGCCTTTGCTCACGGGCAGGGATTCTCCGGTGAGTCCCGAGGCATCCACCTCGAGCGCGCGCGCGTCGACGATACGGCAGTCGGCGGGGACGACATCGCCACTGGCCAAGAGCACGATGTCGCCTTTGACCAGGTCCTCGGAACTCAACTCGCGCACGACGCCGTCGCGCCGCACGTTGACTTTGAAGCGCGCCGAGCGGCTGAGTTCGGTGATGGCGCGATCGGTCTGGAAGCGCTGAAGCCCTCCGACGCTGGCGTTCAGAACGACGACTCCCCCCACCATGACCGCATCGGCCATGGAACCGACCACAGCTGAAAGCGCCGCGCCCGCTGCCAGCAGCGGGGTGAGTGGATTGAAGAGTTCGTCGCTGATTGCCGTGGCCAACTCGAAGACGGCACTCCGCTTTGCGTCGTGGCGCCGATGACGCTCCAGAGCTTCGTTCTTGTGCAGGCCCGAGAGTGAGGTACCGAGCCGTTCGAGCACGCCTTCTGCTTCCAGCGCATGCCAGGGAGTCGGATCGCGCGGCGGCGCGAGCGGGCGGCGGGCGAGTTCGCCAGCCAGACGCATGCCATTGGCCATCGAGACGAGCGAGGCCAAGTTGACGACTGTGAGCACACGGTTGGTGGTGAGCGGCAAGATACCGCCGATCGACGCCAGAGCGCCCAGGCTGGCCGAGCCGAGTGCCACGTTGACACTCTGTCGACTCACCTCGCGCGACGCCTTGCAAGAATCGATCAGGAAACGCACGTCGTTCAAATCGCCAAGGCACAGCACGTCGGCAGACCAAGGGATGACCTGGTCTTTGACGACGACTGCCACCCCCAAATCGGCCACGTCCAGTGCGCTCGAATCACCCTGTGCGACGACGCAGACGACGCTACCCTCGCGCTGCAGCTCACGGACGCCGCGCCACAGGCCATCTCCACCGGGCAAGGTGTCGTCAGCAGGAATGGACTGCAGAATGTCGGGATCGTCGGCGGCGACGATCACGCGCATGCGCGCGTCGTGGGCCGCTTGAACTAGCTCTTCGAGCCCGAGGCGCGAACCGATGCAGACCTCGACCAGCGCCACCAATCGCCCCTGGCGTGTGAGGCCGAGCACCAGTTCACCGCCGCGCGCCAAGTTGCGGGCCGAGTCGGCGAACTGGGCTGGCGTTTCCAAGCCGAGCAAGCCGAGCGGCGCCAGCGTGAACTCGCCTTGGCGGCGCGCTGCCAGCGGCGTCTTGGCGTCGAACAGTTCTTTGGCGTCTTCGAGCAGAGCGACCTCGCTCTCGCCCGTCAGTGCCAGCACGCGACCGAGCGCGACCTGACTGCCCGGCATCAGGTCCCCCTGAATCACCAACGTGTCGATCCGATCGAGCAGGCGCAGCTTGTCGCGGTTGAGCACCAGCATCTGCTTGCCGGCGAACATGCGGGAGAGCGCCGAACCGAACACCTCGCGACCCAGGCGGGCGGGCCGCGGAATGCTGCCGAACAACGCACCAAAGGCACGCTGGACGCTGCGCGTGGAAAGGAAGCTGACGCCGAAGCTGGCCAGCGCCACCGCCCAAGCTCGGTCGGCGTATTCTTCGATCGGCCCGGGGGGCAACTCGACCGGACGCGGCGACACGAAGCGCGGCTCGGCGGCTCCAGGCAACGCGCACAGGGTGCTCTCTTTTGCCTCAAAGAGGCGTTTTTGCGCCCGCAGCTCGGCGGCCAGGGCCACCTTTTCGATCACACCGACGACGCCAATCAGCGGCCGTTGCGCAGGACCTTCCAGCAAGGAAGCGAGCAGACCCAGACCAAGATCCGTCCGCTCGTGGCCGAATCGGCGATCCAGTGGTCGGCGCAGGCGCGGCACCGAGCGCACGACCAAGAGCACGGAGGCCAGGGTGCCGGCCAATCGACTCCGCGGCAGCAACGTCAGCTTGAGACCGAGAGCGCTGAGCACGCCCCAGGCTTCGACGGCCGTCTGCAAGAACAGCTCTTCCAGGTTCTCTTCGCTGAGCGGATGCCGATCGCGCGACCAAACGGCGCGGGCCAGACCAGCCTGTAGCTCGGCTTCGACCACCCAAGCGATGGCTTGACTGACATCGACCGAGTCAGGCCGAAATGCCAGGACGACTCGGCCTGTGCCCTGATGCACCTCGGCCCAGTGCAGCTCGGGATGCCGCTCGACCGCGCTCTTGAGTGAAGTCGCGACCACGCTGAGCTCTTGGGTGTCTGCGAGCTTCAGCTCGACGTGAGCCCGGTCGGTCGAAATCCAGACGCGCCGCGTCCTGGGGGTAAAGTGCTTCTGGAGGAGCGCAAGAAACTCGAGAGGCCGCATGTGCAGGGAGACCATAGCAATTTCTGGGCCGAACTTCGCCTGTGGCAGTTCTGCCGTGCGAGGGCGACCGGGCCGTGATACCGACGCGCCCATGAGCGACGATCACGACCACGTGCACGACGAGAACTGCGAGCACGAGCACGAGGAGCTGGACGCCCTGACAGAGGCCATCTTGGTGGCCCAGTCGGGTCTGCGCAGTGACGTCCAGGCGCTGGTCGACGTCATCGACGAAGTCCACGTCTACATCCCGCTCGCCGAAGACATGCCCGGCGTCGTCGATGGCGAAGACGTGCAGTTCGGTGAAGAACTCACCTTCCGTCCACACATGCTGCTCGATTCGGACCACCGGGCATACGCCGTGGCCTACACCGATCCAGAATTGGTCGAGCCGCTCGTCGATGCTCTAGGCTGGGAAACGTCCGGCGGCCCGCTCAAATTCATCCACTTGCCACTGCGCATCGCCTTCGAACTCTCGCAAGAGCATGTCGACGGACGCGACGTCGAAGGCTTGGCCTTCAACCCAAGTACCGATTTCGAGCTGGTCCTGCGCCGCGATGAAGCCGCCGCCATCGCTGGCGGTCAGGCCCTGCCATTGGTGGGCTACGTCGAAGACCTGCCGGAAGGTGCCGACGAAGAGACTCAGCTGGTCGAGGGTGCCGAGCCTCCGCCTGCCGAGTTGCTCGCCGCCCTGGAGCAGGCGCGAGTTCGCATCCGCGATCTGGTGAGCTTTGGCGTTGCCACCACCTTCAACCCCGAGCGCGATCGTGAACCGCACCTGACAATCACGTTGTACACGGCCAAGCCCGACATCGACCGCGCCGCTTTGGCCGAAGAAGTCATGGAAAAGGCCTCGCCGTTCCTGCCGGCGCCGGGCTACGCCGACATCGTCTTCCGTGACGCGCCCAACTGACGCCCCAGGGAATTTCTCGTGGATCCGTCTCGTCCCGACCTCCTCGACACGGGTAAAGTGAAGCTGTCGTTCATCGAACGGACGACGATCCGCTGGGTGAGGAGCAGCTTCGAGCCCGGCTGGGCCGATCGGCTGTTGCGCTTTTTGCAGCGCACGATTGGCCAAGGTTGGATCCACCACAGCACCAAGCACCTGCGGCGGGTGAGCGGTCCGTTGCCGGCTCTCGACGGAGCGGGCAGCGTGTTGATCGTCGCCAACCACCGCAGCTTCTTCGACCTGTACGTGATCACCGCCGAGCTGGTGAGACGCGGCCTCCAGAAGCGCATCCTGTTTCCGGTTCGCTCCAGCTTCTTCTACGACTCGCCGCTCGGCTTGTTCGTGAATTTCTGGATGAGTTTCCTTGCGATGTATCCGCCGATCTTTCGCGATCGGAAGAAGGTTCCGCTGAACCTCGTGAGCCTGGACGAGCTCGGCTACCTGCTGGCTCGTGGCGGCGTGTTCGCGGGCTTGCATCCCGAGGGCACGCGCAAGAAAGACGACGACCCGTACACATTCTTGCCAGCGCAGCCGGGCGTGGGTCGGGTCATTCACAAAGCCCGCGTCCCGGTCGTGCCAGTGTTCATCAACGGCTTGGGCAACAGCGTAGTCCGCCAGGTAGTGGGTAACTGGACGAAACGGGGCCCGCCCATTCACGTCGTCTTCGGTGAGCCCGTCGACTTGGGCGACTTGCTCGACGCCAAACCTTCGCCGCGGGTTTTCCGGCAGATTTCCGAGCGCTGCCTTTCTGCAATCGCAGCGTTGGGGCAGCTGGAGAAGCGCAACCGCGCAGAGTCGGCTGAGTCTCGAGACGGCTGACGTTGGCAATCGGCGCCCACTGGGCGCACGATCTCGGGTGTCGTGACCGCAACCTGGACCGAGAAAGCCGCAGAGCTGATCTGCGTCGGGATGAAGACCCCTCGGCTCGAGGACGACACGAAGCGTCTGCTGGACCGCGGGATCGCGGGTGTCTTGCTCTACGATTACACCTTTCGGGGACCACTCGAAGCGCAAAACTTAATCCGCTCGATCAAAGAGTACGCCGGCCGCCCGCTGTTCGTCGCCGTCGACCACGAAGGGGGCGAGCGCAGCCACCTGCAGCAGGGCTTCACGCGCCTGCCCGAGCTGCGTGCGCTCGGCGAAACGCTGGACGGGACGTATGCGCGCGAAGTGGGACGGGTCATCGGTCGTGAGTTGCGGGCGATCGGTGTCGACCTGTGCCTGGGTCCGGTGCTCGACGTCGCCACCAACCCCCACAACCCCGTGATCGGCATGCGCTCGCTCGGAACGGACGCGGCGATGGTGGCCGAGCTTGGCACTCAATTGTCGCGGGGCATTCAAGAGGAGGGCGTGGCCGCGTGCGGCAAGCACTTTCCTGGACATGGGGACACCATTTCCGACTCGAATCACCAGCTACCGGTGCTCGCACATGGCGTGAGCCGATTGGAAGAAGTGGAGCTGCGGCCCTTTCTGCGGGCCGTCGAAGCTCGGATTGCCGCCATGCTCGTCGGCCACATCCTATTTCGCGCCCTGGATCCGAAGTATCCGGCGTCGCTGAGTCGGCCGATCTTGTACGGCCTCTTGCGTCAACGACTGGGCTATCGAGGCTTCGTGATGACCGACGACGTCGACATGGGCGCGCTGACCCAACACTTCCAAGTGTCCGAGATCGCCGAGCACGGCATCGCGGCGGGTGCGGACTGTTTCTTGTGTGCTCGTCGCCCCGAGACTGCGTTGGCGCTGATCGATTCGATCGCGCTAGGTGTCGAGCGCGGCACCGTGCTGCCCGAGCGCGTCGAGACCGCACGCCGACGCGTGAGCGCGTTGATCCATCGCTATGCGCTGGGACCGCAAGCAGCTTCGCTCACCGAGGTGGGTTCGGAGAGACATGCACGCCTGCTCGATCGCATCGGCGGTGGACGTCCCAGCTTGCGCGCCCCCGACAGCGGCGACTGATACGCGCGTAGGGCGCTCAGATCCAAGGGTCGGCGCTGCGACCCGTGTGTCCCAGGGTCCGAGAGGCGGAGAGCCCGAGCAGCACGAGGGAGGACACGGCCAAGAGAGTGACGCCCTGTCGCAAGAGCGGCAGGTGCGTGTCGAATGCGTCTACGTAAAGGCTGAGCGCGAACAGACCCGCACCGGCGCAGGTGCAGGCAAACAGGCCAGGACCCCAAAAACCAAAGCTCTCGTTGGTGCGCAATTGGCCAACCGCTCGGCGCAGACCGAACACAGCAGCGAGCGCCAGGGCGAGCTTGACGCTGAGCACGACTCCGGCCAGCCAGCTCGCAGGTGTGGTCCTTGGGGTGCCGCCCATTAACAACACAACCCAAACGCCGGTGAGCACGACCAAGCCGAGCCAAGCGAGACCATCGGCAACGGGGCCGTTGCTCCGCATACGCGCGCCGCGCCCCTCCGCGGGCGGTCGGCGACCGAAAACCGGCACCAGGCTGCCCAAGAAACCAAGGCCAAGCAGTAGCGACCACGGCGACTCCAGGAGCGCCCATTCGAAAGGCCCCGCTCCCTGCGCGTGCCCGAGATCGGCGAGGCGCAAGCTGCCCGTCTCACTGGCGCGCAGCACGATGGCAACGAGAGCGGGCACCAGCAGCACCAAGGATCCGAACGCGCCCCGGCAAGCCGCCCAAACGGCGAAGCCCTTGCGCGAACTCCTGCGTCCGCCGGCCAAGAACGATGCGATCAACAGCGAAACGAAGCCGAGCGCGACGAGCAACTCGAGATCGAACCAGCCCGAGCCGAGCAATGGCAACTGGATCCGGCCGAGCACGAGCCACAACCCAAGGACCAGCGAGAGAAAGCAAGCGAACTCGAACGAGCTGGCGAAGCCAGTGCGCCCCAGCGCAAGGCCGCGCCTTTTGAGCGGTCGACGCGCCCCGAGCCAGACCAGCCAGCGTGGCGGATGCGCGGCCAACACCAGTGCCAACAAGGCGCTCAGCACCACCATGAGCGCTTCGGAGGCGGCCGAGATAGCGAGAGGCTGATAATCCGAGCGGTCGATGACGGTCGTAGCCGATTCGCGATGACCTGGCCGCGAGAACTCGAGCGAACTCACGTCGGCACCTGCGATGGGCAAAAAATCATCCAGTGCGTCCAGGCGAACGCCATCGAGCGCCAGCAAGTGATCCCCAGGCATCAGTCCGGCGCGTGCGGCTTCGGAGTTGGCGTCGATGCGCAGCACTTCCAGGCCGTCGCTGAGACCCAGCCCGAGGAAGCTCGAGAACGAAGGCGCGTCGGTTGCCGCTGGACGCTCCGCGCGGCGATCGAAGAAGTCGAGCACCACATCGCCACTCTCGCCGCGGAGGAGCGGACCTTTGACTCGCGGCGCGGCGAACTCGACGATCAGCTTGCCGCGGAAGGTGACGTGTGGAGCGCCTTGGGTCAGACTAGCGAGCAGCTTCTCGGGCAGCTCGACCTCGACGCGAGAACGAGAGGCGGCCAGCGCGGGCCAGCTGAGCCGGACGGCGCGCGCCTGGCGAGCGGGAGTGAATGTGCTGCCGACGATTACGACGACGCCCGCCTGGCGTTCCGGGAAGCCAGCCCCGGACAGGGCCAGAGTGGCGCCGCCTTCGAGCGCGACCGGACCTACCTCACGTACATCCAGCAATTCGGGTGCGGCTTCGACTGCGCATCCATTCAGTATCGCCAGACCGGGAAGGCACGCAGCGAAAAACATGTGCAAGATTCGCCGGGTGCTCGGCGAGACGAGGGCCATGCCACGGCCTACATCCACCGCAGCGAAATGGCCAAACTCCGGGCTTTTTGCAAGGCGCCCGCCTTTCCGGAATAACTGACGCATACGGTCGGTTGACCCCCGGAGCCCCTGCATGACGACCCCAACGGAAATGTCCTCCTTGCCGCACCGCGAGTTCGAAAGCGAGGCCATTGGCCACGCCAGTTCGCTCTACGCAGTCGCGCTGCGCATGACCCGCCGGCAAGCCGATGCCGAAGACCTCGTGCAAGACACCCTGCTCAAGGCCATGCGGGCCCGTAACCAGTTTCAGGTTGGCACCAACCTGCGAGCCTGGCTGCTGCGCATCCTGACCAACACCTTCATCAACAAGTACAAGCGCGGCGTACTCGAGCGCTCGTTGATGGGCGCCGAAGATCTGGATCCAGTCAGCGAGGGCTGGATGGGTTCGGCAACGTTGCGGGCGCTCAAGGATCCAGAGGCCCATGCGCTCCGGCCGATCCTGGAAGAAGAGATTCGCGCGGCGCTCGATGAGCTGCCAGAGGATTTCCGACTAGCCGTGCTGCTCGTCGACATGCAGGAGCTTTCCTACAAGGAGGCGGCAGATGCACTCGGCTGCCCGATCGGCACCGTGATGTCACGCCTCCACCGCGGTCGGCGCCTGCTCAAGACGCGCTTGATCGACCAGGCCCGCGCACTCGGCTTGGCTCCTGAGGTCCCGGAAACCGCAGTGACCGAAGCGGTCGCGACGCCGGTCACGCTTGACTCCTATCGCAGTAAAAAGGCGAGCCAATCATGAGCTGCGAGGAACTTCGCTCGTACTTGGAAGCCTTCGTCGACGACGAGCTGTCCCCCGAGCGAACCCTCGACGTTCAAGCCCATCTCCGTCATTGCTCCGCCTGTCAGGCCGAAGTCGAGCTGTCGCGCGCCATCGCGCGCACCACGCGCCACGCGGCCGCGGACGTCTGCATGTGTCCCGATTTCGAGGCGCGGCTCCGCGGCTCTCTGGCTGCCGAATGTAAGAAGCTCGAGAGCGCGCAGCAGCACGCGCATGCCCGACCGCTCGGTTGGAAGACAATCGCGCCTTTGTCGGCGGCAGCAGCAGCCGTCCTGTCGCTCGGCTTCCTGGCCTCGCAGAAGTCTGCGCTGTTCAATTCCAGTCCGCCCAGCGTCGCCGTGAAGCAGGCCTCGACTGCGGAGAACCTGGTCGATTTGTTGGTGCAGCACCACACGCGCTCCGGCAATCCCGAATTGATGGACAGCAATGCCTTCAATCGCATGGAGCCCGAGCTGGGCTTCCCAGTGCACCCGCCCAACCTCGACCGCTACGGCGCCCGTTTTCTCGGAGCCAGCATGGTGCGGGTTGATCAGAACCAAGCGGCGTCGCTTCACTACAGCCTGAATGGCCGACGCTTCACGCTCTACGTCTACAATCCCGATCTGATGCCGCTCCGCGCCATGCGCGCCTTGCACCCCACGGTCGTTGGTAACGATGCCGTGTTCGTGGGCAAGCGCAGCGGTTACTCGGTAGCGACCTGCGAAAAAGAAGGCATCGGCTACGCCGTGGCAGCGGATCTGACCGACCGCGAGAGCGCAGAACTGGTCGCAGCGGTCGACCGCTGAATTCGCAACGTCGTTCGACGAGAGGTGGGAGCCGCCGATCGACGGAGCGTCACTCGACCAGAGCTTCGCCGTGTTTGCGCGGATCAGCGCCGCCACGCACACGCGGTGCGTCGAAGCGCAACACCTGAACTGCCGTGCTGTTGAAAGGCAGTTTGGTCACGATTTCGCCGCGCTGCTCGAGGTCGGCGATGTCGGCCGCGCTCGTCGTCGTCTCGACCATCAGCGTTGCGTTCTGGGTCGGCACGTAGATGCGCGGCGCAGCGACGGCCGCTGCAGGCTCTTGCCCGAACACAAGACTGCCGAGCAGGACTTGTACGACGTTTTGCGCAATCGCCGGACCGCCGGAACCGCCGAGCGCGAGCAGCGGCTGTCCCGCGGAGAGCACGAGCGTCGGCGTCATGCTGCTGAGCGGTCGTGCCAAGGCGCGCGGGCGGTTGGGGCTTTGGACCATGCCAAAGGGCGCAACGGCCCCGACGCTCGTGAAGTCGTCCAACTCGTCATTCAGAACGATGCCGCTCTTTTCGGCCATCAGCTTGGCTCCGAACAAGCGGTTGACCGTGGTCGTCAGGCTGACGACGTTGCCTTGCCGATCGCTCGTCACCAGATGGTGCGTGCCGCCGCCCTCCAAACCGAACCGCGGCAAGGCGTGCGTTCGATCCAGCGCGATGCTGGTGCGCCTTTGACCAAGACGTCGCTCGTCGAGCAGCGCATTCAGATCGACTTTCTCGTGGTCGCCATCGCCCAGATAGCGCATCCGATCGGCAATCGCGCCACGCAGACCTTCGGCGATGAGGTGCCGGTAAGCGGGCGTCCCGAAACCGAGGCGGCGCATTTCTTCGGCGGGGAATAGCCGCAGAACCTCGGCCAACATGAGGCCGCCGGCCGAGGGCAACGGCATGGTGAGCACGTCGTAGCCCTCGTAGCGCAGACGCATCACCTCGCGCACGATCGGTTGGTAGCGCGCCAGGTCTTCGAGCGTCAGGGTACCGCCGTGAGCACGTGCCACCTCGACGATCTCGTTCGCAATCGCCCCACCGTAAAGGGCGTCGGGGCCCTCGGCGGCGAGTCGCTTCAACGTTTCGGCCAGGGGCAAATTGACCACCCGCACGCCCACGGCCGCGGCCTTGCCGCCGGGGAAGAACAGCGCGGCTAGGCCTGGCACTTGCGCGAGGGCAACCGCGGACGAGCCACTCAACATCGCGCCGAGGTGCGGCGAAACCAAGTAGCCTTGGCGCGCTCGCTTTTCCGCGCGCTGGACCAGATTGGCCCAGGCCAGTTTGCCGGCACGGCGGTGCAGCTCGAACAAGCCTCGCCCTTCCCCGGGCACACCGACCAAATGACCCATCCGAGCCGGCGCGAGAGGGCGTTGCTCGAACACAGAGGCGTCCAGGCCAGCAGGAGCGGTCTCGCGGAAATCGAGCAACCAAGGTGCTCTCGTCTTGGCGTCCCACAGCAGCGCAAAGCCACCACCACCAAGTCCGCTCGACGTCGGGGCCGTCACACCAGCCACGAGTGCTGCTGTGATGGCTGCATCGGCAGCGGAACCACCGGCTTCGAGCACCTGCAACGCTTCGCGTGTGACCGTCGCGTTCTCGCTGGCGACACCTTGGCCCAGCGGGCGCGTGAGCGTCGGCGGCTGACCGAGCGCTGCGGCCGCGCCGAGCAGCGAGCAGGCAACGAGCGAGAGGCGCCATTTCATGCGGCCGTCCTAGCATCTGGGAGCTCTCGTCCCCAGCGTGTAGGCTCGGCGCATGCGCTTTCTGTTCGTCATGGACCCTGCCGAGGGCATGCTTTTCGACAAGGACACTTCGTTCGCGTTTGCACGCGCCGCCATCGCGCGCGGCCACATCTGCATGCACTGTCTGCCGGCCGAAATAGGCATCGCCGACGAGGGCGTCGTCGGGCACGCGCGCTCACTCGTCGTTTCGGAGGCAGCCCCGCACGTGACCTTGGGCAGTCCGCAACGTATCGTGCTGGATGAACTCGACGCCGTATTCGTGCGCAAAGATCCACCCTTCGACGCAGCTTACCTGCACCTCACTCAAGTGCTCGATCTGGTGAAAGAGCGCACGCTGGTGCTCAACGATCCGCAAGGTCTACGCGACGCGAACGAAAAGCTGTTCGCGCTGCGCTTTGCCCAGTGGATGCCCCGCACGATCGTCACGTCCAGTCCTGCGGCCGTACTGGCGTTCGTCGAGCGCGAGAAAGCAGCGGTGCTCAAGCCGCTCGACGGCGCGGGGGGCAGCAGCGTCGTGCTCCTCCGGCAGGGCGACAAGAACAATCGTGCTTTGACCGACATGCTGACGCTCGAAGGCAAACAGCTGGCCATGGTCCAGGCCTTCGAACCCACGATCGAGCAAGGCGACAAGCGCGTGCTGCTGCTTGACGGCAAGCTGCTGGGCGCGATTCGTCGCGTGCCGCGCAAGGACGACATCCGCGCCAATATCCACGTCGGTGGCCAGGTCGAAGCCGCCAGCCTCACGCCGCGCGAGCAAGAGATCGTCGACGCGCTCGCGCCCAGCTTGCAAGCGCACGGGCTGTGGTTCGTCGGTCTGGACCTGATTGCCGAAAAGCTGATCGAAGTGAACGTCACCAGCCCGACCGGCATTCAAGAGCTGGGTCGCCTGTCGGGATTCGCTCCCGAAGACCAGGTCATCGCATGGGTCGAAGAGCGAGCGGCGCGCGTGAAGCAGACGAGCCCCAGTTGATGGCGAACTCGTCGTTCATCAAGCAACTCACGGCGGCCTCTGCAGTCGTCGGAGCTCTTGTTGGGGGTTTGCACCTGCTCGGCAGTCGTGAGCGCAGCGCGGAAGCGGATGCGCCAGCGCCAGCGCGGAACGCATCCATTCGTGCGGAACCGGACACTTCGCCGCTCTCGCTCTTGCCCGAAAACGCCTGGCTGGTCGTCGAATTCGAAGGCCAACTCGGCAACGCGCGTCCGTTCGGCACGGAGGGTCCGCCGTGCAACGCCGTACCTGCACCCGAGCGCGTCGTGTTCGCGGTTGCTCCAGGCGCGAACCCGACGGACGAACTGGCATTCTTCTTGGGCTCGGCGCAAACGAGCGACGCGTTCTTCGCCTGTGCAACCCAAAAGATCGTCGCTTCGGGTGGACAGGTCGTACCGGCCCAAGAGGGACTCTCTCTCGTGGAGAGTCCAAGTGGCATGCTGGGCCGCTACCGCGAGCGCGTTCTGTTCTCGACGTCGCGAGCCGCGCGTCCGTTGCTGGAACGTTTGCTCCGAGGCCCAGGTGCGTCGGCTGGCTCAGGCAAGCACGGTCTGGCGCTGGCTGCGTTGGCGCGCGGCACCAAGACCCCACTCGCCTTGAGTCTCGAGCTGCCCGCGGGCTGGCTCACGCAAATGGACCCCGAGTTCGCGCGCTCGCCCTTGGTCGCGCTGGGTGGCGCCACCTTGTCGGTCACGCCATCGGGTGGAGCGCGCGGGGTCGTGCGCTGCGAGCCCAGCGGTTGCGCCGCCTTGGCCGCTTTTGCCGAAAGAGGGCTGCGCGACCTGTTGGCGCAGATTCCGCCCACACTGCAGCCGCGCTTCGCGGAGGCGGTGCGCATCAGCGGGCCCACCCCAGGCGCTGCTGAACTGCAGCTCGAAGTGACACCGAGCGGCGTCGGCCTGGGGCGCTATCTGTTGGGCAGCTGGGACGAAACGAGCCCCATACCCTGAACTCCTGAGCGGTAGTTGGAGGCTCTGGTGCGCCCGGACGGGTAAAGTCGGGCCGGGGCACCGAAAATCGGATCTAAAAGGCTCTGCTATTCCTTGCCAGCTGGGCCCTCTGAGTCTAGCTTTCGCGGCCCTTCCCCATGTCACACGCAGTTATCCGCACCGGCGGCAAGCAGTACCGCGTCACCCAGGGCGATCTCGTTCGTATCGAGAAGCTCGAGGGC
>JBBQHO010000067.1:0-19436 GCA_038324055.1 Polyangiales bacterium | reverse complement strand
GTCGCAGTTGCTGCCGCAGCGGTCGACGTTGTCATTGTTGTCTCCGTCGTCGTCACCGTCGCAATTTTCGGTGCCGTTGCGAACGCCGTCACCGCAGTAGGGCGCCTGCTGGCAGTCGTAGCCGCAGCCGTTGCCGTCTGCTTGGTAGCCGACCTTCACTGAGTCGTCGCAGCTTTCGGGACCGCTGACGCTGCCATCGCCGCAGTAGCCTTCGAAGCTTTGGCATCCCGCTGCGCACTCGCCGTAGCCGCCATTGTTGACGCCGTCGTCGCAGATCTCGAAGGCGGGCTGGAGCACGACGGGGCTCTCACCCCCGCAAGACCCGGGGAGCTTGCAGCCCGGCGCACACTTGCCGGTCAAACTTCCGGTGACATAGACGTCGGAGTTGACGCCGTTGTCGCACTCTTCCGTGCCGCCCTGTGTGGTTTGCTGGGCGCCGTCACCGCAAAAGGCGTAGGTGCAGCTGTTGTTGCATTTGCCGTAAACGCCGTCCTGGTTGCCGTCCGGATTGCCGACGGTCGTCGTCCCCAGATCGCACAGCTCGTTGCCGGCAGCGGTGCCGTCACCGCACGTAGTGAAACAGGAAGAACGAGGCGCCAAGAAGCCATCGAGAGTCAGCTGATAGTTCGAACCGGTCGGCTGGCGCTCCGCTTGAAAGACCACGATTTCGTAGACGCCGCCCTGGGTGAGGCCAAAGCGTTTGTCGTCGGCCAGGTTGAGGGGGAGCGCCTCGTTCGCATCCAAGGTGCAGGCGCCGGGCTGGCCGCCACCGTGTTTGGAGCAGTTGCTGTCGGTGCTGCCTGCGCCATCGCCATCGTCACCCAGGATGACTCGGCCGTGCTCTGTGCCGTGAATGCCACCGATGTCGACCGCCAATCGGCCGTTGATGAACACCCAGACGTCGTCGTCGCCAAAGAAGGAGAGCGTCTCGTTGCCCTGATACTGAAAGTAGTAGCGAACCTCCGAGGTCCAATTCCAGTTGCGCGTCGCGCCGTTGGTGTAGGTGCCAAAGCCGCGCGCCGTTACCGTTGGGCTAGCAGTGGAGCCGAGCGGATAGAAGTCGTTGTTTGCAGCATTGAACTGGTACGCAGACGTAACGCCAATGCGCGTGAGCTCGATCGTATCGAGGCCCGCCGCAGGCAGCGGTGTCGGGTTGGCCATCACCTCGATCAAGTTGCTGGTGACGACGCTGTTGGCCCCTTCGTCGTCCAGCTGGGTAATCTGGTCCTTCACGGTCGCGTTGCTGTCGCGGTACCAGAGCTTGAAGGCTTCGACGTGATAGGCGGCGCTCAGATTGTCGCCGGTGGGGTCAATCGACGGATTGCTGGTGGTTGAGTCGTACTGAGGTTTGCCGGATGCATCGAGGCGCCCGCAAGAGCCAGGATTACTGGTAGTGCAGACAGGACCCACGATGCCGCCGTCCCCTGTCGTGGTTGGGTTTCCACTTCCGCCCGACTTCATGTGCGGGTGACCGCCGTTTTGGTTGCGGTGCTTGAAGTCGCGGTAGGTGATCTTGAACTTGATCGAGTCGGGGTAGCTGATGACCGGATCGCAGGTCCACCCCGGCTCCTCTTTGCAGAGGACCGAACAGCCGTCGCCCGCCGTCGTGTTGCCGTCGTCGCACTCCTCCGTGCCAGTCGTGATACCGTCACCGCAGGTCACGGCGACAGTAGGAGATGGGCCCACCGTGACCGAGGGCTCGAGCTGACAAGTCGCGCCGCAGCCGTCGGCCGCGATCGGCGCTTGGCCAACCGTGACGAAGTCGTTGTCGCAACCTTCGCCGTATTCGACCACGCCGTTTCCACAACGCGTGGTCACGCACACCGTGCCGCTCACCCCGCAGTCGTAACCCGGGCTAATCCTGCAGTTGGTGCAGCCAGTCGCGCTCTCGCATTGCTCGGGGGGCGTGACGATGCCGTCACCGCAGCTGGTGCGACACCCGCCAGTGGGGGGACAAACCCAGCCGGTTTCGACCTGGCAGCTGGTGGAGCAGCCGTCGCCGTTGATGTTTTTGGCCGCGCCGGGGCCGTCGTCGCAGGCTTCGTTCGGGGCGCGTAGGCCGTCGCCGCAGGTCGACACGACGCACACCGAGGGTGCTGCGCCCGAGCAATAGTAGCCGCTGACGACTTGGCAGGAGCTGTCGCAGCCCGGGTCGCTGACCGGTCCGACGTCGCACTGCTCGCCCGGTTGGACCTGAGCGTCACCGCAAAGCGCGATCTTGACGCAATAGTTGGCGCCGAGGCACTGGTAGCCATCTGCCACCTCGGTGCAGTCGTTGATGCACACTCCGGAGCCAAGTGCACCCGCGCCGTCACAGGCCTCGCCGAGCTCGATGATGCCATTGTCGCACACGGCGACCACGACTTGACCGACGTAGCCGTCGCACTTGTTGGCGCCGGTCGTGATGCAACCGTCGGGGTTGGGACCACTTCCGGGATCGCACACCTCGCCGGGGTCGATGTCGCCGTCGCCGCAAACGCGAGTGTCGCTACAGACGCTGGGCTGGGCGTTGTCGCAACTGAAGAAGGGCTCGACCTTGCACGCGGCTGAGCAGCCGTCACCGGAAACGCGCTCCAAGACCGCGTCGTCACCGACGCCATCGTCGCATTCCTCGATACCGACGACCTGCCCGTCGCCACAGATAGGTTTGCAGGACGCGCTCGAGCAAAGGTAGCCGTCTTCCACTTCGCATTGGGCGCTACAGCCGACGCCGACAATCGAAACCTCGCAGGCTTCGTCGTCGGTGCGCACGCCGTTGCCACAGATGCGAGCGATGCACAGCGCACCAGGCTGACAGAACCACTGCGCCGCGTCCTCGAGCTGACAGGTCGAGGAACAGCCATCGCCATCTTCATGCTCGATCACAGCGTCGTCACCGTCGCCGTCGTCGCAAGTTTCGCCGCGTTCACGTCGTCCATTTCCACAGACAGGAGCGAGCGTACAAGCCACACCGGGGCGCACGCAGACGTAACCGGCTTCGACAGTCTGGCAGTCGGCAGAGCAGCCATCGCCACCTTGCGTGTTGCCCACGCCGTTGTCGTCGTCACAAGCTTCGCTGCCTTCGAGGACGCCGTTGCCACAGGTGGCGATGCGCTGGCACTTGTCTCCGGGGACCAGGCACAGGTAGTTGGAATCGACCTCCGAGCAATCTTTGGAACAGCCGTCACCGTCCTTCTTGTTGCCGTCGTCGCACAGCTCCCCGATTTCTAGCTTGCCGTTGGCGCACACGGCTACCTCACCGCCGCCATCGCTCCCGCCGCTCGCCGCGCCACCGCCTCCGTCGTCGATAGTAAATCCATCAGACGCATCGGCGCCGTCGCTGCTAGAACCACCGGTGGCTCCGTCACCATCCCCGACGATCAGCTGAGGTATGTCGCTACAACCGGCGATCAGGGCGGAGAGCGCCAGTAAGGGACGAAGAAGCGGGAAGATCGAACGAGAACGCGCGGACATGTCGGTCATAGGAGCGGCCAATTCAGCATTGTGAAAGAGTCCGCGTCTGTGCGAAAGGGCGAATCGTCACGACAGCCGGGTCGGTCTACCTGATACTTTTGACTACTAGAGGCCCCACACCCGGCAGCTCAGGCAGAAATCGAGCTTGGCCTCGGCTGCCATTCTGAGCGGATACTGCACGCATGCCCAAGGCCTCGCTGCAAGGAGTCGACTGGCCGACCGTCGTCGGCCGAGACCTGGGTACTCCTCGAACGCACATGGGGGGAGCGGGGACCGTCTCGGTGCTCTCGGCCGCTGACGAGCTGTCGAGCTACCGCGATCTGGAAACGGTGTATCGGCGCGCCGTCGAGCTCGGTCGCGATCGCATCGGGCTCGAGCGCGTTTCGCTCTTTCTCTACGACGCGGCGGCAGAGAAGCTGATCGGCACCTGGGGCACCGGACTTGCCGGTGAGACCACCGACGAGCACCACATCTATTTTGCCGCCGGCTTCCATCACCGCGAGGCCACGGCGCAGGCCATCGCTGGACTCAGTCGCTGGATGGTCTTTCAGGACGTGCCGCTCATCGTGCAGGTCGACGGCGAACCGCGCGTTATCGGCACCGGCTGGAACGCCATCACACCTATTCTAGGTCGAACGGGGCCCATCGGTTTGCTGGCGAACGATGCAGCGCGCTCAGCGGGTGCACTCGACGAGAGCAAGCAGGTCCAAACAGCGATCTTCTGCCGCTTGCTCGGCAGCATCATCCAAGACCTGCGCCACGGCTCTGACGAGCTGCCGTGGAAATCACTGCTTTCGAGCCTGCCGCGTGTGGGCGAAGACAACCGTCAGTCGCTCGTCATCTCCATCGTTCACGCGTTGCATCGCGATCCAACGCTGACCGGAAAGGCTCTTGCCAAGCAACTGGGGGTCAGCGGCCCGCGGTTGGCTCAGACCTTTGTCGAAGACATGGGCATGTCGCTCGTCGAGTACAAGAACCGACTGCGCATCGAGCGCTTTTTTTCGCTTGTGGCACCGGGCGGCGGAAACCTCATGCAAGCGGCGCTGGACGCGGGCTTCGGCAGCTACGCCCAGTTCCATCGCGTCTTCCGGGACTTGGTGGGCACGACGCCCAAAGAGTACCTCACCGGTCGGCGCTGAGCTGAGCGCGACGAGCGCGACGAGCGTTGACTCGTCGGCGCGCCGCTGACGGAATCACAAGGCCAGGCTGAGCGCCGATTCCTCCCACCAGACGCCCGCTTTCGGTCCCCCACTGCATTCGCCGTCCGACTCGCCGGGTCGTTTGAGCCAGAGAAACCCATCACAGCTCGGCTCGCCGGTTTCGGTCGTCGGCTGGTGCCCGATTTTGCGACCGGGCGGGTTGCACCAGGCTTCTTCGGCCGTTTTGGCTCCCTCGTAGGGCCCGGCGCCGTTGCGGCTGGTGTCGATCACGAAATGCTTGCCGCCCAGCGCCTGACTGACCTTCTTGCCATAGGCAAGGTTCTCTTCGGTCGACACGTAGTTCGACGTATTGAGCGAAAAGCCGTGGGCATCGTCGACGCCTGCCTTCTTCAAGCGAGCACTGATCTCGTCGACGGGGACCCAGCGCGCGTGACCGGCGTCCAGGTAGACCGCCGTGTTCGGACTCTGACGCAGAACTTTGACGGCATCTTGGAGCAGCATCATGCGCTCGTCCTTCTGCGCATCGCTCAAGCATTCTTGAAAATGGCCGATGGCGTCGGGTTCCAGAATGACGACAGCGGGGTCGCTGCCGATGCCGGCAGCCACGTTGCGGATCCAGCGCTTGTACGCGTCCGCAGACGAGATGCCACCAGCAGAATACTGGCCGCAATCCCGATTGGGAATGTTGTAGGCGATGACGATGGGCGCCGAGCCATCCACCCGAGCTCGTTTCACGAAATGCTCGACCGCGCGGAAGATGTTGGTGTTCCACTCGCTCATCCACAGACCCTGCGGCTGCTCGGCGATCTTGCGCAGAACCTGAGCCTTGGCGGGATCGGTCGTTGCCAAGCGGCGCACCTGCAGCATGGCGAGCGACTCGGGATCCACGAACAACTTGGCATGCGACAGAGGGTTCGCTGCAACGGCCGGCGGAGTCGGCGCGTCCGTGAGGGGAGCGTCGAGCGCGAAGGGCATCTTGCCCGAGGCCGGCGCGACCGGAGAGGCGCCTGCAGCAGAATCGGCGCCCTTTCTTTGGCAGCCAGCCAGTAGCGCAGTGCCGGCGAGAAGAGCCGTAATTAGACAGTAGGACGTGAACGGACGAGTACGAAGTGTGTGGGTCATGCGGAGTGCCTGGACACCAAGTTAGGCGCGGCTAGCGGGGCCGCGCTTCGCATGACACGCAAAAGCCCTCTCATTTCAGACGATTCAACCCAAGGAGCCTGTCGCTCGAACCCGAGAAAAATGAGATGCATGAGACGACTTTTGAGAACCGATCGTCCGACAGGCAGTGAATCCGAGTGCTAGGAAGCTTCGAGATGTCGTCTGCCCGCACTTGCCTTGCACTCTTCACTCTCATTCTGGGCGCCTTGTTCGGCGTGGTCGCTTGTGCAGACGGCGACGACCCCATCGGCGCTGGTGGAGCGGCTGGCGTGGGCGGCTCCGCGTATTCGGGAAGTGGCGTCGTCGTTCCGGCAACCATTCAGGCCGAAGCCTTCGTGGCCGCCAACGAGGTCAATCAGGACTACGACGAACAGGACCCGAGCTGTACCAGCGCGGTACAATCCGATGTCGACATCTTGCCCGACGACCAAGGTGGTTGCGTCATCGGCTACACCAACGTGGACGAGTGGTTCGAATACCTCATCTACGTGCCAGCGCCGGAGGCGTTCGACATCCAGCTGCACCTCGCCTCTGGGATCGGCGGCAACGTCGAGTTAGCCGTCGATGGCGAGACGCGGGCGACCGCGCTCGTGCCGGTCACTTCGTGGACGGACTTTGGCGACGTCACCGTGGCTGGCGTGCAACTGGCGGCGGGCGAACACACCCTACGCTTGAGGATTGCGGCGGGCGCCACCAACTTCGATTGGTTTGGCGTGTTCCGCGCCGGCGAGTGCCTCGATGGCTGCGCCGGTCGAGCTTGCGGCGAAGACGCCTGCGGGAACTCTTGCGGAGAGTGCGGTAGCGACGAGACTTGCACGGCCAAGTTCGAATGCCTGGACGCAGCGGCTTGCGCAGCCACTTGCGGCGACAAAGTGTGCGGCTTGGACGACTGCGGCGGCTCCTGCGGTACGTGCGCAGACCAGCTGCTGTGCACACCCAGCGGCCGGTGTTGGGACAACTCGGTCACCCCGCTCACGCGCCACGGCCAGCTCTCGATCGACGGTACGAAGATTGTGGACGAGCACGGCGCAATCACTCAGCTCAAGGGCGTGAGCAGCCATTGGCTGAACTGGGAGCAGAGCTACTCGACCAGTAAGAACGTCATGAGCTTCCTCCGCGACAACTGGGGACTCAGCCTGTTCCGCATCGCCAACGGCGTCGAGGGGCAGAACGGCTACCTCACCGATTCGGCAGACCGACTCGACATCGTGCGCGACATCATCGACAACGCCATCGAAAACGAAGTCTATGTGCTGGTCGATTGGCACACGCACGAGCCCGAGCACCTCGACGAAGCCAAGGCCTTCTTCTCTGCTATTGCGCAAGAGTACGGCGACACGCCCAACGTCATCTACGAGGTCTTCAACGAGCCGCTGCAGCTGGATTGGTCGACCGAGCTCAAGCCGTATCACCAGACGCTCATCGACGAGATCCGCAAGTACGATCCGGACAATCTGATCGTTGTCGGTACGCCTCGCTGGGATCAGCTACCGAACGCTGCCAGTGAGAACCCGATCGACGACGACAACGTGGCGTACGCCCTGCACTTTTACGCCTGCTCACACCAAGCGAGCATTCGCCGCAATGGCGCCGACGCCATTGCGGCGGGCTTGCCCGTATTCGTCACAGAATGGGGCGCCACCCATTCCGACGGCGGAACACCGAAAACTCCTGGCGTTTGCGAGGACGCCGCGCGTCAGTGGCACGAGTGGATGGAGGAAAACGATGTGAGTTGGACAGCCTGGAAGCTCGAGGCAGGCATCGACGCTTCAGCGCTGCTCAATCCGGGGGCGTCGGTCAACGGCAATTGGACGGACGCCGACATCCACGGCCACGGCTTTCTGGTGCGCGAATTCATGCTCGACGAGCGCTGACGCAAGGCAGCTCGAGCACGAAGCGGCAACCGGGGCCCTCGCCTTCGAGACGGAGTTCGCCCCCGTGTGCCCGCGCGATGTCTCGTGCGATCGGTAGGCCCAGACCTGCTCCCGGTCGATCGCCGCCTTGGTCTTTCGAGCCGCGGAAGAAAGGTTCGAAGATGTTGGGGCGGTCGTGTTCGGGGATGCCTGGACCTTGGTCGACGACGACGATGCGCAAGCGATCGTCGGTCGTCTCGAGGCACAGTTTGACTTCGCCACCCAGGGGCGAGTGAACGATGGCGTTATCGACCAAGTTGCGCAGGGCGCGCACCAGTTCGCTGCGCGAGCCCAGCACGACCCAGTCTCGCGAATCGGCAGTCGGCTCCACGGTCAAGCGGACGTCGTGAACGCGGGCGGTCCCGCGGACCGTATGCAAGGTTTCGCTCAAAATTTCCTCTACCGAAACGGACTCGCTGCCGCGTTGGCCTGCGGTTCCGTCCTGCACGCGTGCCAGCAGCAGCAGATCTTCTGCGAGCGAAGTGAGCGACTGAACATCGGTCAGCGTCTCCTCAATGGCCTCGCGGTACTCGTCGGCAGTACGCTCGCGGCGTAACGCGAGCTGGAGTTCACCGCGGATAGTCGAGAGCGGCGAGCGCAGCTCATGGGCCGCGTGAGAAACGAAGGTGCGTTGCGTGTCGACCAGGACACCCAGCTGGTGAACCATGCGGTCGACGTCTGCTCCGAGCGTCAGCGTCTCTGTCGTACCGTGGGCGCTGTCACCAACTCGAGCACGCAAATTGCCGCCCGTGACCGCGCGCGCCACAGAGGCAATCGCCTCGACATCGCGCGAGATGCGGCGACTGATCCAGCGCGCCAAGAGCGACGTGACAAGTAGAGCCGTCAGGAAGATGACGCTGACCAAGCGACGCAAGAACTGCAAGTCCTCGTCGATTGTGCGGCGCGAGACCGCGTACAGCATGCTTTGACTGCTGGAACCGATCGGGATCACCACGCCGCGCAGCGGGACCCCGCGCACGACCAAATTGACCGACTCGCCTTCAACGTCGATCTCTGTGCCGAGCCCCAAAGCGGCAAAGCTCGGCGCCCGCCCCAGGAAGCTGTAGGAAAACGACGTTGGCTTCCCGTTCGCGGCGTAGACAACGACGTAGCGCGTGATCGAGCTGATGCGCTCGGGGATATGCGCTTCGCCTTCGCTGATGCGCGGATTGTCGGCGTCGCGCAACAACGCGCGGTCGGCGGAGGCCTGGGCCTGGAGAAAGAGCGAACGATCGAGATCTCGCTCTTCGTCTCGCGAAACCAACACCAGGACAATCGCGAACGAGACCGCCAGCACTGCGGCGGTGACCGCGGTCATCGCTAGCGTGACACGTGCCGCCAGCTTCACAGGACCTCGAGCTTGTAGCCAACGCCTCGCACGGTCTCGATCAGCCCACCAGAGGCGCCCAGCTTGTCGCGCAGATTCTTGATGTGGACCTCCACGACATTCGATGCTGTATCGTAGGTGGTTTCCCACACCTTGCTGAGCAGCTCGGTGCGGGGCACAACACGACCCGCCTCCTTGGCAAGATAAGTCAGCAGAGCGAACTCGCGCGGTGTCAGCACCAAGCGTTTTCCGTCCAGCACCGCCCGGCGTTCGGTGCGATCCAGCACCAATGGACCCACGCGCAGCGCTCCTTCGCTTCCGCGCCCCCGGCGACCGAGCGCCCGCACCCGCGCTAGAAACTCACCCAAGTCGAATGGTTTGGTGAGGTAGTCGTCGGCGCCTGCGTCGAGGCCATGAATGCGTTCACCCACGTCGCCTCGCGCCGTGAGCATCAGGATACTGACGCTGTTGCCTGTCGCACGAATGGCCCGGCAAACGGACAAACCGTCCATTTCGGGCAGCATCCAATCGAGCACGATCAGATCGTACGCCACGGATTGGGCCTGATGGACGGCCGTCGCGCCGTCGCCGACGGTGTCGACCACCTCACCTTCCTCGGAGAGGGCGCGGTTGAGGAACTGGGCGAGCTTCTTGTTGTCCTCAACCACCAAAATCTTCACGGCTCAGCTCCTGCCATTTGTGCCCCCATTGAATCCCAATCCGCCGCACGCCCCGCTGCGGGGCGGCTTCATGAAGACATCTTCATCCGGCTTTCATGAAAGTCGCGTCCGCTCTGGCTAAGTAAGGCACGGGTGAGCGAAATGCCTAGAACAAAGCTGCGAACTCGAGGCTCCGCTCCGCGTCCCGCGTGGGTCGCGCTCGGTATATTCCTCGGCTCCTCGCTGCTCGCGGCCCCGCCGGCCCAGGCGGAAGGGCCAAGCGCGATCTTCGTCCCGCACGCCGGGCTGGGGCTCAGAGACCTGATCGAGGTCGTGGGGCAGCATTCGGTAGCAGCCGAGCTCGCCGACCTCGACGTCGAGGTCGCCAAAGCGGAGGTGCAGCAGAGTCAGGTGCTACCCAACCCAACTCTCGATGGCAGCTGGGGCACCATTCCGGTCGGCGATACCAATCCGCTCGGTTTGGATCGGCCGTTCTCTCAGATCCCCAACTACGGAGTCGGGCTCAGCTACACTTTCCTGCTCGGTAAGCGCGGGCCCCGTCAGGAGCGCGCTTTGGCCGCCCGACGCGGAGCGGAAGCCGCGAGGCGCCAGACGCTTCGTGAACAAGCCTTGGATTTGGCGCGAGTGCTTGGTCAGCAGGCCTCCGTTCTGCTTCGGCTCGACGGAATGAAGGGCCTGACCCGCGAGGGTGAAGAAGCCTTGGTGTTGGCCGAGGCCCGAGTGAAAGCGCAGTTCGGCGTTCCGCTCGAAGCCGATCGGTTGCGCATCGACGTCGAACGCACCAAGCAGCAAGTTCACGGCATTGAAGGCGCTCTACAAGGCAGTTTGGCCCAATGCGCAGCCTTGATTGGCGCGCCCTGCCAGGCATTTCCGAGTTCGACCGAGGCGCGCGCTTTCTTGGCCGCTTGGATCGCGCAAGTGAGCCAGCCCACCGCAGCTCTCACGGAGAGGCCTGACGTCCAGCGACTGGAGGCCGAAGCCAGCGCCGCCGCCGCCGAGCGCGCCTACGCCAACGCCCTCTCCATCCCGGATCCCACCGTGCGCGTGGGCTACTTGCACGACACGTTCGTCGTCGCGGGAAACCAGCTGAACTCTCTCAACTTGTCGGTCAGCGTGCCGCTGCCGGTCTTCGACCGTGGTCAGGCCGATGTAGAGCGCGCCCGAGCCAGGCAGGAGCGCTTGAACGAAGCCCGCTCGCGCACCCTGACCAGCGCCCGCGCAGTGATCCCTGCTCTGCGCGAACGCATCGATGCTCACCTCCAACAGCAAGACCGTCTACAGAACGAAATTTTACCCCGTGCCCACCAGGTGCTCGATGCCCTGGAAAAGGCCGCGGAGAACCGCCTCGTACCCATGACCGACGTCCTTCAAGCCCGCCGCACGCTCAGTGAACTCCTCATCGACGAAGCCACCAGCTACCATGAGGCATTCGACGCCGCGGTGTCGCTGGCGGCTGAGCTACCTTCCGCACGCGAGACTGGAAAATGAATACCCGCTGGCCTTGGCTTGCCTTCATTCTTGCGGCTTGCGCGCATCCGGCTGAAGAGCCCTCTCGCCCGGGTTTCGACGTACGAGGCAATGTGATCCACGTCGACCCGACGGTGGCCTCGCCGGTTCGCTTTCAGACGATCGCAGTGCGGCCTCAGGTTCATCTAGACGCCCCCTCTGTCACCGCCCGGGTCACGACAGTGGATGCGCTCACGGCCCCGAGCTTCGCACCATTGGACGGGCACGTGGTCGAGGTTGCCGTGCACCTGGGCGATGTGGTCGAAAAAGGCGCACGTCTGGTCGAGGTACGCACGGCGGACCTCGCGAATCTGCAGCACGAACTGCGCGCAGCCAAACTGACTGCTGTCACACGCCAATCGATCGTCGAGCGCACGCGCCAGCTCGTGGAGGCGCGAGCCGCGTCTCAGAACGATCTCACCGTCGCGGAAAGTCAGCTCGCCGAGGCGCAATTTTCGTCCCAGGCGGCGGCCGCCCGCCTGAACTCGCTCTCCGTCCGCATCGACGGGGACACCTCGTATTGGGTCTTGGCCAGTCGCGCCGGTGTGGTCGTGGCCCTGGATGCCGTTCCCGGCAAGCAGGTGGGACCTGGCCAAGAAAAACCCGTGGCGATCGTGGCGGATCTCGACGAGGTATGGGTGCTCGGTGACGTGCCCCAGCGCGACGCCACCGGTCTCCGGGTCGGTCTCCGCGCGGAGGTGTCGATGCCAGGTCGGAGCGGCATTTTGGCTTCTGGAGTGATTGAAACCGTCGTCGACGTCGTCGACGCCGAGCGCCAAACGGTGCCCGTTCGAGTGCGCGTACCCAACCAAACGCGCGCGCTCCGACCCAACGCCTACGTGAACGTGACATTCGCCAATAAGGACGAACAACAGGTGCTGCGCCTTCCGTCGGCCGCTGTCGTGAGTGATGGCGCGGCGTCGGTGGTGTTCGTCCAGGCGACAGGCGGCAGCTTCGAGCGGCGACAGGTCGAAACCGGCTACCAGACGCGCGACCAGGTCGAGATCGTGCGGGGTCTGGCCGCTGGAGAAAAAGTCGTCGTATCCGGGGCCTTGCTGCTGCTCAATGCTCTGCAAATGGAGGGCTGAAGTCTCCTTACGGAGCCCTTCGGACAAACCATGAATCAGATCGTGGCGCTCGCACTGCGCGCGCGTTTTTTCGTTATTCTCAGCAGCGTGCTGGTGTTGATTCTCGGCATCTTTGCATTTCGTTCGGTCACCATCGAGGCGTTTCCCGATCCGACCGATACGCAAGTGAACTTGATCACTGTCTACCCGGGACAACCCGCCGAAGAGCTGGAGCGGCAGGTTTCCGTGCCGATCGAGCGAGCTGTCAACGGCACGCCCGGCTTGACCCGCGTCCGCAGCATCAACCTATTCGGGTTGTCGTACGTCACGCTCACCTTCAGCGACGACGTCGATGTGTTGTCGGCTCGAGCCCAAACGCTCGAACGTGTGCTCAACGTCGACTTGCCCGAGGGCGTGCGCACTCAGTTCGGTTCGTTCTCGACGCCCATCGGCGAGGTCTATCGCTACACCCTCGGCTCCAAAACGGCAGATCCGCTGGAGCTGCGGACGCTTCAAGACTGGGTCGTCCGCCCCAGCTTGCTCAAGCTGCCCGGCGTCGCCGAAGTGATCAGCTACGGCGGGCTCGTGCGCAACATCCAAGTCCGGCCCGATCCGGCGCGGTTGGCTGCCCAAGGCCTGACTATGGCCGATTTGGCGCGCGCTCTGGCAGCCGCCTCGGAGAACGCCTCGGGGGGCATCGTCAAGCGGGGCGCCGAACAACTCGTCATCCGCAGCGAGGGCCTGTTCACCAGCATTGCCGACATCGGTGAAGTTGCCGTGAGGACGCGCGGTGGTACCCCCATTCTGCTTTCCGAGCTGTGCAGCATCCAAGAAGGTTGGATGCCGCGACAGGGCGTGGTTGGTCGCGCCGACAACGACGACGCCGTCGAAGGCATCATCTTGATGCGCCGTGGAGCCAATCCATCAGCTGTCTTGGCTGGTATCCGCGAGAAAGTCGCGGAACTGAATCGGCGTCCGCTCGATCACGGCGCGCACATTGACGTCTTCTACGATCGTCGGGAGCTGGTGCAGAGCACGCTGTCGACGGTGGGCCGCAACTTACTGGAAGGTGCCGTCCTGGTGGCGCTCGTGCTGACGGCCTTCCTTCTCGATTTACGCGCCGCCATGATCGTCGCGGGCGTCATACCGCTGTCCCTCTCCGTGGCCTTTCTCTATCTGCAAGCGCGCGGGATGTCGGCCAACCTGATCTCGATGGGCGCCGTGGACTTCGGCATCATCGTCGATGGTGCGGTCGTAATCGTCGAAGCAATTGTGCTGAAAATGGCCCACGGCGCGAGCGCGCAGGCGATGCTTGCCGTCGACCTCCCCGAGACCCCCACGGATTCAGTGATCGAACGCGTCCACGCGGCCACGTTGGACGTTCTCCGGCCCACGGTTTTCGCCCTGCTCATCATCATTGCCGCCTACCTGCCTATCTTCATGCTGGAACGCGTCGAAGGGCGCATGTTCGCTCCGCTCGCGCACACTGTCGTGGCGGCATTGCTCGGCGCGCTGATTTTTTCGCTCACGCTGGTGCCGGTGCTCTGCACCTTTGCCTACTCCAAACAACGCGTTCATCGCGTTTCGCCCCTCCTGACCTGGGCCGAGCGTCTCTATCGACCGCTGTTGATTCGCTCCCTCCAGCGGCCGCTGGTAGTTATCGCAGGCGCCTTACTCGCGCTCGCCCTCAGCGCTGGGGTGCTCTCGAAGCGCGGCAGCGAATTTTTGCCAGAGCTGAACGAAGGGGCGCTCTATCTGACCTTCACGCTGCCTTCCAACATCTCGCTCGACGAAGGTCGACAGCTCATGCCCAAGTTGGCGCGAATCATCGACGCGTTCCCACAAGTCGAGAGCCGAATGAGCCAGCTGGGCCGCCCCGAAGACGGCACGGATCCGAAGCTCACCAACAACCTGGAGTATTTCCTGAAGTTGCGCCCCGCCAGCAGCTGGCCCGCTTCGACGCGCACCATCGGCGAGGTCGTGGCCTCGATGAGCCGCTCCTTTTCCGCCATCCCAGGCCTGGAGGTCAATTTCTCACAGCCCATCCGCGACAACGTCAACGAGAACATCTCTGGCCAGCAAGGGCAGATAGCCCTCAAGTTCTTCGGTGACGATTTGACCGTGTTGCACGCCAAGGCGGAGCAAGCCAAGCGGGAGCTCGCAACCGTCGAAGGGGTCGCTGACCTCGGCCTCGTCAAGAGCGGCGTGGTCCCCCTGCTCGACATCAAACCGCGGCGCGCACTGCTCGGTCGCTTCGGTCTCACCATGGACGACGTGCAGAGCTACCTCTCTACGGCCCTGGGCGGACAGGTGGTGAGTCAGTATTGGGAGGGCGAGCGTTCGTTCGACGTAGTTTTGCGTTTGCCCGAGGCTTCGCGCGAAACGCTCGAAGCGATCGACGCGTTGCGCATTCCAACCCAAGGCGGCGCTTTGGTGCCGCTATCCAGCGTGGCGGACACGACAGTCGACTACGGCCGCGCCTCAATCAACCGCGAGAACGGACAGCGCTACATCGGAGTGCGCATGAACGTGCGTGGTCGAGACATGGGCTCGTTCATGAACGAGGCGCGCGCGCGCGTCGACAAGGCCGTGGCGTTGCCGCCGGGCGTCAGCGCGCTATGGGGCGGCGAGTTCGAGTCCAAAGAGCGCGCGATGAAGCGCCTGCTGCTGGTCGTACCGGTCGCGCTGCTCTTGACCTTGGGCCTACTCTTCAACGCCTTTCGCTCACTGTTCTTGGCCAGCGTGGTGCTGCTCAACGTCCCCTTCGCGTTGGTTGGTGGGGCGCTCGGGCTGTGGGCCTTCGACATGCCGTTTTCAATCGCCGCCGCCGTCGGCTTCATCGCGCTCATCGGCCAAGCCTCGCTCAACGGCGTGCTCGTCTTGTCTGCCGTCGAGCAACACCGCAAGTCAGGCCAAGACCTGGACGCGGCAATCATCGCGGGCACGACCGACCGTTTGCGCGCCGTACTCATGACGGCCGCGCTGGCTGCTTTGGGTTTGGTCCCCGCTGCGTTTTCGCAATCAATGGGCGCCGAAACCCAACGCCCCATCGCCGTCGTCATCGTTGGCGGCACCCTCTCTGCCGCTCTGCTGACTCTCGTCGTGCTGCCTGTGGTCTACAAGATGCTGCGCCGAGTAAGCGACCGTTGGGCGCCAGCGACTGAACCTTGATCGCTCGTTCGCCAACCCCTGCTAGCGTGCGCCCATGAACCACCCGCCCTCCGACACCCAAATGCGCGACGAGCTGGCGCTCGAGCGGACGCGGCTGGCCAACGAACGCACCCTGCTCTCCTATGCGCGGACTTCGCTGGCGGCCGGCGCCGGCGGTTTTGGGCTCTTGCAATTCGTCAGCACGCCAGCCGCACTGATCGTGGGCTGGATACTGATCGTCGCTGGCAGCGCGCTGCTTCTCTGGGGCCTTTCGCGGTTCGCGACCGTCAAAGCCAGGATCGAGAGCGTGCGAGGCTGAGGGCTGTCCGCTCCCCCTTGGAGCGCCGGAGCCGGCGCGTCGGCGGCCACGTCGAAAGCTCGCGGGCAAAGCCCATAGGTCCTGAACGCGCCTGGGCGTATGCCGGTTGCATGCCCACAGCAAAAGCCTTCGCAGCCCTGACAGCCAGCTCTCCGCTCGTCGCTCACACCATTGGGCACCGCGGCGAGCTGGGCCTACCAGCCTACGCGCGCTCACCTCACTCGCTTCGCCAACCAGGCGCGCGCGCTCGGAGCCCGCCTCGGCAAGACCGAGATGGACATTGAGGTGGTCCACAACGGCCTGCGCCTGCGACGCGAACGCTGGGCACCCTTCTGGACCGAGCTCGCCCACGTGATCCGCAACGCGGTCGATCACGGCATCGAACACCCGGAGGAGCGCGAAAGCGCCGGGAAAAAACGCACCGCGCGGCTCGAACTCACCACCAGCCGAGAGGGGCCGAACATCGTCGTCACGCTGTCCGACGACGGTCGGGGCATCAACTGGTGCCGCGTCGCAGAGTGCGCAAAGGCACGCGGCTTGCCTGCAGAGACCGCGAGCGAACTCGTTGAGGCACTCTTCGCCCCCGGGCTCTCCACCCGCCACGACGTGACGGAGGTGTCCGGACGCGGAGTCGGCCTCTCGGCGGTGAAGGTCGCAACCGAGGAACTCGGCGGTGCCGTGGAGGTGCAGAGCGAACTCGGCCAAGGGACAACGTTCCGCTTCGTCGTGCCCGCCGATCGCGACCTCGTGCTCGGGGCGCGCGGCCGCAATGCGTTGCCGCCCACCATTCCACCGCAAATCCGTTCATCGCCCCCACCAGCGTAGTGCAAGGCCGTCGGCGCCCCTCCGGCACGCCCCGCACGGGCGCGGGACGGCTCAGCGCTCGTGAGCGGCAGACCCCTCTTTTCGAGCGTGTACACCGAGAACGAGTCCCACGCTTTCGATCATTCACGCGTGCGCAGGCGCACGGCATCGGTCACCACTGCAAACCACTGGAGAAGCGGCGACGTGGCTTCTCTAACGGTCATCTCAGTCCCTGAGGACGAGTTCGGACAGGACAGGACCGGACTGGCCGACTGCGATACGAAGGTACGTGGTGCCCTCAGGCAGTGGCTCTCGTGGCACGAAGTACGCAATCTGTCGCGCATCCATGGTTGGGCGATGGTCGATGATCTGGCTCTCTAGCGAGGTGAACGTCACGCCGTCTGGGGACGCACTAAACGACACGTTTTCCAACGGTTCCGAGAAGCATCCCTCGCAGAAGCGATACACGCGCAAACGGAAGTCATGCAAACCGTCCACTTGGTACGTCAGCGTACCTTCCCCAGTCGAGGACGCGAGGCCCGCGTCGTAGTCGTACATGCGCAACGGCTCGTGACTAATTTCCATAGCCGTCGCTTCGTTGGCGACGGCCAGATCGTCGAACAAGTCGACGGTGGCCGGGGCCGCCGCGATGGCGGGTAGCCCCTTGATCTCGAGCAGAGCGACGCTAGCTCCGACCGGCACATCGAAGGCGTTCCCGTCCAGTGAGATGGCGGTTGGCTCGGCCCCTCCTGTGGGGTCGTGCAGAGTCACCGATTTTGGCGCTTCGCCGAGCGTGATCCGAAGCGACGTTGGGCTCACGTCGATGTCGACCTTGGCGGACGTGTCGTACACAGACTTGGCCCGCCAGAGCGCCACCCAGAAGCTCCCGTCGCGCTTGCTCAGCGTGACCTGGTGAACATCGCGGTCACTGAGCCACAACCGAAGCGCTCCCGGCTCGAATGCTGGCCCAGGATCTTCCAGCAGCGTGAGCAAGCGCCGGATCGCATGGAACGCAGGTTTACGCGACCAGTCGTTGCGCACGATGCCGAAGTTTTTCTCCTGCTCATCGAGTTCCGGATCGGGCCATTCGTCGAGGAACTCGTATGCATGGGTTCGTGCGTACCCGAGTGCGAAATATTCGAGGAAAAGGCGAGGAAGGTAGATCGCCTGCGCAGCCTCCGAGACGCCGCTCTGCCCTCCCGTCTGGTTCACGGCCGTGTGATATCCGGTCTCGGTTGCTTGGACAGGGATGCGCCCGACGTGAGCACTCCAGTCGCCAGCTGCGCGGAGTGGTGTCGACTCGGGGATATCTCCCGCGGGATAGGGGTGATTGTTCGAGTAGTCCGCGAAGTTGGCGCATTCTGGGAAGCTCGCAGCAAAGTCCTCCACCTCGCCCCAACCAACAACGGAGGGCGTCAGAATGGGCTTTCCGCCAAGTATAGGATCGGCACGCCACGCGGGGGCGAGCGCCCTCATGAACGCGGCGAGGTGCGCCTGCCAATCCCCATCATTCGGAGCGTCGAACAAATCCGGTTCATTGGCGTGCTCGAACGCGACCACGGCCCCAGGCATCGCGTGCGCCACTGCAAGGAATTCGGCTACCCGCGCGCCCGCCTCGGTGGGATCGGACGGGTACTTGCCGATGAGCGTGCCGCGTATCCCGTGCTCGGCAAGGCTCTGATGTCGTTCGAGGAGCGCGGCATCTTTCGTTCCTGGGCTTTGGTAGTCGGCGCCCGGGAAACCGTCGCGGATGTAGCGGACCTTCGACTCGATGAGAGCCTTTTTGAGCTCGGCGAAGTCCCAATAGATCTCGTCCGTGTAGCCAAGGTGTGTCGCGATTCCCACAGACTCCACGAAAGCCTCCGCCGTCCGCGCCTGCACGGCGCCGCGAATGACTGGTATCTGCGGCGAGCCGTTCGCTGAACCGCCGCCCGCGTTACCCCCACCCGAACTGGAGTCGGTACCTGCATCCGCGGAGTCACCATCCCCATCTGGGATCCCGTTGGCGTCGTCTTCCCCTTTGTCGCCACAGGCCGAGAGCGCTGCAAGGCCGATCAATAGGGGGACCAGCAGTGTGCTTTCGAGTCGCATGCTTAGTTCTTACTAGGCGTTGAGAGGCTGTCCATGGATTCCGGAGGATTTGTCGAGCATGTCGATCCAGTAGGCCCGGCGATTCGCTCCTCTATCAGGGTTCCACGGCCCCCACTGTGCAGAGCTCGGTCGGCCGCGCCTCGCCGCGCTGGTCCTTGGTAGGGCAGCCTGCCCCGATGGCCAGGGCCTGCAGATCTGCAGGAACGCATGTGGGTACCGACCCGCCGTTGTCGGCCGGGGCGGTGAGTTTTGAGTCCACCAACGTCGGGGTTAGCACGCAGTTGCCGGCGTCGGGCCAGGCAACGTTGTTTCCTCCCGTGAGAGCGTTGGAGCACTGGGTCTCGACGATCAGCGAACTTTCGATCGTTAAGTTTCCGGCGAACGGACTCGAATGAAAAGTCGTATTGCGAGCGGTCCCGTCGCCGTCCACGTCCAGCCCGCTTGGTGCGTTGTCGTAAAAAGTCGAGTTGACCATATCGAGTGACGATTCATTGAGCCAAAGACCACCGAACGGGCCACCCGTCTCGGTGCCGTCCACGAGCACGCCCGCGCGATTGCCCATGAACGTCGAATCGAGGACTGTCAGCTCGTTCTGCTTGATGAACGAGACCGCGCCCATCCGGGCAGTGTTGTTCTCGAACAGGCAGCTCTCGACCTTCATCTTTCGCGTGGTGACGTTGGGTGTACGGAACAGCGCCCCAGCCAGTTCGTTGGCGCGGTTGTTTCGGAACACGCTGCCGCAGATATGGTAAACGAAACCATCATCATTCATCCCGTCGAAGTAGACGGCGCCACTGAGACCACC
>JBBQHO010000066.1:0-19574 GCA_038324055.1 Polyangiales bacterium | reverse complement strand
CCAAGTCGGCGGCGCGCCCCCACGCACACGTGACGCTCGTATCCACAAGCCCGTGGGCCCACCTGGGTTCGAACCAGGAACAACCCGGTTATGAGCCGGGGGCTCTGACCGATTGAGCTATAGGCCCAGGGGAGGGAGCCTGAAGCTAGTCCAAGCGGGAGGGGTGGGCAACGGGCAGGCCACAATACCCCCCCGGGTCCGAGACCCGACGCGGAACTGTGCTAGACGGCGACGACTATGGAGAGCCTGGTCGTCACCGGCGCTACGCAACACAACCTCAAGAACGTCAGCGTTGCACTGCCACGCAACCGCTTCGTGGTGATTACGGGGCCGAGTGGCTCCGGCAAATCGTCGTTGGCCTTCGACACCATCTACGCCGAGGGTCAGCGGCGCTACGTCGAATCGCTCTCGGCCTATGCGCGCCAGTTCTTGGATCAGCTGCCCAAGCCTCGCGTCGAAAGTATCGAGGGACTGAGCCCGGCCATCGCTATCGAGCAGAAGGCTCTGGGCAAGAGTCCCCGCTCGACGGTGGGTACGGTCACGGAGATCTCTGACTACCTGCGGCTGTTGTTCTCGCGCGTCGGTATCCCCCACTGCCCCATTTCC
Source organism: Polyangiales bacterium (assembly GCA_038324055.1). Lineage (GTDB taxonomy): Bacteria > Myxococcota_A > Polyangia > Polyangiales > Polyangiaceae > NIC37A-2. The sequence goes on along the minus strand of JBBQHO010000066.1, from coordinate 18,968 downwards.
GGCAAGGTTTTGCGCGCGTACACGGTCCAAGAGATCGTCGACGCCATCTTGAGCCGCGAGCCCGGGTCGCGCGCCATCTTGCTCTCGCGTGTCGCCCGCCAACAGAAGGGCGATCTGCGCGAGCACATCCTTCGCCTGCGCCGCGAAGGCTACGTGCGCGCTCGCATCGACGGAGAGAACGTCGATCTGGGCGACGATGTCTCCGCAGATCCGGAGCTGTCGCATGACCTCGATGTCGTCGTCGATCGCATCGTGATCCGCGAAGACCTGAAGGGCCGCCTGACAGACTCGGTCGAGTTGGCCCTGAAGCTCGGCGAAGGCACGGTCTTGATCGACGGCATGGACGGCCAGGAGCTGACCGTGCTGAGCGAGCGACTCGTTTCCTGGGAACACGGCTTGACTCTGCCGCCGCTCGAGCCCCGGCTGTTTTCGTTCAACAGCCCGCACGGTGCTTGCCCCGAGTGTAACGGTCTGGGCCGCAAGGCGTCGATCGATCCGGCGCGCGTCGTTCCCGATCCGACGCGAAGCCTGCGCGAGGGTGCGGTCGCAGCGTTCGGTCGACGCGGCTCCGTCGCCAATGCCAGTGAAGTGCAAGCGGTGGTCCAGACGTTGCGCGTCGATCCGGACCAGCCTTGGGAGAAGTTGCCCAGGGCCAAACGCGAAGTGATTCTGAATGGCGACGACAAGTACGTGGGCATCATTCCCCGATTGCTCGAGATGGTCGAAACCGACGCCGTGCCCGAAGGCGAAGAGCCCGAAGAAGGCGCGGTGGGGCTGGATGACTTGGGGCGCTTCATGTCGGCGCAGCCCTGCATTGCCTGCAATGGCACGCGACTTCGACCCGAAGCGCTCAGCGTCCAGCTCGCCGGTTACGACATCGGCGAACTGTGCCGATTGCCGCTGACGCGCCTGCGGGACGTGCTGCGCGAACTGTCGCGGGGGACTGGACTCTCGGTCCGCGAGGCCGCAGTCGCAGCTCCGCTCTTGCCCGCCGTCACCGATCGGCTCGGCTTCCTGATCGAGGTGGGCCTTGGCTACCTCTCTCTCGACCGTGCAGCAGCCACACTCTCGGGTGGCGAAGGTCAACGCATCCGCTTGGCCACGCAGATCGGCGCCTCGCTAGTCGGCGTTCTGTATGTGCTGGACGAACCGTCTGTGGGGCTGCATGCGCGCGACAATCGTCGTCTGCTCGAAGCCGTGCGCCGCCTCGTCGACAAAGGCAACAGCGTGCTGGTCGTCGAGCACGATCGCGACGCCATCTTGACCGCCGACTACGTAGTGGACATGGGACCGCGCGCCGGTGTGCACGGCGGCGAAATCGTCGCGCAAGGCACGCCCGCCGAGCTGATGGCCAATCCAGCTTCGATCACGGGTCCCTACCTCTCCTACGAGAAGCATCTGGCACTGCCCGTGCGCAAGAAGGTGTCGGCCAAGAAGTCGCTCAAGATCGTCAAGGCCAGCGCACACAACCTGCGCGACGTGAGCGTGAACATTCCGCTCGGCGTACTGGCTTCGATCACCGGCGTCAGCGGCTCGGGCAAGAGCAGCCTGATCGTCGACACCCTGTTGGCCGCGGCTCGCGCCAAGCTCTACGGCGCCAGTGGGTCCATTGGCCCGTGCGAAAGCATCGAAGGCCTCGATCTGATCGACAAGGTCATCAGCATCGATCAGGCGCCCATCGGACGAACTCCGCGCAGCAACCCCGCCACTTACACGGGCATTTTCTCCGATCTGCGCGAGGTCTTCTCGAGCCTGCCCGACGCACGGGCGCGCGGCTACAAGCCGGGACGCTTCTCGTTCAACGTGAAAGGCGGACGCTGCGAAGCCTGCCAGGGCGATGGCGTGCTCAAAGTGGAGATGCATTTTTTGCCCGATGTGTACGTGGCTTGCGACGCTTGCAGCGGCAGCCGGTACAACCGCGAGACGCTCGAAATCAAGTACCGTGGCTTGTCGATTGCCGGCGTGCTCGACCTGACCGTGGAAGACGCGCTGGAGCTGTTCGAGCCCATCCCGCGTATCTTCGACAAGCTCAAGACCCTCAAGCAGGTCGGCCTCGGTTACGTGAAGCTCGGCCAGCCAGCGACGACGCTCTCGGGCGGAGAAGCTCAACGCGTCAAGCTCGCGCTCGAACTGAGTCGGAAGGCCACGGGTCAAACCCTGTACGTCCTCGACGAGCCCACGACCGGCTTGCACTTCTCGGACATCGAGCACCTCAGCCAGGCTCTGGTCGATCTACGCGACGCCGGTAACTCGATCTTGATCATCGAGCACAACCTGGAGTTGGTCGCCTGCTCGGACTGGGTGATCGACATGGGTCCCGAGGGCGGCGACGGCGGTGGACTCGTGGTGGCCGAGGGCACACCCGAGGATGTCGCCAAGGTCAAGGGGAGCCACACTGGAGCGGCTCTCGCCGAGGTGCTCGATGCGCTTTCGGCCAAGAAGGCCAGCCGGCCCCCTGCCCCACCCAAAGGCGCCGCAGCGGCGCTCGCCGCAGCCCAACTGGCTGCCACACCGCAGTCCAAGGCAGCCAAGCTCGCCCAGAGTGGCGCCAAGAAGGCTCCCACCAAAAAAGCGGTGGATCGTGGCGGCGGCGTGCCGAACCGCGCCGCTCGCAAGTGAACGCGGCCGCGAAGAACCGCGCCAAAAAAGCGCCGACTGGGCTCGCGACAGAAGGAACCGACCGGGGTTCAGCCGAAGTCGCGCTCGACGCGCTCTTGATCCTCTTTGCAGCGGATGCAGAGCGTAGTCTCGGGGCGCGCCTCGAGACGCTTGGGCGAAATCTCTTCGCCGCATTCTTCGCAAGTCCCGAAGTTGCCTTCTTCGATACGTTCGATGGCCTTCTGGATCTTGTCCAAGAAAACCTTCTCGCGTCCGCGCAGGCGAAAGGTAAACGACTGCAAGTACTCGCTCGCGGCCAGGTCCATCTCGTCGGGTAGATCGTCGACGTCGAGAGTCATGTCCTGCGACAGGGTCTGCTGAGCGCGCTTGATTATGTCCTCGCGCTTCTCTTCGAGGAGTTGCTGGAATTTCTTGAGCTGGGCTTTGTTCATCTGGCTGCCCCTTCCTTCGCGGGCTCCGCCGGCGGAGCCCTACAACATAAGGACCGTATTTGCCTCCGTCAAACCAGAAAGTGCCCGTTCTACAGCAGCTGGGGCGACAACCTACAGCCCTTTTTGATACGCCCGCACGGCGTTGACGATGGCGTCGGCAAGACGCTGTCGGTAGGCCTCGGTGTTGAGTCGACCTGCCTCGACGGGGTGCGACAAGAAGGAGCCTTCGAAGAGCACGGCCGGCATGGCGGCACCGGCGAGGACGTAGAACCCTGCACTACGAACGCCGTGGTCCTCGACCTCGCTGTAGCCCTGTCTGAGAGAGGCGCCCGCCGCTCGCTGCAACAACTCGGCAAACAGCTGAGACGCGGCGCGTCGATCGGTGCTCTCGATCCGACTCAACGAGTTCGCGAGTTCGGCTGCGGCGGCAGCGGTCGACGAATTCTCGCGAGCTGCAATGAGAGCGGCGGTAGCGTCGCGCGACGAATCCAGCACGAAAGTCATGACGCCGCGCGTCGAAGTGTTTTCGCTCGAGTTCATGTGAATGGAGATGAACAGGTCAGCGTGAAATGCGTTGGCACGCGCCGCACGCTCATCGAGCGGAACATAAGCGTCGACATCGCGGGTCAGTAGCGTAGAAACCGAGACTTCGCGGGCCAGAAGAGGCGCTGCACGGTGTGCGATGTCGAGCGTCACGTCCTTCTCGCGCAGCCCATTGGGCCCGACTGCACCCGGATCGTTGCCGCCATGCCCCGGATCCAGCACTACGCGGCGAATCTCGCGCGGTACGGTCAAAGTTTCGGGCGCGTCCACACTGAGGTCGACGACCAGCCGGAACGGTTCAGGCAGGTAGAATACGCGGTGATGGACGACTTGACGCAAGTCGAGCACGACGCGCGTGCCATCCTTCTGCTTGCCGAGACGGATGGCCTCGACGAGACCCTCGGTCTCGAAAATCTGCTTGCCGTCATAGGAAGCGTTCTCGATGTCGACGAACAAGCGCGGGCCGTGCCCTGCGGTGGCTTCGAGCGTGCCAACGTGAAATTTGGTCGGATGAGTGACGTGCACGACCAAGCGTGCCGTTTGCTCAGCCGCAAAAGGCTCTAGCTTGGTGATCTTGGTAGGCTGACCCAACGCAGCCTGCAGCATTTGGGGGACGACCACGTGCTCGTCGGTCGGCGCATTCCCCACGTGGGAATCCGTATTCGGGGCGGCGAGCGTGGGGCTGCTCTCTTGGGCCAAATGACGCAAATCGCTCAACTCGGCGGGCGTAGGAGCGTAGTGCACGAGCACCGTCAACCCACGATCGATGCGCGCCTGGCAGGCGACGTCCGTGGTCTTCTGGCGGAGGATGTAGAGGTCACGATAGAGACGCACCGGATCGGAGTTCACTTGCGCTCGCCAACGCGACAGCCCGAGGCCTAGAGCGCAATCGCCGCTCGTGCCTCGCTCGCTCGCATCGCCCCAGAGTTCGAGCGCCTCCAGAGCGTCGACTTTCCGACCTTCGAGCAAGAAGCCGGCTTCGCGCAGCTCGGCCGCTCGGCCCAGCAGCGCCGCTCCCGAGGCACCGTCGACGCGCCCGGCAGAAACAGCAAGGTGGTCGGCGGCAGCGACGAGCTCTGCGCGCGTTTGGTTCTCGCCCGTGGAGTCCGATTTCAAGGCGGCAGGCGATTCCTCGGCCGGCTTTTGGCTCGGGGGCGCGTCCGGGTTCGAGCAGCCAAGTGCGAGTGCGCAGGCGAGACTCGCGAACAGCTGTCTGGCGGCTGACGACCCAGGAAACACGAGCTTGTTTCTAGCGCGCGCCGGTGCTGCTGGGAAATGGACGCCTACGCTGAGCCAACGGCACGCGCCAAGATCGAGCGAAAAGTGCTGCGCGGTAGCCCTGCGGCACGCGCAGCTGCACTGACCGAACCGTGCGCGTCCAGCAGGGCACGCGCCTGCTCGGGGGTGGGCGTGGCCACGCGACCACGCGAAGCCGCGATCAGTTGGAAGTGACTCGGACAGAGCGCCTCGGTCTGGCTCATGACCGCAGCGCGATACACGGCCCCAAACAGCTGACGCACGTTTCCGGGCCAAGCCTGCTCGCTCAAAAAGTCGAGCGCCGCAGGAAGTAGATACTTCTGTCCGAGTTCGCGAACCTTGTTTCGAAGGAAGGCTTCCACCAGTGGTCCGATGTCAACCGTGCGGCGCCTCAGTGGCGGCACCTCGATCACCAGCATCGACAAACGATGGTAGAGATCGTGCCGAAATAACCCTTGCTCGATGCGCTCGGCCAGAGGCGCGCAAGTGGCCGAAACGATGCGCGCGTCGATGAGCAGAGCATCCGCGGAGCCCAGCGGTCTCACCGCACCATCCTCGACAACGCGCAGCAACTTGGCCTGGCCCGACATGCTCATTTCTGCCATTTCGTCTAGAAACAGCGTGCCCTTGTGCGCAATTTCGAACGCTCCAGCTCGCGTGGACACCGCCCCCGTGAAGGCTCCGCGCGCGTGGCCAAACAGCTCGGCATCCAGAAGCGAGTCGGGCAAAGCCGCGACGTTGAGCGGGACGTAGTTGCCGGAACGGCCGGACTGCTGGTGGAGAGCGCGCGCAACCAAATCCTTGCCTGTACCCGACTCACCGACGATCAGGACGGGCGCGCTCAGCTTGGCGAAACGCACGACCATCTCGCGGACGCGCTGCATACCGTCGGACACACCGACCAGGCCGAGCGCGTCGGGGCTCGGCTCGCGATCGACGGCCTCGACGGTAACCGCGGTCGAGCCGATGGAAAACTCGGCGCGCGGACCCGAAAGCAACGCTTGCCCGACCCAGCCGGATCCGAGCACAAGACCGTTTCGGCTTTGGAGGTCCACGATCTCGAGCCCGCGACAATCGGCGTGCAATCGACAGTGAAGGCCACTCACGGTCGGATCGTCGATTTGCAGGTCAGCGTCGTCGCCGCTGCCCAAGGTCACGCTTTGACCCGATCGCAGGGTTCGAACCTGCTCCCGGCCCGGCGAAACAACGCGGATCCGAAAGGGCCCTCGGCAGACGGCCCGCCGAAGTTCCCGGGTGTGTTCGCGACTGTCGTCCATGGGGAAGTCTCGGCCTCCGGTGGGGTGTGTTGCGCAAAAAATGATGATAACCACCTCGGCCATGAGACTTGGACTGTTGAGCGCCTGGACCGCACCCCTGCTCCTCTCGAGTTCGCTTGCTCACGGTCAAACCGCCCCGCCGCCAAACGAGCCCACCGCGCCCGAGGCGGCCACGCCTGCCGGCGAGATCGGACCCTCGAGCGAGGCGCCGTCCCAGGAGCCGCCCGTCGAGCCTCCCGCCGAACCCTCGGAGCCGGACCGCCCCCGCATCATGGCGGCTCCCGCCCTCCCTGCGACGGCAGCTCCTCAGGAGTCCGCCGCCCCCGTGGTCACACCATTCGCACAAGACACGCTCGCAGGTCAGTTTCAACTGGGTGTGAGTGGTCTGTTCGCGGTGCCGTTTGGCGAGGTTTCACGCGGCGCCGATTTCGACGCGCTGACGAGCGTCGGCTTCGGCCCCGGCGTCGATCTCGGTATCGGCGTCGGCCGCCACGTCGTGGTCGGCGCATATGGAGACTTGAATTTCTTTGGCGCCGGCAGCGCGTGCACCGATTGTTCTTCCACGAGCCTCGGGGTCGGCGCCTTCGTTCGTTACCACCTCGTGCAGGGCCTGCGCTTCGATCCCTGGGTTTCTTACGGCATTGGCTACCGCGATCTGAGGACCACATCGGACAAGAACGGCGCGAGCGACTACGCAGGTCTCGAGTGGATGCGCTTGACGTTCGGAGGCGACTGGTACGCCAATCGCCAGTTCGGCTTCGGCCCCCTGCTCTCGCTCAGCGCAGCCTCGTTCCTCGACGCTCCCGCAAGCGCAGACGTGGGTGGCGTCAACTGGCGTTTTCAGGGTGGTCTGCGCATCCTGCTCGACCTGCCCGGACGCTGAGTGACCGAGCGCCTCGGCTCGAGCCAGCGCCGCCTGACCGAAAAAAAAGGCCCGAGTCACCTCGGGCCTTTCTTTTTGCTGCACTCGCCGATCAGGCTTGGACGGCGACGCCCAGGGCGCGGCGAATGGCCGAGTACTCCTCGCTGACAGCGAACAACAACAGCTCTTTGAGCTTGTCGGCTGGGGCCAAGTCGCCCGGCGCCTGTTGCTCTTGACCGATGATCTTCTTGGCAATCTCCAGATCGCCACAGACCACAAGGCCCGCTCGGCAGGCCGTCAGCTCGACCGCCTGGTTCCACTTCTTGACGTTGGCTTTGGCTCCGTCGGCCAAGAACTGCTTGACCACCTGCCGCAAGTGCTCCAGCTGCACGGGCTGCATGTGACGCGCCAGCTCCTGCGCCGTGGCGCGGATTTGGGGCTCCATGTCCGGGGGCATGGGCTGCTGCGGAGCGGCTAGGAGCACGCCAGCGAACAACATGATGGTGAGCTCCGCCTGCGTCGGGAAAAGCACGCGGAGGTAGTGCTCGGGGCGGTAGGCAGTGAGGTGCTTGCCGCAGATGAAGGTGAGCTCTTGCGGCTGGAAACCGCTGAGCACGAGTTGACCTGCCACCGACGCCGGAGGATCGGACGGGACCGAGCCGATGTACGCCTGGACGTCGTTGCGAACGTACAGAGCTGGCGCTTGGATACCCAGCACCTGGGCCGCCCAGCCAAAGGTCTTGGCAAAGGTGACGGTCGAGGTGGCGGGTTCCTGACGGAACCGCTCGTCGAGCTGCGGCAACTTACCCTGAGCCTTGAGTTGCGCGATCTTGGCCTGAAGAGCGGCGGGCACGATCATCGCAAAGATGTTCGAGATGTAGATGCTCTCGTTCGGGTGGAACAGGCCTCGCACCCAGTGCTCGTTGGCCAAGCGACCCGTCACCGGCAGCATGCCTTTCGGACGGAAGTCTTGGAAGAAACGTTCGGTCTCTTCGTCGGCCTTACGCATGAAGGACATCGCTGCGGCCAAGCACCAGGCCTCGTCGTAGCTCTGCTTGTGCAGGTACAGGCGATAAAGGGCCTGGTACGGCTCGATGGCCAGCGGATCGATCTTGAGCAAGCGACGCTGCTCTTTGATGGCGTCGTCCCAGCGTTCCGAAGTCTCGTAAAGTTCCGCCAAGATCTGACGCTGCAGCGGGGCTTCTTCGACCAGGCTCGCGGACATCTTGAACGCATCGATGGCCTCGTTGGCTTGGGCGGTGCGGTCGCGATAGACGATGCCGAGCTGGTGCCACAGTTGGTGCTCCAGATCGCTTTTACCTTTGCCGGCGATGCGATGCAGCATCTTGCGGTAGGCACGCTCGAGCTGCTTCCAGTTGCGATCGCCGGTGAGGATCTTCACGATGCGCTCGAATACTTCGAGGAACTCCGGATCCAGATCCAGCGCCTCGTTGAAGAGTTCGACCGCGCGATCCTTGTCTTCGAGCTTGTCGCGGTAGAGCTGAGCCTGAGCGTTGACGAACTTGGCGCGCAGCTTGGGACGCTGCTCGATGTCTTTGATGGCGTCCAAGATGTCGACCATCTTCTGCCACTCTTCGGCCGTCTTGTAGTTCTCCAGCATCTTGTGCAGGAGCACATGGTCGACCGGCTTGAGATCGCGAGCTTCCTCGTAGGCTTCGAGTGCCTTCTTCGGATCCTTCTCCTTCTCCGCCCAGAGATCGCCGATCTCCATCAAAAACTGGAAACGCTCTTCGCCGTCGAAGACCGAGTCGAGGATCTGACGCTTGTATTCGGCAACTTGCTTGTTGTCGCCGCTCTTCTCGTAGATGGCGATCAGCGCCTGCAGCGACGGGCGGTGCTCACCGTCCAGAGCCAGCGCCTTCTCGTAGTTGTTGATGGCCTGGCGGTCCTGACCTTGAGCCAGCTTGATGGCACCCAGGCGGTAGTAGACCTCGGTACGCGACTCGACGTCGTCCTCCCCGAGTGACGTCAATACCTTCTGGTAGTTGGTGAGCGACGTCGGCCAATCCTGCATGGCGTAGGCAGCATCGGCCACACCGCGGATGGTCTCCTGATCCGTCACATCGAGCTGATTGGCGGCTTGGTAAGCTCGCAGCGACTTCTCGTGCTCGCCGACCTTGCCCATCACGCGACCCAGCATCTTCTGGAGCATGTGCTGCTCGCCGCGCTCGCGATTCTTGCCTCGGCGCACCAGCATCTCGGCCAGAGGTGCCGCATCGGCCCAACGCTCTTGCTCTCCGTACTCGTTGACGAGCGGCAGAGCGGCCTCTTCGCACTCGGCATCGAGTTCGATGGCCTGCTCGTAGGCCTGCATGGCCGGCCCGCGCTCGCCCAGCATCTCGTTCCGGATTTTGCCGAGTTCGACCAACAACTTGGCCCTGACGCGCGGAGCGTCGGTGCGTGACTGCTCCTGCTCGAGGTAGCGGCAGGCACTGTCCCAGTCGGCCTCGTCGACTGCAATCGTACGCAGCGCCGCCAACGACGGCAGATGCGACGGATCGATGTCGAGCGCGCGTTCGAACTTCTCACGAGCGCCATAGCGATCGCTGAGCTTCTCTTCCATCGCGCGACCGATGCGGAAGTACATGTCGACCTGCTGAGCGCCGTCGCTCGTCAAATCGGCGACTCGAGTCATGGCGTCGATGGCGCGAGCGCCGTCGCCCTGACGCTCGAACAACTTGCTGAGCGCCTCCAAGGCCTGGATATTCGTGTCGTCTGCGTCGACCACTTGCTGGTAGGCGTCGATGGCTTGGTCCAGCTCGTTCAGCTCGTCGCGGTAGACCGCGCCAATCTGGGCGTAAAGACCGAGTTTGGTGTCACGACTGGACGTTTCTTCGATGTGCCTCTGGAAGGTTGCGATGAGGTCGTGCCACTGCTTGAGGCGGCGGTAGCAGCGTGCCAGCGCGATGTACGCTTGTTCCTGCGTCGGATCGATGGCGAGAGCTTGCTCGAGGCGCGCGGCCGCCACGTCGGCCTTGAGGAACTGCTGCTCCTGGATCTCGGCCAAGCGGAGCAGCACGGTGACGCGGTCGGCTTCCGTCTCGACCACCTCGAGCTGGCGCTCGAGCGTGGTAACGAGGGCAGGCCAGTCCTGGAGGGCGCCCAACACGCGCTCCAAACCACGGAGACCAGGCAGGCTGTCGGCATCGATCTCGATGACTTCGCGGTAGGCCTTTGCGGCGCCTGCCGAGTCGTTCATCTTTTCTTCGAGCAGCGAGCCAAGGCGCAGCTTCTGACGAACAGCGTCCTCGGGACGCTCGATAGCGCCTGCCTTTTTGGTCAGGATCTCGACCAGGTCAGGGATCTGGCCCTTGTCCTCGTAGATACGCTCGAGGGCCGAAAGGGCTGGCAGGTAGCCGCCGTCCACTTCCAGAGCACGCTTGTAGTAAGGGATACCCTGATCCGGCTGCTCGAGGTTGCGATAGAGCACGTCTCCGAGGTCGGTCAGGATTGCCTTTCGGTCATCGCTGGTCACGGCCACTTCCAGAGCCTTGTTCAGCATCTGCCCGACCTTGGGGTAGTTGCCGGCCAGCCGCTCGATGGCCGCCATCTGCCGCATCACCCGCACGTTCTGCGGATCGATCTGCAGAACCTGCTGGTAGTACGGAGCAGCGTAGTTGCTCATGCCCAAGTTCTCGCCGTACCAACGCCCGAGCAGCAGCAGCAGCTGGATCTTGCGCTTGCGGTCCTGCTCCTCTTGGAGCCAAGCGTTGGCAGTAGTGAGCAGCTCGGACCAACGATTCGTCGCCTGAGCGACCTTCTCTAGGTAGGCAGAGGTCGTTTCGTCGAAGTAGTCGTCGGCAAACGCGTTGACGAGTGCATCGAAGGCCTGGTTCGCATCCTCGAGTTTCTCCTCGAACACACGGGCGATACGACGCAGCAATTCGCTGCGCGGTGGGACTTCCTCGTAGTGTTCGAGGCGATTGAGATAGAGCTCGACCAATGACTCCCAACGTTCGGCGTTGGTGTGCAGCTTCTCGAGCTCCTTGAACGCGCGCTCATGGACGGGATCGACATCGAGGATCTTTTGATAGGCCTCGGTCGACTTGCCGTATTCGCCCAGCGGCGAACGCCAGAGCTCGGTGACTTCGAGGAGTTCGCGAACCTTCTCCTCCGTCGCCACCAAAGCAGCCGCGCGCTGCATCTTGACGCCCACGACATCCTCGATGCGATCGTCGGCTCGGTAGATGACTTCCAAGCTGTCCAAGGCCTCGAAGTCACCAGGCGAAACATCGAGCAGATGACGCCAAGCGTCCGCTGCATCAAAGGGCTGCTCGAGGCTGGCCTGGTAGAGTTTGGCCATCTCGCGGTAGCTCTCGACCAGTTCCGTACCTTCGAGCTGGGATGCGGCAGCGTCGACCAGCGCGTGCAGGGCGCGAACGAGGTCTTCGGCACTCTTGCGGCGACGCCAGATGCTAGCGATGGCGCGGAGCGCCGTGACGTTCGAGTAGTCGATGTCCAAGACGCGCTGGTAGGTCTCCAGAGCTTCTTCGGGACGATTGAGCTGCTCGTCGAAGAGACGAGCGCGCATGGTGAGCACATGCACTCGGTCTTCGTCCGAGTCGGCAATGTCGAAGTGCCGCTCGAGCACATCCGTCAACTCGCTGTAGCGCGACTGCTTCTCGTAGAGGAACGCCAAGGCCCGGAGCGCCTCCGGATCCTCGCCGCGCAGATCGAGCACGCGCTTCCAACCTTCAATGGCGGCGTCGACGTTCGAGAGGCGGTCGGCAGCGAGGTGCGCGCGCTTGGCTCGCACGTCGGCTTCGGCGGCATCACCGGCGGCGTTGTCCAGCTCACGCTGGTAGACGACGTCCAGCTCCTTCCACTGCTCCGTTAGCGTGTAAATGCGCTCGAGCGAGACGATCGCGTCTTCATTTTCGGGCTGCAATTTGTCGAACACCACGCGGTAGGCGCGAATGGCGTCGTCCAAACGACCGCGGTTGAAGCCGGCCAGCGAGAGCGGAGCCGCGCCGAGCGGACCAACCGATTCCGGCGCACCGGAAGATGCGGGGCCCGTCGAGGCTCGCCCGGTGCCCACCTCGGGTGCAAACGAGACCGGGGCGTCGTCCAGATCTTCGACGACGTCGTCGGAACTGCCCACGAGTTCGTCGTCGCCGGGCTCGATTAAATCGTCCTGGGCATCAATCTCGAAATCCTCGTCGACTTCGGGTGCAGACGGCAATCTGACGCGCGCTGCCGGGGCTGCGCCGCCGAGCGGCGCTAGTTTTTCCTCGTAGTTGTGGCCGAGGCGCAGGTGGAGTTCGACTTTCTCGAACTCGTCCGAAACGGCCTTGGCGCGGCGCTCGAGAACGCTGGCCAACTCTTCCCACTGCTCGCTGTCGGTGTAGAGGCGATCTAGATTCTCGAGTGAGACGAGATCCGCAGGCGCGACGGTGAGGACGAAGTTATAGGTCTCGACGGCCTTCTCGACATCGCCCAGTTCGCGCTCGAACACAGCAGCGAGGCGATGGCCTGTGGCGGCGAGGACGGGCGGCAGAATGGCCTCGTTCGACAGCACATCGGCGTAGGCGTTCGCGAGCTTCTCCCAGCCTTCTTCCACGACAGGAGCCAAACGCTCCAGTTCGTCTACGGTTCCTTCTTGACCGGGGTTTTCGGACAGAGCGCGGACCAAGATGGCGAAGGCCCGATCACCGTCAACCAAATGCTGCTCGGCTTCCTCTGCCATGCGATGCAGGAGCGCACTACGAGCTTCGAGATCCGTCAGGTTCGAGAGCTGACCTTCACGAACCGAGAGCAACTTCTCCCATTCGGCCGAAGCCTGGTAGAGCGGCTCGAGAATCTCGCCGATCTCGACCTGGCGCACGCCGGTCGCAAACAGGCCCTCGAGCGCAGCACGAGAATCGTCATGCTCCGGCGCGGCCGACAAGACTTCCTTGTAGGCGGCAACCGCGCTAGCGAGGTCGTTCAAGTGATGCTGATGCACCTGCCCGAGACGGAACTTGAATTCTAGGATCTGGTCAGGCGTTTCACCGGTCTCGGCCTCGACTGCCAGAATTTCCGCGAGCGGCTTCCACTGCTCCGATTCCGAGTAAAGGCGATCGAGCGCCACCAGAGCGACACCATTTTCGCCTTCGGCCCCGAGGACGGTCCGGTAGCGCGCGATGGCCTCCGTCACGTTGTCCAGCTGGGTTTCGTAAACGCTGGCTACGCGGAGGCCGAGCGCCACCACCTGGTCGGCAGCGTCGCCGGCCGCTTCGATCTGCGTGTCGTAGATCTCGGCGGCTCGTGCCCAACCTTGGCTCAACTCCGCCAAGCGTTCGAAATTTTGCAGGACCTGCTCGTTCTGGCTGTCGATGGCCACGGCGCGGCCGTAGGTCTCGAAGGCCTTGGGCGAAGAATCGAGGCTCTCTTCGTAGAGAGTCGCGATGCGCTCCAAGATTTGTACCGAGCTGAAGGTGTCCTGCGCATGGCTGACCTGCACCTCGAGTGCGCGGATCAACTTGTCGGAATCTCCCGAAGCCTCGTAAATCTGCTCGAGCACCTCGGACGCCAGGACCGGGGCTTTGCTCCCTTGCTGGAGCTTCTCGAGCGCTGCCAGCGTGGGCGCATGATCGGGCTGAACGCCGAGCAACTCGCGATAGAGCTCGATTGCGCGAGCAACCTCGTCTAGGCGCGTCTCGTAGAGAGCGGCGACGCGGTACTGAAAGCCCACTGCCTCTTCGGCGTCGGCAGTGAGTTCTGCCTCGCGCGTCAGCACGGTGAGTAGCTCCTGCCAGTTGGCCGCAGCTTGGTACAGCACGTCCAGACGGCCGAGAGCGTTCAGGTCGTCAGGGTCGAGTTCGAGTACGCGCTGGTACGTGTCGATCGCGTTCGGCACATCCTTGAGCTCGCGCTCGTAGACGGCGCCCACCTCGTACAACACCTGCTTCTTCTCTTCGGGATCGATGACGAGATCGACCTTGCGCGTGTAAGCGCCCAGTAGCTCGTTCCACTTGGAAAGACCGAGGAAAAGACCGATCAGCGAGTCGACGCTACGCAGATCTTCGCCGTCGATCTCGAGGACCTTCTCGTAGACGGCGATCGCCCGAATGGGCTCACCCAAGACGTCCTCTTCAAGCGAGGCTGCCTGGTAGAGCGCAAGCTTTTGGGCGTCGATGTCGTCGAGCATGCCCGCCTTGCGCTGCAAGACCGTCGACATTTCAGCGAACTTCTCGGTTGAGCGGTAGAGGCGTTCGAGCGCCTCTGCGGCTTCGAGGCGGAGCGGATCGCTGGCCAACACCAGCTTGTAGGCCTCGATGGCGCGCGCAGGATCGCCGACGCTCTCCTCGAGCACCCGAGCCGACGCCGAGTGCAGGTGACTGGTCAACTCGGGATCGGTGACGGCTTCCGCCTGAGCGGTCAGGATACTGGCCAAGTCCTCGTAGCGATCGGTCGCTGCCGCCAAACGTTGCAGCACTCCGAGCGTGCGCTCGCTGCCGGGCTCGATGGCCAAGGAGCGTGCGGCGGTCTCGAAGGCCGACTTCTGATCACCGGCTGCGTCTTCGTAGAGTTCGGTGATGGAGTCGAGCAGCTCGACTTTGCGCGACACGTCTTCGGCGCGGCGCACCTGTACTTCGTACACGCCGATTAGCTTTTGGTGCTCACCGGAGCTGCGGTAGAGCGGCTCGAGGATTTCCGCGATCGTCAGCTCGAACTTCGCGCCGCGACCGAGACGCTCTAGAGCGCTGAGCGCGCTGGCCTGAGCCGGATCGCGCTCCAGTGCGTCGCGGTAGCCTTCAATGGCGACTTCGACTTGGCCCATCTTCTCCTCGCGCAAAGCGGCAAGGCGCAGGGTCAGCGCAATGGTCTCGGCGTCCGTCTCGGCCAACGCCAGTTGGGACTCCAAGTTCGCAGCCAGTTCAGGGAAACGACCCAGTTTGGTGAACAGCTGATCGAGAGCGGTCAGAGCACGCAAACTCGTGGGCTGTTCAGCCAAGACTTCTTGGTAGGCCGCCACAGCGTCGCCGGGACGCTCGAGGTTGTCTTCGAGCACCTCGGCCAATTCCGAATAAAGCTTCTCGAGCTGATCCGGATCGGTCGCCAGCTCGATGCGACGCCTGTAGACGCCGGTGAGCAGTTCCCAGCGCTCATGGCTGCGAAACAGGGCGTCGAGCGCAGCCAGCGCGTCGCCCTGACCGGGCTCCAGCACGAGTACCTTCTCGTAGGCCTGGGCCGCTGCGTCGACGTTGCCGAGACGCTCGTGGATGGCGGCGAGGCGCATCCAGTACTGCAGGCTGAGGTCGGCATCGTCGGTCTCTTCGGCGATGGTCTTGAAGATCTTGGTGAGCTTCTCGACGGCCTTGGCGTTCTCGGCCAGCTCCTCGAGTTCGAGGCGTGCGTCGACATTGGAGGGATCGGCGCGCAAGGCGCGAGCCTGCGCCCCGATTGCGTCTTCGGCCGACCCGAGTCGGCTCCCGGAAACTTGTGCAAGCTTGCGGAGCAGTTCGACCTTTTCTTCGGTGGACGCCGCACTTTCGGCGCGAACTTCCAGGACGCGGACGAGCTTTTGCCAGTCCTCCTGTTGCTCGAAGACAGTCTCGAGAATGCGTGCTGCTTCGCCGCGCAGATCTTCGTTTTCGAGCAGAGCTTCGAGAGCTTGGCGCGCGCCGACGTGGCCGAGGTCGAGCAGCAAGACCTCGCGGTAGTTAGTGAGTGCAGTCGTCGGATCCTCGAGCTTGTCCTCGAGCACCTGGCCCAAACGGAACTTCAGCGCGACCAAATCTGCGTCGGTCTGCGCGAGTTCGATGCGCTGAGCCAACACAGCGGCCTGCTTCTTCCAAGCTTTGGTCTCGGCATAGACCTCGTCGAGTGCCGCCAATGCCGTGGGCTCGTCGGCTTCGTCCTCGAGCACCGCCTCGTAGGTCTCGATGGCCGCTGGCACGTTGGCCAAGCGCTCACGCTGCACGCGCGCGATACCGAACTGGGTTGCACGACGCTCATCCGGATCGGTGACCAGATCCAGCTTGCGCGAGTAGACCTCGAGCAGTTCCTTCCAGCCCTCGGTCTTTTGATAGAGGCTTTCGAGCGCGCTGAGGGCCTCTGTGTTGTCGGGGTGATCGTCGTAGACCGCCCGAAACTCAGCGAGTGCTTCGGTGACCTTGCCCAGCTCGTCCGACAGCACGCGACCGAGTCGCAGCTTGAGGCTGACCTGCACTCCGTCGTCGACAGCCGCCTGCGCGCTGTTCTGATATGCGCCGACGAGATCGTCCCAACCACCAGCGGCCTTGGCAACACGCTCGGCGGCGTCCAGCACGCTGGCATCCGCCGGCGCGAGTGCCACAGCATCGAGCATGTGGGTGAGCGCGCTCTTCTTGTCGCGCAGTTGGTCCTCGTAGAGGCTCGCAACCTGGAGCAAGAGGGCCAAGCGTTCGCTCTCGTCTTCGACGCTGGCGAGCTTGACCTCGATGGCCTTGACCAGGCCCTTGGGGTTTTTGGCTTCCTCGTAGATTGGAATCAGACGCTGAGCAGCCGCCAGGTTGGTCTCGTCGATGGTGAGGATCTTCTCGAGCGCGCGAGCCGCGCGATCGGGCTTGCCCTTCTGGGTGATCCACAGCTCGGCTACCTTCTGGAGCATGCCGATGCGCTGCGCATCCGACTCGGCGCGGCTCTCGTTGCTCTCGAGCAAACGAATGAACTCGTCCCAGTTGTTGCTCTCGGCGTAGAAGACTTCCAGGTCGTCCCAGCGTCCGAGCGTGACGTAGCGCTTCTTCAGCTGCTCTTGGGCGCGCTTGTCGTCCGGCTGCAGCACCAACAACTGGCGATAAGCCTCCGCCGCGCGCACATCGTCCTTGAGGCGGTCGCCTGCGATCTGACCCAGCTTGGTCAGGTACTCGATGCGCTTCGCGTCGTCGTACGTGACCTGAACCACCTTCTCGAGCACGTCGCACAGTGCTTCATAGTTGCGGCCTCGCTCGTGTAGACCCACGAGTGCCGCGAGGGCGCCGGGATCTTCCGGATCGTTCTCGAGCACCACCTGCCAGAGCTCGATGCAAACTTCCGGCTTCTTCACCTTTTCGGTGGCCGTCTCGGCGATCTTGCGGAATGCCTCGGTGCGGGCCGGACCGGGGTCAAGCAGTTCCGCGTCCTTCTTTTCGAGGCTGATCAGGCTCTCCCAATCGCGGCGCTTCTCGTACATCTCGCGCAAGTAGGCCTTGGCAGGTGCGTCGTTGGGTTCTGCGGCAAGCAGCTTCTCATAGGCCTTCACGGCCTCGGCGTGGTTGGCGAACTTTCCAGCGTACAGCTCGGCCGCCTGACGAAACAACGTGGCCTTCTCGTCGGCGTCGGGCACGGCTTCACCCAGCTCGAGCAACGCTTTGACGTGCTCGTGTGGGCGGGCCTCGGCGGCCGCCAGTTTCTGACGAAGCTCTGCGAGCTTGGCTTCACTCACCACCACGGGCGTGGCGGTGGCGACAGCTGCCGGTGCAGCGGGAGCTGTGCTTCCTTCTTCCTCGGCAGGGGATTCCAGCACATCTTCGATCTCGGCAGCTTCCTTCGACGACTCGTCCATCTTCACTGACTCCTCAATACTCTCGACAGTAGTGCTTTTCTCATCGCGCCCCGCTGACTTGCGCCATTCGGCAAGTGCAACGTGACCAGGCTCGACGACTTCCAGACGCTCGAAGAACTTCCGCGCCCGCCCAACATCTCTGAACTCACGGAGCGCCAGCAGGCCGGCGGTCGCGAGCAAGTAACTCGAAGACGGAGCGGCCCCCGTGGACCCGCCCGATTCCTCGGCCAAGCGGAGCACGCGCTCACGCTGGACGGGAGATTCATCGCCCCAACGCTTCAAAAAAGCGATGGCTGGGCGGCAGTTGGCGTCCTCGCCCACCGCTTTTTCCAGAAATGGCGCCGCGACCTCCGGCATATGGCGCTCGGCCCAGCGGGCACCAAGCAGGAAAGCGAGGCCAGAACGAGCCTTGGGCTCTGCCAAGAGCTGGGTCTGGACGGCAAGCAGCTCGTCCACTTTCTCGGCCTCGAGGTAAGACGTCTCGAGCAACGCCGCCACGCGGACGTGAGATGGATCGAGGCGGTAGGCCTCGAGCAGCAGGCCGTCGGCCTCGTCGGCCGCGTAACGCCGAGCCACGGATGCGGCACGGAGCAGCAACGTTTGACGCTCGGCCATGCTGGTGGCGAGCGGAGCCTCTTCGAGCAGATCGTCGAGCCGCGTCTGGTAGGTAGTCGTGGTGACCTGCGCGTCTTCGAGCAGGGCGCCGACCAGCGCGCCAAGCTTGAGAGCTTCGGCGTAGGCAACCGATGCGTTCTCAGCGTCGCCCAAGTCGACGAGAACTCCGCCGAGCTCGACGTAGAGAGCCGCTGCGATCTCAGGGTCTTCGACCGCGCCGACTTCGATGTTCAGCAGCTTCTGGACGAGCGGGAGGCGGCCAACCTCGCGGTAGACCTCCCGCGCTGCCCCGAGAGCGTCGAGTCGGGCGGAATCGAGCTTGAACGACTCTTGAAAATGTTTGAGCGCACCTACGCCCTCGAGGAACGTAGCGCGCAACAGATGGCCCATGCGCAGGTGCAGCAAGGCTCGCTTGTCGCTCTCCGTCTCCACGTCGAGCGCCGCTTGGAGATCCGCGAGGACAAGCTGGTGATCATGTACGCTGGCGCATTCCTCGAGGCGGGTCACCGGATCCGTCATCTTCTCGCTCATCTGAGAGGGGGGCCGTTAAGGCCACAAGTGGCTGACTCTCCTACTATTGACTACTTTTCTGGGACCGAAATGACGGGCGGGACGCTGGCTAACCAGGCGTCCCGCTCGCTGGGCTTCAAACTCTTCGTTCCAAAAACTCTGGTACCAGTGGTTCAGGTACGCAGCGGTTCATGATCCGAGTTGCTGAAGGAAGGCATTTGCCTGAGAGCACTGGGCTTTGAACTTCTTCCCGGCCTCGCTTTTGCACGCCTTCTTCGAGAAGGAATCGAGCAGGCGCTTGGCCTTCTCTTTTTGGGGAGGCTCCA
>JBBQHO010000065.1:0-19612 GCA_038324055.1 Polyangiales bacterium | reverse complement strand
CTCGCTGGAACCAGCCTGACATCGTCCTCGAGCACCCGGTGGCAAAGGCGACCTACGTGAAGGCGACCTCGACGTGCCGCGTGTTCTGGCGGCGCCGCGACTTGAAGTGGCACCGCTACGGGCCCGCGCCCGAGGTGCAATCCCTAGAGGACTTTCTTCGGCTCGTGGGCGAGGACGCGCACGCGTGTTTCTGGGGGTAGGTGGCGCGACCTAAGCGCCTGGTGGGACTAGGAAAACCAAAGGCTTTCAACCTGGTCGAGCCAGCCTGCGCAAGTCGACAGACTGTGCATTTTGCGCGTTGGTCGACGGGTCGGATTGGGTGGCTTTGGCCTTGGGCGACGACGTCGAGGTCGACATGCCCAGGCGGACTGCGGACGCCGCGGGACTCGGCGAGGCGGGCGACGCGGGCGAGGATGAACCGAGGCGTGACCACTTGCACAAAAGGGAACTGAGGGTTACTGTTTGTGCGTGACCCCGGCTGAGACCACCGGACCGGACTGGGACCGCCTTTTTGAGACAGCCGCGAGTCAGGGCGGCTATTTCACGACCAAACAGGCCGCGGAGGCGGGCTACTCCACACATCTGCTCAGGAAGCACATCCAGGCCGGGCGAGTAGCCCGCTCGAGACGCGGCATCTATCGCCTGGTCCATTTTCCCGCGAGCGAACATGAGGAGCTGGTCACCGCGTGGCTCTGGTCCGAACAAGCGGGCATCATTTCGCACCAGACGGCGCTGTCGCTGCATGGCCTCTCCGATGTGCTGCCTGCGCAGATACACCTCACGCTCCCGAGCGCCTGGCGCCACCGCCGCTTCCGCACGCCCCCTGATGTCGTGCTGCACTACTCAGATGTGCCGACTGAGGACCGCGGCTGGTTTGGCTCAGCGACGACCACCCAACCGCGACGCACGCTGGACGACTGCGCACGCGATGGCCTCTCTCCGGAGCTGCTGAGGCAAGCAGCGCAGCAAGCGCTCCGCCGAGGGCTCGTCACGAAGGCCGAACTCAGCAGTGTCAAAGCGGCGCTCAAGCCATTTGGAGGGCTCGCCGCGTGACGGTGCGCACGTACTTTTCTCCGGAGGCCTTCAAACAGGCGATCGAGCAACGCCTGCGCGCGTCCGCCAAGTCCGGCGCCCAGTTCGCGCGCAAGCGGCAGCTGCTTGTGTTCGATCGCTTCCTCGCCCGCGTCGTGGCCGTGCTCGGTGATGCCGCCACGCTCAAGGGCGGGCTCGTCCTTGAGCTGCGCATCGACCGCGCCCGGACCACGAAGGATGTCGACCTGCGCGTCGTCGGCGCGCCCGACAACATCCTGGCAAGACTGCAGGAAGCCGGGCGTCTCGACCTCAGCGACTTCCTCACGTTCGAGATCGGGCCCGACGAAGACCACCCGCAGATCCAGAACGACGGTATGCAGTACGAAGGGCTTCGATTCCGCGCCGTCTGCAAGCTCGCCGGGAAGATCTACGGCCAGCCATTCGGCGTCGACGTCGCCTTTGGCGATCCGATGCTCGGTGAGCCCGATGTCGTGGTGGCCGACGACGTGCTGGGCTTTGCGGGCATCGCCCCACCGACGCTGGGCCTTTACCCAATCGAGACGCACCTCGCCGAAAAGCTGCACGCCTACACGATGCCGCGGCGGCGCCCCAACTCGCGCGTGAAGGACCTCCCCGACATTACTCTGCTCGCAACCGCGCAGCCCATCGACGCGAAGCGCCTGCTGGCGGCCTTCGAGCAGACGTTTACATTCCGCAACACACACGCACTACCCGCGAACGTGCCCGAACCGCCGCTCGCTTGGACGACGCCGTACGCCGCCATGGCCCGCGAAGACCGGCTGACGTGGCTGACTCTCGACGTGGTCACCAAGGCGGCGCAGAGCTTCCTCGATCCCGTTCTCGCTGGAGGGCTCGACGCGACTTGGGAGCCCGAGCTCTGGAGTTGGCGTCGCTACTAGATCCGAGCGCGCGTCGACAACCGGCTTGCCTCGGGCGCGACCTGTCGGCCACCGCCCTCGCTGACCGACGCAAGCCAACCACCGCCGTAGCGGCTCCGCCCCGCCAAAAACAGCTGCGCGAAACTTCACGCGTCTAGCTCCTCTGCAGCGCAGCACCGGTCCGAAGGGATGCTCGGGGAATTCGTGCCGTTGGCAGACGCCCGTCGCGGCGTCGATGTCGAGCACGCCGTCGCTCACATTCCGGGACGCGAGAACGTGCGCTTCGTGACGCTCGACTTGTGCGATCCGTACAAGCGCTTCGCCAAAGAGTTCTTTCCCAACGTGCAGCTCGTCGCCGACAAGTTCCACGTGCTGCGCCTCCCGCAGCCCGCGCTCATGCGCTACCGCAAGCTCGCCGAAGACGGGCGCAACTCGCCCTACTTGCGGCAGCTCTTACTGAAACCGCGTCGTCTCGTGCCTCGAAAATGGCGCCAGCCGCTCTTCGATTGGCTGTGTCGCCATCCTTCGCTCAAGGCCATTTACGAGGCCAAGGAGACGCTGCACGGCTTCTACCGCATGCGTTCGCGCAAGCAGGCCGCGCTGCGCCTCAAGAGCCTCTGCGACGCGCTCGCTTTCACGACCATCCCCGAACTCAAAACCCTGCGCTCGACGCTGCTGCGCTGGCGCAAAGAAATCCTGGCCTACTGGTACTGCCGGTTGACCAACGCCCGCACCGAGGGCTTCAACAACAAAGCCAAGCTCGTGAAACGGCGTGCGTATGGCTATGTTTCGTTCGAACACTACCGACTACGGCTACTTAACTCCTGCAGCGGCTGAGCTTTTTTGGCAGGACCCACCATCAAGTGTGAAGAGCCCTCCCGCCACCCAGCCACAAACCGAAAAAGCCCAGCGACTTCGCTGGGCTTGATGGTGGGCCATGAAGGACTTGAACCTTCAACAAACGGATTAAGAGTCCGCTGCTCTACCAATTGAGCTAATGGCCCATGGCCTTTTGGGGCCTCCGAGTCGTCCGAGACTACTCGGGGCGATTCGGTCTGCTTTTGCCCGGGGGCATCAGCAATGGGGCCGGGGCTTTACCATGGGGGGAGGTGGCGTCAAGCGCGAGAATGCGGCCAGGCTCGGTGCTTTCGTTGCTTTTTGGAGGGCAGACTGAACCTCGCGCGTTCTCTGTCTTCGGGGACGCTGAAAGTCTCGTGTAGGGTTCGTGAGGAAGCCTCGTGCGCAAGCGGATTTGGTTGCCCGTTGCCCTGCTGGGCGTCTTGGGAATTCTCGCCCTGGTGAGCGCGAAGCCCCTGGCTCGCCGTGTCTTGCGCGGTGAGGCCGAACGCCGTGGGCTCATGATCGAGGCGGGCGAGTTGTCGCTGTCGTTCTGGGGGGCTGAACTCCGCGACGTGAAGGTGAAGCTCGTCGGCGTCGAGGGCGTGAGCGTCGACCTCGAACGCGTGGACGCGCGCTTCTCTCTGGGTAAACCGCGCTTGCGAGCCGTCGAGGTCGAGGGCGGCGTGGTTCGTCTCAGCGGTACGGTCGACGAAGTGAAGCAGCGGCTCGGGGATTTTCGCGCGCGACAGAAGAGCGAAGCAGCGGGTGAAAAGTCAGCGGGCACGACGGTTCGCTACGATCAGCTGCGCGGCATTGACGTGGTTTGGGAAGGCGCTTTTGGGGATGGGCCCGCGCAGAAGTTTTCGGGCGTGCAGTTCGAACGCGGTCCGGGCGGACAGCGACTGGGCGTCGATCTGATTGCTTTGGAAAAGGGCGGCATTTCGTTGGCCGTCGCCGGCATGGAGCTCGAATGGGGCGAGGGGCCGAATGCTGGGGAATTGCGGCTCGCCAAGGCGGCGGAGATGCGTGTCGGCCTTCGCGCGGACGAGACCGCAGCCGCGCCCGCGCAAGCTGTCAGCGACGATGCGGTCCCGCCTTTGCCTCCTGGAGCGGACGACGAGGTTGTCGACGATGGGCACGGTTTGCTCGATCGCTTTCCGATTGAGCGCCAGCGCGTCGGGAGACTGCGTGCTCTGCTCACCGTCTTGCGCGACCAAGTTGCGCCCCGGCTGCCCGACGAGGCGGTCGTTGCGGCGCTGAGTGTGGTGTTCGAGCAGGGCAAGGAGCGACTGCAGATGGGGCCGCAGCGCTTGTCGATCAAGAAGAGCGCGACGGAGGTGAGCTTCAATTTGTCGCCGGGTGCGCTGGCGCGCGGTACGCCGCTCGCCCTCTCGGGCACGCTTCCGCGTACGCCAGGCACGCCGCTGGCGATGAAGCTCGAGGGCGGTCCGATTTCGCTCCGCGCGCTGGGAGTTCGTGAAGGCGATTTCGGCTTGTTCAATGTCGGCGAGTCGTCGCTCTCGGGTTCGGTGCGGCTCGGGCTGTCCGAAGACGCCGAGCGGCTCGGCATCGACGGTCAAGTCGCGTTCGAGGGCCTCGAGATCCGTCAGGCTCAGCTTTCGCCGGACCCCGTTCGTTTCGCGCGCATCGGGCTCGGCGGCCGCGTCGAGCTAGCCGTCGACGGCAGTCGCTACAACGTGCAGGACGGCGAGCTCCGTCTGGGTGAGGCGCGATTTTTGGGCAAGTTGTCTGTCACGCGCGGCGACGATTTCGTCGTGCTGGACTTGGCGGCCCAAGCTCCGCTCGTCGCCTGTCAGGCTCTGGTCGACTCCGCGCCGCGCGGGGTGCTGGGCGAAGTGGGCGCAATGGGTTTCGAGGGCACGTTCTCGCTCGACGCTTCTTTGGCGGCTGACACGCGCAAGCTCGGCAAGATGGCGGTGCACTGGGACTTCAAGAACGACTGTCGCATCCACCACGTGCCGGCGAGCCTCGATCCTGAGCGATTTCGGGGTCCTTTTCAGAAGGAAGTGCAGGGGGCGGGCGACGTGCCAAGTGTGCTGGATTTCGGGCCGCAGTCGCGCGAGTGGACCCCCTACGCCGAGGTGACACGCCACCTCGAGACGGCGCTGCTCGTGACCGAGGATGGTCGCTTCTTCAAGCACGATGGCTTCGACGATCGCGCGATCGAGAGTTCGATTCGCGACAACACGCGTGCTGGCAAGTTCTTGCGCGGCGCCAGCACCATCAGCATGCAGCTCGCCAAGAATCTCTACCTGTCGCGCGACAAGAACCTGGCTCGCAAGATCCAGGAAGCGGCGCTCACCGTGCTGCTCGAGCAGAGCTTCGACAAGGCAGGGTTGCTCGAACTCTACGTCAACGTCGTCGAGTTCGGCCCAGGCGTCTACGGGGTTCGTGAAGCTGCCCGCTACTATTTTGGCACGACTCCCGATCTGCTGACGACCGCTCAGGCCTTCTTTTTGGCTTCTATCCTGCCTGCGCCCACGCGTGACTACTTCGACCGCGCAGGTCACCTCAGGCCCGCGCGCAAGCGCCACCTCCAGCAGCTCTTTCAGATCGCGCGCAAACGTGATCGGTTGAACGACAGCGAACTCGAAGCGGCGCTGGCCGAAGAGCTCGTATTCGGCCAACCGTCGACGAGCGCAGGCGAACCGCCTCTGGGCACGGAGCCGCCCGTGCGCGGCCCTCCCTCGGCTCCCCAAGAGCCTGCAGGGCCCCCCACCGCGCCTACTTTGCCGACGCTTCCGACGGCTCCGACGCCGCCCGGGGGTCAGCCGTGACGGACGAAGATTGGATGCAGATCGCGCTTGGCGAAGCCGACTTGGCGGCTGAGGCTGGAGACGTGCCCGTGGGGGCCGTCATCGTCGGAGCGGATGGTCGCGAGCTTGCGCGCGGCCGAAATCGACGCGAAATCGACGGCGATCCGACGGCTCATGCCGAGCTTGATGCGCTGCGCAGGGCGGCCGCCGCCCATGGACATTGGCGGGTCGAGGGCACGATCTACGTCACGCTCGAGCCGTGCGCGATGTGCGCTGGCGCGCTTGTCAACACGCGCATGCAGCGCGTCGTCTACGGTGCAGCCGATTGGAAGGCGGGCGCGGTCGACACACTGTTTGGCATCGGGCAGGACGCGCGCCTCAATCACCGTTTCGAAGTCACGGCAGGCGTTCTGCCGGAAGAAGCCATCGCGCGGCTGCAGACGTTCTTCAAGAAGCTGCGGGCGCAGGGCCAGAAGTAAGCGCGTACTTCAAGGCTCGGGTACGACCAAGAGGCCGACGAACAGGACACTGTTGCCCGTTTGCTTGGCGACTTGGAGCTGGTGGACGACGCCATTTTCAGCTGCCGCAGCCAGATCGCCGGCCTGGATGACGAACGTGCCCAGGGCGTCGTCGTTGACCAGATCTTCATCGAACAACGTGACCTCGATCCGTGTTGAATCGTCGAGCGGCACGTTTCGCCAAACTGGGGCTGGATCGAGGCTGGGTTTTTGCGAGTTGGGTTGGCCCTTGAACTCGCGCTTTGCGGGCGTTGCGGCGTCCAGAAACAGCGTGGCGCTGCCGAGCACGTCGGGCTTGTCGATGCCTTCGAGCGCAGGGCGTGCCAAAAAATCGGTCACGGCAACGGCGGCGTCCGGCGCCCCGAGTGCCAAGCTCAGATCGGCGATGTCTTGTGCGCTGATGACACCGACGTCGTCCCAGGGACGGCCGTCCGTCTTCACCAGGCCCACCGTGACGTCGGTGATGCGCACTTGCACGAACGACGACGACGGTGAAGAGGCGTGGCAGCTGACCAGCAACCAGCCGCTGAGGGCGAGCAACACGAGCCCCTTCACGAAGGCTCCCCAGGCCGAAGAGCCCGTTTGGCCTGTTCGACTTCCGTCAGCACGCGCCGTGCGTGGCGCAAAAAGGTGACGCCAGCTGGCGACAGCACCATGCCCGAGCGCGTGCGCACGAACAGCGGCGCGCCCAGCTCTTCTTCCAGGCTCTTGATCTGACGCGTCAACGGCGGCTGACTCAGGTGCAGTCGCAGCGCGGCGCGGGTCAGTTGGCCTTCTTCGGCTACGGCCACGAAGTATTCGATTTGGGCGAGGCTCACCGAGAGAGCGTACCATACTCAAATGGTATTGGCCGAGCCCGCTCGGTTTCGTCATCGTCGGCGTCGATGATTTCGATCCTGAACCAGCGTGAGCGAGAAAACATGCGCGCTGCTGGCCGAGTGGCCCGCGACACGCTCGAGGCCGTGGGTCGGGCTCTGCCCACATTTCGCAGCACGGCCGACATTGCCGAGTTCGTCGCCAGCGACACGAAAAGGCGCGGCGCCAAGCCCAGTCAGCTCGGCTACCATGGCTTTCCTGCGGTCTGCTGCACCAGCAAGAATCAGGTGGTGTGCCACGGCATTCCAAGTGCAAAGGAGCAGCTTTTGCCGGGCGACATCGTGAACGTCGACGTGACCAGTGAGTTCGAAGGCTTTCACGGCGACACTTCGGCCACGTTCTTCATCGACGAACCCTCGGCCGAGGCGCGGCACGTGGTGCGCGTGGCAGAGAGAGCTCGCGCCGTGGGCATCGAAGCGTTGGTGGTGGGGCGGCGCCTGGGCGAAGTGGGGACAGCTATCGAAGAGTACGTGAAGAGCGAAGGCTGTAGCGTCGTGCGCGAACTCGGCGGGCACGGCATCGGTCGCAAGATGCACATGGAGCCGCACGTGCATCACCACGCGCACAAGGGCGGTCCGCGTCTGTTGGCGGGAATGGCGCTTACCATCGAGCCGATGGTGAACCTCGGCACAGCCGAGGTTGTCTTCCTCGATGACGACTGGACGGTCGTCACGGCGGATGGTCGCCTGAGCGCGCAGTTCGAGCACACGATTTTGATGACGGAGTTGGGGCCTGAAATCTTGACGTGAGTGCTGCCGGCTGTTGGCGGCCTGTCCGGTGAAACGCACGGCTGCTGGCCTTTTCTTCAGCGCTGCCCCATGCGCGCCGCTGGCGGGCTGCGCTTTTCAGCCGAACTGCACCGCGCTCACGTCCACTCCCATGACGCGCTCGCGATAGGGCAGCGTGGCTTTGTCTGCGTGCGACGCGCCAGCGATGACGTGAAGCGGCAATAGGTGCTCTTCGCGCGGATGGCAGGCGCGTGCAGCGGGCCCCTCGGCCCAGTGGACCAGGCGCTTCTCGCGCTCGACCGGCGTTTGCTTCATCGTGTCTGCCAGCCAGTGATCAAAGGCTTGCGAATCGGTCACGGCAGCAGGCTGACCCAAGCCGCGGATATTGTGGTAGCTCATACCGCTTCCGACGATCAGCACGCCGTCCTCGCGGAGTGGCGCCAGCGCGCGACCAAGTTCGAGATGCTTCTGCGGATCGAGGCTGGCGATCAACGACAGTTGGACCACCGGGATGTTGGCCTGCGGGATGGCCAGCTTGAGCGGCACGAACGTACCGTGATCAAAGCCGCGCTTGTCGTCTGCCGCGCTCGAGATACCAGCCTTGTTCAGGAGTTGTTGGACTCGATGAGCGAGGGCCGGATCGCCGGGCGCGGGCCACTGGATCTCGTAAGCTGCCTGCGGAAAGCCCGAGTAGTCGTAGAGCATGGGCGGGTGGGCCGCGCTGCTCACCGTGGGCAGGGGCGCTTCCCAGTGCGCGGAGATCATCAGCACGGCGCGGGGCGTCGCCGGCAAGTTGGTGACCAGCTTTTCCAGGTAGCTCCGCAAGCCCAGCCACATCGTGGGCGGCCCAAACCTCAATTCCACGAACGGCCAGGGGCCGCCGCCGTGCGGCAAGTAGATGGCGGGCAGTCGCTGGGTCATGGCATCACTCTAAGGCGCATTGCTTGGGGTGGCATCCTGGGACGCGGCGAAACACTTGTGCCTGCAAGCGAACGATTCAGGGCTCGGGCTCCCGGAGGTCGAGAGCGGCCCGACAATCGCTCAGACCTGCCAGATAGCGCGCTTGGGACTTCTCTTGAAAGCGCCGGGGCTCCGCGTGTACGCGGCCCCGAACTAACGCCTGCGCGGTCTGGAGGTCCACGACGCCAATGCGAATGAAGTGATCGCTCGCTCCGTCGAACTCGATCAGCGTGCCGTGGAGC
Source organism: Polyangiales bacterium (assembly GCA_038324055.1). Classification (GTDB taxonomy): domain Bacteria; phylum Myxococcota_A; class Polyangia; order Polyangiales; family Polyangiaceae; genus NIC37A-2. The sequence goes on along the minus strand of JBBQHO010000065.1, from coordinate 10,740 downwards.
TTGGGCTCGTCCAGTGCATAGATCAGCAGCTCGGCACGGGCGGATTCGCGCAACCGCTCGAGATGCGCGCGTTCGAAGATCTCCTCCAGCTCGCCCACGCGCGTTGGCTGCTTGGCGGCGGTCACGCGGTTTGCAAAGTCGTGACTCAGGTAGGTCGAGGTGACGACCAGATCGTGCAAGAGCCTCACGCGCTCGAGTGGTGGCCGGGCGAAGGCGCCGCCGCGGTAGACCGCCCTCACCTTTTCCTGCAGTGACGCATCGGCGGGTGGGTCCAGCAAGCAAGCCAGCAGCGCGTCCTTGCGTGTATCGGCGGCGCGTTCGGCGACGTGTTGGGCGACGGTGAAGTCGGCCGTCCGGCCGCGCACGTAGAGGCTGGGGCGCGAAGCGATGCGGGCGAGCATCTCGGCGGTCGGCTTGACTGGCTCGGACGCGGCGGCGGTTGCAGCGTCGACCAGAGCACGTGAAGCGCGGGCCAGGAGCGACGTGCTGTCTGGGGGGCGTGCGGCCGCTTCGCTGGCTATCCGGCTCAAAAGTCGCCCCTTTTTGGCCTCCAGCGTGCGTGCTGCGTTGCGGTACGACACGCCCAGCGTCACCGCCAAAGCGACGAGGGTGACCACGAGGCCTGCGCGGACGAGCGCCCGTTTGCGCGAGCGGGTCAGCAGCGGGCCAGTCCCGCTGCCCTGAACGCTCCGCCGCACGCGTGCGGCCAGCGCAGGCGACATGCGGGGCGAAACGAGGAAGGTCGGCATGGGACTCAGCTCTCCGGCCCCAGCAGCGCGAGTTTGTGCTCGATCAAAGCGAGGAGTTGATCGCCAGTGACTCCCAGCCGGGAAGCTGCGCGCCCGGCCAAGGAGGTGCGTGCCACACCGGGGACGAACTGATAGGTCGCCTCGTGATCTGCGCCCAGCTCGACCTGCAAGAAGCGCAGGCCTTCGATGGGAGCATCTCGCTCGAGGCGTGCCGCGAACTCGAGGAAGTGCGTGGTGATGAAAGCCTGGGGCTGCAGCATTCCGAGCATGCGTACGACGATCTCGAAGATTTCCTCGCCTTCTGAGGGATTCGTGCCCGAACACAGCTCGTCCAGGATGACCATGGCGCGCGGCGGCAAACGCTCGAACAGCGATCGGATGCGCATGAGCTCGACCCCCAGGCGGCCTTCGGTCTGGTCGGCACGGGTTTCTTGAATCAACGAAACGACCAGGCCAGGAGTCAACGAAAGCCGAGCTTGGCGAGCCGGCACGAACAGGCCCGACTGCGCCAAGAGCTGCGATAGCCCCAGCGACTGCAAGAGACGCGTCTTCCCGCCGGAGTTGGGGCCGGTGATGAGCAAAGTGACGTCGTGGCGATCGCTGACGATGTCGCACGCGATTGGGTTGAAGTTGCCGCCCAGCAACAGCGGGTTGAACAAGCCCAGCAGCTGGCGCGACTGGCCGCGTGCACCGAGCTCGGGCATGCAAACGGCTAGCCCGGAAGCCTCCGCGCGACGCGCGAAGCCGAGCGCGCCCAGATAGAACTCCAGATCGCCGGCAAGCTGTACCAGAGCGACGAGCTGCGGCCGGATGCCCTCGAACACGGCATCGAGCAGGCGGGCCAAGACCTCACCGTCGCCGAAGCGAAAGCCGCGGAGGAACAGCTCCAACTTCGCGAACCAACGCCGAGCTGGCGAGACGTGGAAGGCGTTGTCGCGCTGTTCGGCGACACCCACCAGATGCAGTTGGCGTACGCGGCCGTCGGCGCCGATGTCGACCTTGAAGTTCAACGTTGCCAGCCGCTCGTCGTAGCGAAGGAGTTCCGCGAGCGCGTGAAATTCTTCGCTCTCCTGCACCTCCGCCGCGAACTCGACCAACCGTCGAAGTCCCGAGGTGGCCTCCCCCAGGCCACTTGCCATCAGCTCGATCAGCTTCTTGAAGACCGCAAGCAGCTCGAGCTGACGCCGGTTCGGATCCCAGCGATCGGCCACGCTCGTGCCTTCGAGCAACGAACGAAAACGACCGATCGCTTCATAGATGCGCTCGAGCTCGGTTTGAAGCTTGGGTGAGGCGAGTAGTTCGGCCATGATGGCCCGCCGAAAGTGCACGCTGCTCTCGTCGGCCGGAGGAGCGATCAACACTCGCTCGAGGTAGCTCGCGCTGACGGTCTTGCCCCGCACTTGGAAGCAGCTACGCACGAAGTCGCGCACGAAGAGGTCGCGCGCGAAGCCTTCCGGTTCCCAGGTCGTCTCCCCCAATCGAGCGCGTTCGAGCGCCTCGGCGAACAGGCCGACGGAACTGCTGCCAGCAAAAGCGAAGACCAGGGCAGTGTCGGTGGTCGTGAAGTCCAGGCTGCAGCGTGCCTGAGCATGCAGCAGGTCGGGCGACCGGAGTGGCTGGCTGCCCAAACTGGGGCGCTCCTGGGAGGCGGTCGACATGGCCGCATTGGACAGCGCAACCGGAGCGATGTTCCAGCGCCAACCGAGCGGTCTCTGCGAGTCGTTTTCGAAACCGGTCAGAAACCCAGGCGTGTGGGTCCGCGTGAGGCACTGTGATGGGTCGCCTTACCTGCTCAGACAGCTGCTCGCAGTACTGCTCGGAAGTGCATGATCAGTGCCAATTGTTCATCCTCTCAGAATTCCACTGGTTTTCCGTTTACCCCAACATATTGGTTGACGCCTCTGCTCCGACCCCAATATGTTGCGCTTGGCCCGCGGCGCCGGTTCTGGGGAGTTGTCCTCATGAGTCGGCCAATGCGAGGGATCCCGATGAGTCAGGATCCGCTCCATGGGCAAGTAAGAGAGAACGAGCGTTGGCAGACCCAAAGACCCTGACGGAGGACCTGAGAATGGTTCCCTGGGGCCCGGGCCGGTCAACAATTCGAGCCGAATCTTCGAGGGGAGAGAAACGAAAGACCGAGTCCCAGCGCGAAAGCGTCGTGGGCAGGTGGCGCTTCTTTCCCAATTTTGACCGCGATTGAGCCGCAACGAGAGAGACCAGGAGAGGCGAATGAGCGCAGAGCAGGCATTGAGTGGGTCGGAATCGGGATCGGGCGAGCGCGAGCGCGCTCATGTGCGGGACTCCGCTGTGCGGGACTCTGCCATCCAGATGCGCCGTGGGCGTGACATCGAGGCTCCGACGCATATGCGCGTGCGCAAGCGCAACGGCGATAGCGAGCCGGTCGTGCTCGACAAGATCGTTCGCGCAGTGGCTCGCTGTTGCGGTGGGCTGACCCGCGTCGACTCGCTGCGCGTAGCTACCAAGACCATCAGCGGCCTCTACGATGGTGCGACCACCAAGGAGCTCGACGAGCTGTCGATTCAGACGGCCGCGGCTCTCACTGCCGAGGAGCCCGAGTACGCTCGCCTGGCTGCCCGTCTGCTCGCGCAGACGATCGAGAAAGAAGTCGAAGGCCAGAACGTCTACTCGTTCTCGCAGTCCATCGAGCTTGGCGCGGAACTGGGCCTGATCGGCACCCGCTTGCTCGAGTTCGTCAAGACGCATGCCCGCAAGCTGAACGATGCTCTCGACTTCGACGGCGACAGTCGCTTCGAGTACTTTGGCCTGCGCACCGTCTACGATCGCTACCTGCTTCGTCACCCGACCGAGCGTCAGGTGATCGAGACGCCCCAGTACTTCTTCTTGCGCGTCGCTTGCGCTCTGTCGGAGAATCCCTCCGAAGCTCTCGAGCTTTACGGATTGTTTTCGCGGCTCGAGTATTTGGCCAGCTCACCCACGCTGTTCAATGCCGGTACGCGTCATGAGCAGCTGTCCAGCTGCTTCTTGCTCGATTCGCCGGCCGATCACCTGGAGAGCATCTACAAGCGCTACACCGACGTGGCGCTGCTCTCGAAGTTCTCGGGCGGCATCGGCCTAGCGTACCACCGCGTGCGTTCGCGCGGTTCGCTGATCGAGAGCACGAACGGTCACTCGAACGGTATCGTGCCGTGGCTCAAGACGCTCGACGCCAGCGTCGCTGCCGTGAATCAGGGAGGCAAGCGCAAGGGCGCCTGCTGCGTGTACTTGGAGACCTGGCACGCCGACATCGAGGAGTTCCTCGAGCTGCGCGACAACACGGGCGACGAAGCGCGACGCACGCACAACTTGAACCTGTCCAACTGGATCAGCGATCTGTTCATGAAGCGGGTCGAAGCTTCCGAAGAGTGGTCACTGTTCGATCCCAAGGACACGCCGCATCTCACAGACTTGTTCGGTGACGAGTTCGAGGTCGCCTATGCCGAGGCCGAGAAGCAGGGCCTGGCCAAGAAGACGATTCCGGCCCGTGAGCTGTACGCGCGCATGATGCGCACGCTGGCCCAAACTGGAAACGGTTGGATGACCTTCAAGGACAAGTCGAACAAGGCTTGCAACCAGACCGCTCTGCCGGGGCGCACGGTGCACTTGTCCAATCTGTGCACCGAGATCCTCGAGGTCACGTCCAGCGAAGAGACAGCAGTGTGCAACTTGGGTTCGATCAACGTCGGTCGCCACCTCAAAGAGAGCCACGGCAAGCTGTCGGTCGACTTCCAGAAGCTGGCCAATACGGTGCGCCGCGCCGTGCGTCAGCTCGATCGCGTCATCGACCTGAACTACTACCCGATCGCGACCACCAAGACCTCGAACTCCAAGTGGCGTCCGATCGGGCTGGGACTGATGGGTTTGCAGGACGTTTTCTTCCAGCTGCGGCTGCCGTTCGACGGCGACGAAGCGCGCAAGATCAGCCAGAAGCTGAGCGAGCACATCTACTATCACGCGCTCACCACCTCGGTTGAACTGGCCGAAGAGAAGGGCCCGCACGTGGCCTTCCCCGAGACGCGCGCAGCGCGCGGCGAGTTGCAGTTCGACGCTTGGGGCGTGACTCCAGACGGTGAGCTCGATTGGGAAGCCCTACGTCTGCGCGTGCAGAAGAGCGGCCTGCGCAATTCGCTCACCATCGCCATCGCGCCCACGGCGACGATCGCGTCCATCGCTGGTTGCTACGAGTGCATCGAGCCGCAAGTGTCCAACCTCTTCAAGCGCGAGACGCTGTCGGGAGACTTCTTGCAGGTCAATCGCTACCTGGTGCGAGAGCTCGAAGCTCTGGGCCAGTGGAACGACACCATGCGCGGTCGCTTGAAGATGAACGAAGGTTCGGTGCAGGGCATCGAAGAGTTGCCCACCGAACTCAAGCTCATCTACCGCACGGCTTGGGAAGTCCCGATGCGCAGCCTGATCGACATGGCAGCGGATCGCGGCGCCTACATCGACCAGAGCCAATCGCTCAACCTGTTCGTCGAGAGCCCAAACATTGGTCGCCTCAGCTCGATGTACATGTACGGCTGGAAGAAGGGCCTCAAAACGACCTACTATCTGCGGAGCCGTCCCGCGACGCGCATCGCCAAGACGACGGTCGAGAGCGACGAAGGTGGTTCGTTTGCGCCGCCTGCACCGAATGCCGGCTCAGCAGATCGGGCTCAGGCTGCAGATCGGGCTCAGGCTGCAGATCGAGCTCACGCTGCAGATCGAGCTCACGCTGCAGTGGTGGCCAAACCAAGCGGCCAGACGGAGGCCGAGATGGATCAGGCTGCCGTCGTCTGCTCGCTCGAGAATCCCGAGTCCTGCGAGGCTTGCCAGTGAACGCCGGGCAGAACACGGCATTGGCCGACGACTTCGACTCCTCGGAGTTCGGGTTCGAAGATTTCGACAATACTCTGGAGTCGGGCGAAGTGGCATCCGTTACACACTCGATGGTCGTGCCGTCTGCGGCTGCCGCTGCGGCTGTGGCTGCAACGGAAGCAGCGGCATTCGCAGCGCGCGTTGCTCCCGACACGCTCGAGATCGACGAGGCGCTGCCGCTCTCTGCAGCAGTGCCCGTGGTGGCCGCGGCGGCGCGTGCAGCAGCAACAGCTCGTCCGAAAGCCATGCCAAACGCCGATTTCACCCCCATGGATCTGCCGCGCGTCACCGAGGCACCTCCCAGCGAAGATCGGCGTGAGGCGCATCTGCAGCAGGCTCTGCTCAGCCCGGGCATGAGCCTGACACTGCGGCCCATGCGCTACCCGCAGTTCTTCGACATGTACCGGGACGCCATCAAGAATACCTGGACCGTCGACGAGGTCGATTTTTCGACCGACACCGGTGACCTCAGGACCAAGATGGGCCCGGCCGAGCGCCATCTGATTCAGCGCTTGGTGGCTTTCTTCGCCACCGGCGACTCGATCGTCTCCAACAACCTGGTGCTCAACCTTTACAAGCACATCAACGCACCCGAGGCGCGTCTGTACTTGTCGCGTCAGCTCTACGAAGAGGCGCTGCATGTTCAGTTCTACCTGACGCTACTCGACACTTACGTGCCTGATCCGGTGGCGCGCACCGAGGCCTTTCAGGCCATCGAGACCATCCCCAGCATCCGCAAGAAGGCCGAGTTTTGCTTCAAGTGGATCGATTCGATCCAGGACTTGAACACGCTCGAGACCCGTGCCGACCGTCGACAGTTCTTGCTCAACCTGATCTGCTTTGCGGCCTGCATCGAAGGTTTGTTCTTCTTTGGCGCGTTTGCTTACGTTTACTTTCTGCGTTCTCGCGGCCTGCTCCACGGCTTGGCGGGCGGCACCAACTGGGTGTTCCGCGACGAGAGCGGCCACATGGCCTTCGCTTTCGAGGTGGTCGACACCGTCCGTAAGGAAGAGCCCGAGCTGTTCGACGACGAACTGAACGCGCAAATCCGCGAGATGATCGGCGATGCCATCGATTGTGAGGCTCAGTTCGCCGAAGACCTGCTGGGTGGCGGTATCTCGGGTTTGTCGATTCGCGATATGCGCACCTACCTCGAGTACGTGGCGGATCAGCGGCTGGTACGCTTGGGCTTGGCCAAAGAATACAACCGCAAGAACCCCTTCGACTTCATGGATCTCCAGGACGTCCAAGAGCTGGCGAACTTCTTCGAACGTCGCGTCAGCGCTTACCAAATGGGCGTGAGCGGCGAGGTCGAGTTCGACTCAGACTTCTGAGCCGCAGGACTTCTGAGCCGCAGGACTTCTGAGCCCGTCCGAGTCCGGCCACTTGACCGAAGCCCAGTCCCTCCCCAGGGGCTGGGTTTTTTCGTTAAACTGTGTGCACTTGAATACCTGCCAACGTGCCTCGCATCAGTGCTGTGTTTCAGCGATCTGCGTTCGGTTCCGCTGGTCATTCGTTAGGAGTCGATGAACTAAATCGACTTGCGCCGCATCCAGTTTCGTTCGTGGAGCGAAAGCCTTCCCATGAACCAATGGAAGAAATGGTCGGCTTTATCTACAATAGCTTTTGTCACCTTGGGAGCGGTGGCGTGCAGCGAGGACACAACAGGCGATGCGGACATGGGCGGCGCAGGCGGAACCAGCACGGGTGGCTCGAGCAGTTCGTCCGGCGGCTCACCGAGCGGCAGCGGCGGCACCGGAGGTGACGTCAACGGAGCACAAACGATCCTCGAGATCGCATCCGGCAACCCCGATTTCTCCATTTTGGTCGAAGCTGTCACCAAGGCCGGCCTTGCCGACGACCTCGCAGGCAACGATCTCACTGTGTTTGCTCCCACCAACGAGGCCTTCGCGGCGCTGCTCGATGCTCTTGGTCTGGAGTCTCTAGATGATCTGAGCGCCGCACAGCTCCGGCCGATCCTCCTCTACCACGTGCTCGGCAGCGTGGTGGACGCCGAAGCCGCAATCGGCCTCGCCGAGACCGGGGGCGACGATGCAAAGGTGACCGCTCTGGGCGGCATATTCGTACTCAGCCTCGACGGCTCGGACCTGTTGGTTGACGCCGCAACGGTTGTCACCCCGGACATCATCGCATCCAACGGCATCATCCACGCCATCGACTCGGTGCTCTTGCCCAGCATCACCGACATCGTAACGACGGACGAGACCATGACCGGCTTGAAGTCGTTGGTCGTCGATGCCGATGCCGGTGCAGGCACCCCCAAGCTGGTTGGCGCGCTCGACGGTGCGTCTGGTGCGGGCAGCTGGACGCTCTTTGCTCCGGACAATGACGCCGTGGCTGCAGTAACAGAGGCGCCGACCGGTCAGGATCTGACGAATGTGTTGCTCTACCACGCATTGGCTGGCGCTACGCCCGTCTACGCGGCTGCGGCACTCGCACTGGACAACGCCTCGGTCGAGACGGCTTACGCCACCCACTTCATTACGGTAGACGGCGGAACTGGCGTTGCCATCACGGACGAAACTGACGCTGAGAGTGTCGTGACCGTGGTCGACATCTACGCCGAGAACGGCGTGATTCATCTGATCGACGGCGTGCTCTTGCCCGTCAATAACTGAGTTTTCGGGCGTGGTGTCCCGGGCGTCCGCCTCCTCACGGGGGCGGGCGTTTTTTTTTGCGGCGAGCCTGCATCCAAACCCTGTGCACGCTCGAATTCACGTCTCGATGCCGTCCTTGCTCGAGTACGTGGTTGGCGACACCCGACTCCGCACCTTGCACCGGGGGGTCCTGGCCATCGATTTGGCGGTCGAACTCGTCGACAGCCCCTATACGCTGCTGGCGCCAGTGGACACCGCCTTGGCGCGCGTGGACCACCTCGAAGGCTTGTTCGACGACCCGGACCGCATCGAAGAGTTGTTCGATTTTTTCCATTTCTTTCTGCTTCGTGGCATCGTCGAGAGGCCCGTGCAGACTCCGCTCTTCGTCGCCACCGTTCACGGTCAGCTCGTCCAGCTGGGGCCGCAATTCGTGAGCGCCCCATCGGGTCGGGCAACGATCCTGGAAAGCGTGCGCTGCAGAGGCGGCATGATCCATTTGCTCGATTCCGTCGTAATACCCGAGCAAGCATCCAGGACGTCTAGCGACTCATAACGCCCGACGATGTCCAACCTGCTTCCTCTCGTGGCCCAGGGCGACCGCCAAGCGGCGGCCGAGTGCATCGGCAAGTACGGGCCTTTGGTTTGGTCGTTGGCGCGCCGTTTCTTTCGGGACGGTCGTGACGCTGAAGATGCGACGCAAGAAGCTTTCCTCGCGATTTGGGTCCACGCGCATTCGTTCGATCCTACAATCGCCTCCGAAGCCACCTTCATTGCCATGATCGCTCGCCGCCGCTTCATTGATGCCCAAAGGCGAACGCGGCGGCGACCGCGCACCGAGCCGCTTCTCCCCGAACAGGAACGACCGGCCAACGGCTCCGAACCCGAGTTGGTGCGGGGCGCGGACTCGGGTCAAGTTCGTTCGGCGCTCGAGCAATTGCGACCGGAAGTGCGCGAGGTGTTGGTCCTCACCGCGGCCAGCGGCCTCTCGCACGCAGAGGTAGCGCAAAAAACGGGCCTTCCTCTGGGTACCGTCAAATCCCATGCGCGACGCGGGCTGCTGCGCTTGCGTGAAATTTTGGGTGCTTCCAGCGAGACGGAGGTCACGTCGTGATCGACGAAGAGCTACCGCGCGACCTCGAGCTCCTGGCCGATGAAGCCTTGCAGGGGCTGTGTCCCAACGAGTGGGCCGAGCTCGATCGCATTCGTCCGCCGAGCGTCCAACGAGAAGCTGAACTCCGGGCGCTAGAACTTGCGGCTGCCGAAGTCGCTTGCGCCGAAGCCGTGCTGGAGCGCATGCCGGCCACGCTGAGCGCCCGAATTGTCGCCGACACGGAGTTCGGTTTGACGCGGGCGCCCGCGCCTCTGGCGAGCGTCGTTCGGCTCGCGCCCCAGCGCAGTCGGGCTTCGGTTGATCGCGTCCAGTACGCGGGCTGGCTGCTGGCCGCTCTGGTCGCCCTGGGCTTCTGGATTGCGTGGCCGAGCGCCTCAACGCAGACCACGCCCGTTGCGCAGTTGCCTGTGGCCGAGGTGCCCGTGCCCCGGCCCGACGCACCCGTTGCTGCCCCCCCGAGCCTCGCGGAGCGGCGGCAAGCTTTGCTCCAGACCGAGGGCGTCCGCCAGGCCGCCTGGGTTGCGACGAAAGATCCGTCGGGACTCGGCGCGAGTGGCGACGTCGTTTGGAACGCGCACGAGCAGAAGGGCTTCATGCGCTTTCACGGTCTTGCCAAGAACGATCCGCAGAAGATCCAGTACCAGCTTTGGATCTTCGACAAGGAGCGCGACGCCAAGCACCCCGTGGACGGTGGCGTCTTCGACGTCGGCGAGGATGGAGAGCTGCTCGTGGCTATCGACCCCAGGGTGCCCGTCCATCACGCCACGCTGTTTGCCATCACGATTGAGCCACCCGGTGGCGTAGTCGTGTCCAAGCGTGAGCGCATCGTCGTGACAGCCGCGATGCCGCCCACCTGAGCGGTCCGCTCGAGCTCGAAAGTTTCAGCGACCGTTTCCGCGCCATGACGCACTGGGAGCACAAGTTTCCAGAAGGAGCAGTGGGCGGCGCCTGAGGGCAATCGCCTGAGCGCGCAAGTTTCCCTTCTCATCATCGGCTCACCATGCGGTCGCGCTTCCAGGTTGCGATCGGGCTTTGTCGCTGAACGAAAACGACAACCCGACCTGGAGTGAGTGGAGTTGGGTGTACGAGAGCGGCGCATGCAGCGTCGCTGTTGCACGCAGTCCGTCTGCGCGCTCCAGAAACGTACCAAGGGAGATACGAGTCATGCGTCCAGCACTCCGATCCATCACGTTGGCCCTTCTAGCGGTCGGCTGTTCAATCGAACCGATCGACGACATCGCGGCCACCGAGCAGGCGCTAACCGTGCAGAGCGGCGTTTGCCGCGTCGACTACACCGTCAGCGATTGGGGCAGCGGATTTGGTGCCGAGGTGCGGCTCACCAACTTGGGCAGCGCCGTCTCGAACTGGACGCTCGAGTGGACCTACG
>JBBQHO010000064.1:0-19950 GCA_038324055.1 Polyangiales bacterium | reverse complement strand
CTCTTGGTACCGATGGGTTGTGACCTCGATCTGATCGATTTGAAAGGAACGCACGGCGACGATGTGCTTCTTGACGACGTTCACACTGTCCCAATCCGTGGGGCCCAAGGTCAGACTGCCGCCGCTAATCGCGATTCGTTCTGCGGGTTGGACACAGCCCGGCGCGGGCGCTTCCACGCGCTCCATGCCGTTGGGACAACTCTGCGGCGGGCCCAGGCAGTGCCCATCGGAAAGCCATTGACCGGGTGCACAGCAGCGCGCGCCGCTTTGCTCGAGGCCGGTGGGGCAACGAGAAGGCGCCGAGCCTGCGCGCGTGCCCAGCAAAATGGTCCAGGCGATCACCGCGACGGCGGCCACGGCAGCAGCGATCGCGAAGCCGCGAAAGCCGAGATCGATTTCTTTGTCCCAACCGCTCATCGAAAAGCCGCGGGCTCCGTAGTCGAGACGACCCTGCGCTGCGCGAGCCTACACGAGTTCAGCGGGGACTGAGAGTCGGCCGCCCCGGACGGGGGTGAATGCCCGTCGCGCCTTGCACCAACGGGCGGTAGCGGCTCTCGGGATGCGCAGCGATGAAGGTCTTTGCCTCGATCCGCGCTTCGTCCATCCGACCCAAGTCGACGAGCAGAGTGACCTGCATCGCCTGCCTGGCCTCGGCAAATGCACCCGCATTGCCGTACCAGTGGTCGCCTCGCCGAGCCCAGTCGAGCGCGCGAGGCTTGTCCGTTTGGTTGAGTTCCTCGAGCTGCGCAAGAAAGGCGGTTTCGCTCTCGGGCTGCTCGCCTCCACCAGCTCGTGGGCCTACTGGCCCCGGTTCATTTGGCACTGCGCGTGGCGGCGTGGCACCAGCCGGAAAGTCGGCTTCGCGTTCTGCCAGGCGGGCGACGGGGGTTCGCGCTCGGTCACCCCACGACCAAACGAGAGTGGCCAGGCCCAGTGCGATGACAGCGAGAGCGGCCCAGCGCATGGCTCGTCCTTCAGTACGTGGTCTGACAGCCCTTGCCGTCGGCGAAGGCCTTGATCAGCTGGAGATCAGCCTTGTTTTCGTTGTACTGCCACGACCAAGCTCCAGCGAAGCCGTTGTCGAACCAAGTGGAGTTGATGGTAGCGAACGACGTTGCATCGGCGAAAGGCATGCTGGCCAAGTAGTACTCACCCATCACCGTCGGCTTGCCGTCGTAGCCAAGCTCGCTCGGTGTCTGCGTGTAGGGCCAGTAGGCGTTCACCCACGCGTAGATGTGCGGCTGGTGAAAATCGACGTCGACGTCCGAGAAAGCCCAGCTCCACTTGGCCGCTGCCCAGCCAACGCTGGTCAGCGCCAGGGGCAGTTCGGCTTTCAGGGCGACAACCGACTCGGCTATCAGCGCCTTCATGTCGCTCAGCGACACCGCCGTCAGCTCGGCATTGGGCGTGAACTCGCGGCCGGAGGGCGCGCCTGGCGTCGACGCCGAAATGGCCCATTCCGGTTCGTTGATTACGTCCCACCCCAGTAAGCGCCTGGCATACGGACTTGCAGCGACGGCTTGGGCACTGGGGCGCACGACGTTGTCGACTAGCTTTGCGCGGCGCGTTGCATCGCCGATCAGCGGAGCCATGCTACGGGCGAGCACAGTGGCAGCGCCGGGATCGACGTCCTGATCCGGACGAAAGTTGTCAAACGAGAACAATGTGAGCACGAGGTACACGTCGTTCTGCTCGGCTAGTTCTAGCGCCGCCGCTCGAACTCTGACCACCGCTGGCGCCGACATCGCTGCCACCGGCGCCGGAGAGATCGGTAACACCATCGTCGGGGCCCGCGCAGGCCCAGCTTCCAAGCCCTAGGACGACGGCAACGGAAAAGGACCACGAAACGTCGAGAAGAAAGCGCTGCGCCACCGTTGTCCTGTAGCGCTGGCCGCGTTTCATGGGCAGTTGGAAAGGGTCGAAGCGAGGCAAAAAGGCACATCGGCTCCCAGTGGCGAGGAAAGATTGCAGTGACGTCTGCTGGAAGCGGTCGGGACTTCTTCGCGCCGCGAGAGTCTCTAGGCTGGAGCGATGAATCGAGGCCTCGGAGGGTTGGCGGTGCTCGCAATCTTGAGCGCGGCCCCTCGGGCCCAGGCCGAGCGGGACCTGAACGAGTCGCAGCCCAGTCTGTGGTCCGCGCTCCACAGCGGCATCTTGGCGGCCAGTGTCATTACCTCCGGCGCGGTCGAGTACTGGGGCGCGCCGTCACGCGATCCGCGTTTTCGGGGCGCGCTCGCACTGGAGCGCGGCGCTGAAGCCAACTTCTCGATCTTCACGTCTCGCGCCACCGATCTCACCTTGGGCGCTTCGATGATCGCTCCCGTCGGTGCGTTTGGTACGAACGACAACGCCGTGCGCTTCGACAACCAGCTGCTGATCTATGGCGAGAGCTTGTCCCTCAGCCTCGTGCTCAACACGGTGGTCAAGCATCTCGTCTTGCGCTCGCGGCCCTACACCTTCAACGCGGGCAAAATGGCAACGGCGTTCAAGGACGCGCGCGGCAAGGACGGTGTCGTGTCATTCTACTCGGGGCATTCGGCCATGAGTTTCACGGCTGCCACGGCAGGCGGCTACCTGTTCTCCTCCAGCTCAGCGAGTGAAGGCTCGCAGGCTGCGCTGTGGGCAGTCGAGCTCTCTCTCGCCAGTTTCACGGCGCATGGCCGCATTCGCGCGGGAATGCACTACACGAGCGACGTGGTGGTGGGGGCGCTCGTGGGCATGGCTTTCGGCCTAGGCGTGCCGCTTCTCCACGGCGTCACGCCTGAAATCACACCACCCGAGTGGGTGGCGATCGCCGGAGGGCTAGCTTTTGGCACGAGCGCGGCGTTTCTCTTTCCAACCAAGATGGCTGAAGACCTGGCCGCCTACGACTTTCGGGTGAACCCGGTGGTCGGCGGCGCAACGGTCAGCGTTGGCTCGACTTGGTGATGCGCGCACGGGGTGCTGCGCCGATCCTCAGCGTTCGAGTAATGCACCGAGCTCATTCTCGGTGAGCACGGTCGCGCCCGACTTCTTCGCGGCCGCAAGCTTGGTCTGACCGACCTTCTCACCAGCGACTAGATAGTTGGTGTCTTTTTTGATCTTGTCGTGCACGACGCCGCCAGCCGCACGAATGTCGGCGTGTACGTCCTCGCGTTTGCGGCTGAGTACGCCCGTGACGCAAAACGTCTGGCCCGAGAGCGGACCATGGGCGGCCGCGAGCGGCTCGGGCTGCGGCTGGGAGACACCGAGCCGCACCAAACGATCGAGCAACTCGCGGTGTTCGTCGGCCCCAAGGTAGCTCTTGAGGGCCTCCACCATCTTGGGACCGAAACCGGAAATTTCCGCCGCTCGCTGAGCTACTTCATCGACCGAGAGCGCCGTCAGCTGCTCGAGCGAGCGAAAGTGCTCGGCGAGTTGCACCGCCGCGACCTGACCGATCAGATCGATGCCGAGTCCCGTGACCAGGCGATCGAAATGGCGCTGCTTGGAATTTGCGATTGCAACCAGGATGTTCTCGGCGCTCTTGTTGCCCAGGCGATCCAGACCGACGAGTTGCTCGTGCGTCAGCGTGTACAAATCTGCAACCGAACGGACGAGTCCTGATTCGACGAGCTGGTGCACCAGGCTCTCACCCAGATGATCGATATCCATCGCGTAGCGCCGCGAGTAGTGCACGAGTGCGCCTTCGACTTGAGCGGGACAGCGCGGGTTTGGACAGCGCGTCGCCGCCTCGCCGGGCACGCGCACTACGGGGGTCTCGCAACTCGGGCAGTTGATCGGCAGCACGAACCGGGCCGCTTCGGGGTGGCGCTTCGACAGATCAACGCCCACCACCTGCGGAATGATCTCGCCTGCTTTTTCGACGCTCACCAGGTCCCCGACGCGCACGTCGATGCGATCCATGTGGTCCTGGTTGTGGAGCGAGGCGCGTGAGACCGTCGTGCCCGCCAGCTGGACCGGCTCGAGGCTGGCCACGGGTGTCAGGGTGCCCGTGCGGCCGACGTTCACGGTGATGTCGAGCAAGCGCGTGTCCGCACGCTCGGCGCCGAACTTGTAAGCTATGGCCCAGCGAGGAAACTTGGCTGTGTTCCCCAAGATGTCCTGGGACTCGTAGCTGTCCAGCTTGAGCACGGCGCCGTCGATTTCGTAAGCGTAGCCCTTGCGTAGCTCTGCGATGGTCGCGATGGCTGCGCGTACCTCGTCGAGCGAGTCGCCCAGAACATGCTGGCGATGAGTCGGCAGGCCCAGCTGTGCCGCTCGTTCGAGCGCTTGGGAGTGGCTGGGCGCGAAGTCTCGCTCGAGCACCTGCCAAATGAGGACGCGCAGTCTTCGTTCGGCCACGACGCGCGGATCCAGCATGCGCAACGAGCCCGCGGCAGCGTTGCGCGGATTGGCGAAGGGGGCCTCGCCGCGGGTTTCGCGCAGCTCGTTGAGATGCGTCAAATCGCGGCGGTAGATCACGACTTCGGCCCGAAGCGTCAGGGGGCCCTGGTAGTCGATGCGCAGCGGCAAATTCTTGATCGTGCGCAGGTTCTCGAGAATTTCTTCGCCGCTCTTGCCGTCTCCGCGCGTCGAGCCCGATGTGAGCTGGCCGTTTCGATACAGAATCTCCACGCTGGCGCCGTCCAACTTGGGTTCGACGCAATACACCACGCGCGTGCCGTCGTGCAGGCCACCACGCACGCGTCGGTCGAACTCGTTCAGATCGGCGTCCGAATAGGTGTTGTCCAGCGACATCATGGGCGCGACATGCGGCACGGTACGCAAGTCGCTGCGTAGCTCGGCGCCGACGCGTTGCGTCGGCGAATCAACCGTGGCCAGATCGGAATGTGCCGCCTCGAGTTCGCGCAGCTCGCGGTACAGCGCGTCGTAGACGACGTCGTCAATCTCGGGATCGTCCAGAACGTAGTAGCGGTAGTCGTGGGCGCGTACGGCGCGAACGAGCTCGGTGTGACGCTCTCGGGGAGTCAGGGCGGGGCGAGTCACCCGACGTTCGGTAGCATCGACGGAGCAGAGCCGGGAGGCCCCAGGCAGCGCGCCTGGGCCGCGCCGATTGTCTTTCGCAAGACCCTGGCTAGGGTGCCGCGGCCCATGGCTCAGAACGATGGCCAGCCCCGTGCAGAAGCGCCGCCGCCCCCTGGTCAGGAGGCTGACGAGGCGCCTGCGTGGCAGGATCCTCGCGCGGGCGAGTTGCTCGACATCGACAGCCGCGGGCCCGAGAGCGAGCAAACGGACGCCAGTTGGCCGCCGCCTTCCGATCTAGTGCCGACACGCGAGGGTTCGCTGGCTTGGCGAGCTTTTGGTCTGGTGAAGACCATTCGGCCCCACCAGTGGGTCAAGAACGTCTTCGTCCTGGCGCCAGTGGTCTTTGCCAAGTCCATTTTTGACGCCGCGCTCTTGATCAACGCGGGTGCGGCTTTTTTCGTGTTCTGCCTCTTGGCCGGCGCTGTCTACACCATCAACGATCTGGCCGACGTCGAGCAAGATCGGCTGCACCCGGTCAAGCGCTTCCGGCCCATTGCTTCCGGGCGTGTTTCCGAATCGGCCGCGCGCATCTTCTCGATCGCGCTGGTCGCGCTTTCACTCGGCGGCGCACTGGTGGTTGCACCTGCCTTTGCGGCCGTCGCTGCAGCCTATTTTGGCCTCAATATCGCCTACACCAAGAAGCTCAAGCACGTCGCGTATGTCGACGTCGGCTGCATCGCGCTCGGCTTCGTGCTTCGTGTCCTGGGCGGCGGATCAGCGACAGGGGTCGCCGTTTCTTGGTATCTGTTCGCCTGCACCGCCCTGTTGGCGCTGTTCCTTGGCTTCGGCAAGCGTCGCCACGAACTGACAACGGCGCGCGCCAAGGCCAAGGCTCAACGCGCCGCCCTCGAGGGCTACAGCAAGCCCGGTCTCGATCGCGCATTGGGCTCCACGGCCTTTCTCACCGTCGCCGTTTATCTGGTCTACACGCTCGACCCGCAGACACGGGCCTTCTTCCACGTCGACACGCTGTGGCCGACGACGCTGTTCGTAGCCCTTGGCGTCGTGCGCTTCCTGCATTTGGTTCGCAACCGGCCCAAGGCCGAGAGCCCGACCCAGGAGATGCTGAGCGACGGTCCGATGGTGGGCATCGTACTTCTGTGGATCGGCGTCGTACTGTGGATGGTCTACCACCTGCGACCGAGCTGAAACCCAGGCGCCGGAAGGCGCCCGAAGGCGCCCGCTTTCTCTAGAAATTGGGCCGCCCGCTGTATTTCGGGCGATCTAGCCCGGATGCCTGCGGCCGTTTCCGTCCCCGAGACTCAGGTCGACAAGTCCGGTCCACTCACCGACCTGGCCCTCACCTTGCCGATTTTCGTTGGCTACCACCTGGGCGTCATCTTCCTGCCGATTCGCAACGCCGCGGACTTGGTGACTCAGAAGTTGCACGAGCTGGCCGACCACTCGATTGCACTCTATCTGGTCCTCACGCTGGCTCTGGGAGCGGTCTACGTGACGCCGTTGTTCTTGCTCGGCCGCGGCAAGCACTTGCAGTGGGACCGCTTCGTTTGGATGGGCACCGAAGGC
Source organism: Polyangiales bacterium (assembly GCA_038324055.1). Taxonomy (GTDB): domain Bacteria; phylum Myxococcota_A; class Polyangia; order Polyangiales; family Polyangiaceae; genus NIC37A-2. The sequence continues at coordinate 13,416 of JBBQHO010000064.1, read as the reverse complement.
ATAGTGTACGCCGTCGCTATGCGCTTGTTGGCTGGGTTCGTTGTCGCGCGCCTGCTTCAACTGGTGGCCGTCGACCCTGGCTTGTTTGGTCTGATGAAGGCTGCGCCAGCTCTCTCGTCCTCGGTCGAGGTGGCCGGACAATCGCTGTCGCTCGGCACGCGATTTTCGGGCGCGATCATGTCGCTGGGCGCCGGGTTCTACGAGGAAATGGTCTTCCGCGTCGGCGTGTACGGCTCCGGTTTTTTGCTACTGCTCTTCTTGTTCAACATCACCAGCACGGCCAAAAAGCTTCTCGTTCGCGGCATGTGGGCGGTGTTTGCGGCCTGCCTGTTCAGCGGTTGGCATCACCTGGGCGACATGGGCGAGGCCTTCGATCTAACGACCTTTTCCTTTCGCGCCGTATGCGGGCTCGTGTTCACGGCAATCTATCAGTTTCGTGGTCTGGCCCCGGCCGTTTGGACCCACGCGCTCTACGATCTTTGGGTCCTGGCGCTCTAGGCCCGTGTAGGATGCGCGCGTGCAAGCTGCCCAGCGTCACCTCAACCACCTCTACCGCGGCACGTTCTTCTTCGGACTGGCCTGCGGTATTTCGATAGCCCTGACGTCCCTGTTCCTCGATGAACGTGGTTACTCCAAGCAGGACATCGGCGTCTTGGCACTGTTTTTTGCGTCGGGCTTGGTGCTGTTTGCCTTGCCGGTCGGTGCGGTCATTCGGCGCTTTTCGGGCAAACGGACCCTGACGGTCATGCTGATCGGCTACGCGCTCTGCGTGGGGCTGTTTCCGTTCATGCCGACCTTTGGGTCGATCGCCGCCATCCGGTTTTTGGACGGGGTTTTCTCTGTAGGCGTTTGGGTCAGCTCCGAAACCATTCTGTTGTCCCGCACGGACAAGGAGCACAAGGCGCACCAGACGTCGCTCTACGCCATCTGGTTGGCGAGTGGCTACGTAGTCGGTCCGTTGCTGGCGCTCGGCGTCACCAAATTCCTGACTCTCGGTCAGGCGTTCCTCGTCGCCGGAGGCTTTGGCCTTGGAGCTGCGACCTATCTGAGCTTCGAGCTTCCAGCCGACGTAGACGCACCGGACACGGCCGCGAGCGCGGCGCGAGCGCACGCAGAGGCCGGGACGACCCAGGGCCCCCGGCTTGGTAGCGCCAGCATCTTCTGGCGCATCAAGACGGCGTGCTTTGCCGCCTTCAGCTACGGCTACTTTCAAGCCGCCGTGGTGCTTTTCTTGCCGTTGTTCCTCATCGAGTCCAAGGGCATCGCGCGGGACCGCACGATCATTTTGCCGGGCCTCTTCTGCTTGGGAATGCTGCTCTGCTCGAACGCCGCGGGTCGCCTGGCGGATCGTGTCGGCCATTTGCGAGTCGTGACCGCTCTCTCGGCGCTCGGTATGGTCTGCGTACTCGGCTTCGTCTTCCTCGATAACTACTGGCTCATGTGCTTGGCCGTATTCGGGGCCGGCGCCACGTTCGCGTCGATGTCGCCGGTCGCCTTGGCGCTGACGGGCGTCGTGATTCAGCCGCGCGATCTGAGTCACGCCAACTCCATCTACAATGTGTTTTACGCCAGCGGGATGCTGATTGGACCGCCCGTGGCGAGCGCCATCTTTCAGCATTCGGGCGGCGTGATGATGCTGTACCATCTGGGTGCCTTGTGGGCCGCGTTCGTGCTCTTCAGTCTCGCGTTCCGCAACGACGACCCGGCGTCACGTGGGAATCGTCTCAAGGCACGAACGACTGGAGCCGTCGCCGAAGGTTGACGAGCTTTGGTGCACTCAGTTGGCCACAGCCGGCGGCCACGTCGATGCCACGCTTCTGACGGATTGTGCAGGGTACGCCGTGCGTCCTGAGCAGGGCACGAAAGCCTTCGGCGCGGTCGAGCAGCCCTTCGCGGCCGGCGTAGCCTGGGGTTTCGTTCAGTCGAATCAAATTCACGTGCGCATGCACGCCAGCAAGTAGGCCAGCGAGACGCTCGGCTTGCTCGGGGTGATCGTTGACTTCGGCGATCAGCGTCCAGGAAAAAAAGATCTTTCGGCGGGTCTCTCGGCAATAGAAGCGGCAGGCGTCCAAGAGTTCGTCGAGCGGCCAGCGCCGGTTGACGGGCAAGAGAGCATCGCGTTCGTCGTCGCTGCTGGCGTGAAGGCTGACTCCCAGGTGGTAGGGCAACCGGTCCTCGGCCATCTTCACTATACCGGGCACAATGCCAACCGTGTTGACCGTAACGTGGCGTGGCGCGATGGCGAGGCCCCGAGGATCGCAGGCCAACTCGAGCGCACGCATCACGGACTCGTAGTTGTGGAGCGGCTCGCCCATGCCCATGAGCACCAGGTTGCGCAGCGCGTGGCCTCGCCGCTCGAGTGACGCCTGGACGTGGATGATCTGCGACAGCACCTCGCCGCTCGTCAGGTGTCGCACGAAGCCCATTTGACCGGTCGCGCAGAACACACAACCCAGAGCGCAGCCGGCCTGGGTGCTGAGACAGGCCGTGAAGCGCCCTGGATAGCCCATGATCACGGTCTCGATCTCTTGGCCGTCACCTTGCCGGAGCGAGAACTTGTGCGTTCTTTCGTCTTCACTCTCCACGTCGGCGGCGACGGTCGGCTGGGGAAGGGGCGTGCCGAGAGCCGCCTCGAGCCAGGAAATCCGCTGTTCGAGCGTCCTCACGACAGGTCCCGTCGGGCGAGCACGAAGTGTTCGATGTTGCCCTTGGGTCCTGGCAACTTGCAGCGTTCGTCGCCCAGCACCATGTAGCCCTGCGCTTCGACGCTGCGCAGCACCTTTTGGACTGCGGCGTCACGCACGCCTTCATCGCGAATCACACCCGCGTGACGCGTGGCTTCGGCGCGCCCCACTTCGAACTGCGGCTTGATCAGAGCAAGTAGGTGACCGCCCGGCAACGTCAAGCCGAACAGCGCCGGCAGGAGCTTGGCCAAGCTGATGAACGACGCGTCGACGACAACCAGTTGTACGCCCCCGTCTATGGCGTCGGGTCCAAGGCTGCGAGCATTGGTTTGTTCCAGAGCAACGACACGCGGATCTTGCCGCAGCTTTTCGGCCAATTGCCCGTGACCGACGTCGATGGCGTAGACGCGGCGCGCTCCGCGCGACAGCAGACAATCGGTGAAGCCGCCGGTGGACGCACCCACGTCCGCGGCGGTGAGTCCGCTCGGATCGAAGCAAAAGTCGTCGAGTGCCCCTTCGAGCTTGAGCCCGCCGCGCGATACGTACTTTTGCTGGGCGCGCACGCGCAACGGCGCATCGACCGCGAACGAAGTGCCCGCCTTTTCGACGCGTTCTTCTCCGCAAAATACTTCGCCGGCCAAGATCAACGCTTGTGCGCGTGCACGTGTGTCGACGAGACCGAGCTCCACCAGCAGCGCATCTGCGCGTTTTTTCGGCTTACGTGGACCTGGAGCGAACGACACGTCCAAAGGGTGCTCAAGAACGCGCCAACGAACAAGCCCGGCGGCCAGTCGTTTCGCCGGCGGCCGCCAGCAAAGTGGCTCGAGCATAGGCGCGCCGCGCGGCGCCATTGCGGCTGGCCCAGCTTCTGCAACGCCCTCGCGCATGCGCGCTCCTGGCTCGGCCGTTCGTCTGCCCTTCATCGCGCATCCCGCTGTGGTGCTGGGCGGGCTGAGTGTGGCCGGTAGTGTAGCGCCCGGAGCGCCGGGAGCGGCCGCGTTGGTTGCGCTCTGCTGGACCGTGCTCGGAGCGGCGGCGCTTCGGCGCGGTGCACTTGGCGCTGCCGTAGGCAGTCTTCGAGGGATGTGCTGGGGCGTCGTCATTGCCGCTTCGTCGTTCTTCGTTGTTGGCATCCGCGCGGAGCGTGCGCTCGAACGTTTCGAGGCCGAACGCGTCGAGGCACGGGACCAGCTGGGTCCGCCGCAACGGTGCGCAGCCGTCGTGCGCATCACGGACTCGCCGACCGTGCGCACGATGGCTGCAGCCCGGGCCTCGGCACCTCCCGTCCAGGCGGAGACCTGCGACACCAGTTCGGCGTCAGGCGCAGACGGTCCGACCGAGCGGAGCGTCAACTGGTCCGGCACGACCGAGTTCGTCGATTGTGAGCAGGTTCGGCTCCACGGCCCTCTGCGGCTGCGCATCAGCGGCGGTCCAGAAGATCTCGCGCGGGGCGACGTGGTCGAAGTCGTTGCCGGACTCGGTGCCACACAGCTTTTTCGCAACGCCGGCTTGCCTGATCCGACGCCGAATGCCGCGAGACGTGGAGCAGTGCTGAGCGGCTCGGCGTTGGTGGTGGATGTTCAGAGGCCAGGAACATCGCTCTATTCTTCGATCGACCGGGCGCGGGCGTTCGTCCGGCGTCGTATCGAGGCGACCTATCCGGCCGTGGTTGCGCCGCTCGGCCGAGCGCTCGTGCTGGGCGAGAACGACCTGCCGGACGACGATGCGGCCGCCTTTTCACGCAGTGGCTTGCTGCATCTGCTGGCGGTGAGCGGTACGCATCTCGTCATCGCCGTGCTGGCTCTGGTGCAGGGGATGCGGGCGTTGCTCGTGCGCATCGGTCCGCTGGCGCGGCGCTACGATCTGCCGCGGCTCTCTGCCTTCGTCGGAGCGTTGCTCAGCTTGCTGTACGCGGACTTCGCTGGAGGCAGCGGCTCTGCTTGGCGCGCGGCTTACATGTTGTGTGCCGTGTTGGGCGCGCGGGCGTTCGGCTTTCGGGTCAGTGGTCGGGCTGCGCTCGGTGTTTCGTTGCTTGTTGGGACGGCCCTCGATCCACTGGCAGGATCGGATTTGTCCTTTCTGTTGTCGGCGCTGGCCACGGCCGGGTTGATTGGGCTGGGTCGACCTCTGGCCAGCTGGGTCGAGCGAGGGCCCTGTGCCAGCGGAATGCTGAACAAGCTGGCGCTCAGTTTGGTCGCCACGTTGAGTTCGACCATCCCGTGTTCTCCCGCACTTGCGCTCATGGATGGGCAAATGACCGCGGCGGCTTTGCTCGCCAACGTCGTGGCCGGACCGCTCGGTGAGATCTTGGCGCTGCCCGCGTGTCTATTGCACGCCGTGGCGAGCCCTTGGCCCGCAGCCGAGCGTGGCCTCGGCCTCGTAGGAGCGGGAGCGCTGTACGGCGTGCGAGCGGTCGCTCTGTGGAGCGCTGCGGTCGAGAGCGCGCAGTTCAACGTGCCGCTGCCCAGTAGCTTCGATATTGCGACGTTGGCCTTGGGGGCACTCGGGTTTGCCGCCTGGACATTCGCGCTTTCGCCCGAAGGCAACGCCGACGCTGGCCGATGCAACAAGCTAGGACGCTTGGGTTGGCCGAAGGCCATCGTCGGGGTCTTCGCGGCTCTTGGTTGTGTGGGCATTCTCGTCACCCGCCAGGGCGCGGAACCCAGAGAACTCCGCGTCACGGCACTCGACGTCGGCCAAGGCGACGCGCTGGCTCTGGAGTTTCCAGATGGACAGCTGGCATTCGTGGATGGAGGAGGGTTTCCGACTGGCGTCCCCGACCCGGGCACGCGCGTGCTCGTGCCGTTTGCGCGTAGTTTGGGACGCTCGCACCTCGATCTCGTCGTGCTCAGCCACGCGCATCCAGACCATCTACTGGGGCTCGTCTCCGCCGCGTCTACGTTGCCCGTGCGCGAGCTTTGGCATCCGAGTGGCGCGGCGCCCGAGGTGGGTCCGTACGCCGAGCTGCTGCGCTCCGTGCGAGCAGGGGGTGGCCGTGTGCTCGGCCCCACCGAACTTTGCGGCAAGACGCGTTCGTTCGGTGGCGCGACGCTCGAAGTGCTCGCGCCTTGTCCGGGTGCAGCAGGCTGGGGCGCCAACGACGAGTCGCTCGTCGTGCGCGTTGGCTTTGGAAGGCGCAGCGTGCTGCTGAGCGGGGACATCGAGCACTTGGGCGAAGGGCGGCTCGTGGAGACTCATGGCCGTCGGTTGCGTGCCGATCTGCTGAAGGTGCCGCACCACGGAAGCCACACTTCGTCGACTGCTGAGTTGCTCGCGCTCGTTCAGCCGCGCTGGGCGATCATTTCCAGCGGCGTGCGCAACCGCTTCGACCATCCGCGGCAGATCACGCTCGACCGCTTGAGCGCCAGTGGCGCCGGAGTCTTGCGCACCGATCGGTCGGGTTCGATCACGTTCCGAACAGACGGCAACGTTGCGGAACTTTGGGCTTTCTCGGCGCCGCGTTGAGCCCCGACCCCGGCGATTCCATGAACGCCTTAGGATGCCGGAAGCTTGACCGGGCATGTGTAGTTCGAAGTAGGACAGAACTTTGTGAGCTGGATTCAACCCGACTGTGCTGCTTGTTGTCGAAACAAAGCTCCACCACCCTTTTACCCATGACTATCCGGCATCCTTCCGACAACGCGGTGGTGCGACCGCTGATTACCGCGGCGCAGATCGCCGAAAGGGTGCGCGAGCTCGGCGCGAACATTCGCGCGGATCTGGGACCCGGCGAGATCACTCTGCTGTGCGTTCTCAAGGGCAGCTTCATCTTCACCGCCGATCTGGCGCGCGCCATCGAGGGGCCGGTGAATCTAGAGTTCTTGGGCGTGGCCAGCTATGGCGACGCCATGGCCTCGAGCGGTGTCGTGCAAATCACTCACGATTTGACCCGACCGATCGAAGGTCACCGCGTGGTCTTGGTCGAGGACATCGTCGACACCGGGCTCACGCTCGCTTATCTGCTGCAGATTCTGGCGGCCCGGCGACCAGCGGCGCTCAAGGTGTGCGCGCTGCTGGAGAAGCCATCGGGCAAGTCGCCCGTGCAACCCGACTATGTCGGCTTTCAGGTCGATCGAGAGTTCGTCGTCGGCTACGGGCTCGACTGGGCGCAGCGCCACCGCAACTTGCCGTTCATCGGCGCGGTCGAACTCGAAGGTTGAGCGCTTCTATTCGCGAGGTTTCCGAGCGTTATGAATGCGTGCCAGCCGCTCGGCGATGGCCTTTTCCAAGCCGTGCTCGGTCGGCTGGTAGAAGCGCATACCCACGAGTTCGTCGGGCAGATACGTCTCGCCGGGCGCGAAGCCTTCGACGAAATCGTGGGCGTACTGGTAGCCCTGACCGTAGCTCTCGTCCTTCATCAGCGAAGTAACGGGATTGCGCAACTTCTTCGGGACCGGCAGCGCGCCGCGCTCGCGGACGACGCGCTGCGCCTCGTGCCAGGCTTTGCCCACGGCACCCGACTTTGGACAGCTCGCCAAGTACAGGCAAGCGTGAGCGATCGGGTACATACCCTCCGGCATGCCGATGCGGCGGAAGGCATCGTCGGCGGCCACGGCGACCTGAAGCGCGCGAGGATCGGCATTTCCCACGTCTTCGCTCGCGAAGATGATCAAGCGCCGCAGCAAAAACAGCGGGTCGTCGCCCGCCTCGAGCATGCGCAGCAGATAGTAGATGGCAGCATCGGGATCGCTGCCACGCAGGCTCTTGATGAGCGCGCTCGAGACGTTGTAGTGCTCTTCGCCGCTCTTGTCGTAAAGCAGCGTCTTTTCGTCCAGCAAGTCGCCGAGCCGCTCGCTCGTGAGGACGAGTTCGCGTCCGTCGCCCTTTTGAACCAAGACTTCGGCGGCCGTTTCCAGCAAGCCGAGGGCGCGTCGCGCGTCGCCGCGTGCCGCGCGTGCGAGAGCACGCAGGGCCTCGTCGTCCGCGCCGACTCCTAGTTCACCCAGCCCGCGCTTCGAGTCAGCGAGCGCCCGGCGCAGCAAGACGAACAGATCGTCCGGTTCCAGCGCTTCCAGACGCAGCACCTTGGCGCGACTGAGTACTGCTGCGTTGACGGCTAACGAGGGGTTCTCGGTCGTGGCACCAATCAGGGTGATCGTTCCGCTCTCGACATGCGGCAGAAAAGCATCCTGTTGCGCCTTGTTGAAGCGGTGAATTTCGTCCACGAAGAGGATCGTGGAGAGCCCTCGAAAGCGGCGATCTTCGTCGGCCTGTTTCAGGATGACGCGCAGCTCGGGGACACCGCCCAGGACCGCTGAAAAGGGCACGAATTTTCGACGGGTGCTGCCAGCGATGACGCGCGCCAACGTCGTCTTGCCGACGCCGGGCGGTCCCCAAAAGATCAGGCTTGGCAGCCGATCGGCTTCGATCGCCTTGCGCAAGAACCCGCGAGGCCCCAGCAGCGCCGATTGACCGGCGATCTCGTCGAGGCTTTCGGGACGCATGCGATCGGCCAGCGGCGGCCGACCGCCGCCAAGGGTCTTGCCCTGCGCGCTGGCGTGCTCGAGCAGTGTCGGCGCATCGCTGAAAGCGTCCTTCTTGGCCACGGCTGACAACTGTGCGGCGCCTCTGCGCTACGCGCAAACGGAACTCAAGCTTTGGTCGAGGGTCGTGACCCGAACAGCGCAGTACCAATCCGAACCCAGGTCGCTCCAGCATGAATGGCCTGTTCGGCGTCGTGGCTCATGCCCATGCTCAGTTCGGGCAAGCGCGCAATCCCGCCGTGCTCGTCGCGCAATGCCGCAAGTCGCTCGAAGTACGGTCGGGCTTCCTCGGGTTCTTCGCAGGACGGTGGAATGGTCATCAATCCGCGGAGCGCGAGTCCGGGTTCTTGCTCGATGGCGCCCAGCAACTCGGACAGCAGTTCCGGGGGCGCGCCGCTCTTGTTGGCTTCGCCAGCCAGATCGAGCTCGATCAGAACGCCGAGCAAGCCTTTCTCGGGTGCGCGTCGCTCGCGAGCGCGGGCGCCGAGTTCACGCGCCAACTTGACGCTCGAAACCGTCTGGATCGACTCGACCAGCCCGACGACCGTCTTGGCCTTGTTCGACTGCAGATGGCCGATCAGGTGCCAACGTAGTTCGGGCAAGTCCCGCAAAGCGTCTGCTTTGCCAACCAGCTCTTGGACATAGTTTTCACCGAAGTCGCGTTGACCCCAGGCGTAGGCCGCGCGGATGGCCTCGATGGGTTGGAATTTGGAGACGGCGAGCAGTCGCACGGAGGCGGGGTCGCGGCCGACCGCGAGCGCCGCGCGGGCGATGCGCTCGCTCTGGTCATTGAAACGCGCCTGGAGCGCTCGAAGTTCGTCGGAAATCATTCGGGTTCGCGCTTCGTCGAAACCGGCGCCGAAGCTGGCGCGGTCTGCTCGAGCAGGGTCTGTTGGTACACCGCGAGGGTCTCCTGGGCCATTTTTGGCGCCGAGAAAGCAGTGGCTCGCTCGGGTCCGCTCTTGGCTAAACGTCGGCGTTCGGCGTTGTCATCAGCCAAGAGCACGATGGCATCGGCAATCGCTTCGGCGTCGTCGGGATCCACCGTAAGTGCTGCATCGGCAGCGATCTCGATCATGCTCGAGCGATTCGAGGTGATGACCGGACAACCACACGCCATGGCTTCGACCACTGGGTAGCCGAAGCCTTCTCGGCGAGACGTGAACACCAGGGCCACCGCGCTGCGATAGAGTGCCGCGAGGTCGCCGTCGGGCACGTAGCCCAACTTCATGACGGAGCCCGGGATGCCGCTCTTCTTCGCCAGCTCGTCCAGTTCTGTATGAGCGCTCTTTTCGAGACGCCCCGCCCAAACCACGATCAGGTTGTTTTGGCCACTCAGCTTGCGCGCACGGGCCAGACCCTGGAGCACGCCAGCTGCGTTCTTGCGAGCATCCGCCGCGCCGACACACAGCAAGAAGCGGGTTCCGACCAAGCCCAGAGCCGACAATCGCGCCCTGTCGTCACTGCGCGGAGCGTTCGACCAGCGGTCGAGATCCGCGCCGTTGTGGACGACGCTGATCTTCTCGCGGGGCACATTCAGGCGCGCAATCAGTTCTTGAGCCGTGGCGCGACTGATGGCCACGACACGGTCGGCCCGCGCAAAGCGCCTGCGCTCGGTGCGACTGTGCTCAGCGCCGGCGCCGTGCCAGGCCTCGGTCGACAAGCGCGAATCGACGTGGTGACAGGTGACGACGCGCGGACAGCCGAGAGCGATCAGAGGAGTTGCCGCAGGATCGAGGCTGTGCACGACGTCCGCGTGAGTGCTCACCGCAGCGCGAGCGAGTGACAGCCGCACTCGTGAAGCCCACGAGCGTTTGCCTTGTCGACTCTGGCGCGTGCGCAATTCCTCCAGCACCGCGGGGATATCCTCGCTGACGCGTGGCTCCCCCCACAAAGGCAAGGAAACGAGCCCCAAAATTCGTAGTTCGGCGTTGCCTCGGGCCTGGCGATGCAAAGCAATTGCCAGCTCGCTCGCGTAGCGGCCGATACCTCGGGAGGTGGTCGAAGTTGCCAAAACGGAGAGGTCGAGCAGTACCGCAAGGCTCGTCATGGCTTGCCCTCGTGCCCAGGTGCGGGTCGCAAAAGCCGAACGGATGTCGCCCAGAGCGCGCTCGCATCACGGCGCGAGAGACGCAGGGTGCCCAAGAATTCGTCGCCTTTGTTCTCGGCGACGCACACTCCGTCCAGGTCCGCGCCGTGCACCGCAACGCGCAACGCCTCGTCCACGAATGCACCGATGACGACGGCATCGAAGCCGCCGCTGAGAACTCCCTCGATGCCACCATCGGCCGCGACGGACATTCTCAATTGGGCGGTGATCGGACGGACACCGGCGTCGGCCCCAGGGGTCGGCGTTGACTTGGGTGTTCGGCCGGGCAGCTTGGACGGTGCAACTCGGTCGCTCTCGTTCACGGTGGGTTGGGGAAAGAACGACAACTCGGCCTGCCAAGCGCCCGAGAACCAAGGGCCGGGCGGGGGTGCGGGTACCGCCGTCGGAGCCGGGCTGGTCGTCGAAGCCGTATCGCTGGTATCCGACGACGCAGCTCGGTCGCAGCCTGCAGCCAGAAAGGCCCAGCTGAGTATCGCTCCAACCGCTGCGGGTGCGAGCAACGGTGGGGGGTGAAGGCTGCGGCGACGGGCGCGCATCGGTGGAGAATGCGCATCCTTAGCTCGCCGCGGCACCGAAACAAGGGTCGCCGACGTTTCGTGGCTGCGTGCCACCTGGTGGCCGATGCGTTGGGGTTGCCAGCCGACCCTGCTGGCCCGTAGTTTGTCGCAATGAGAACGCGTTCGGCTGGGGCCTTGTGCAGCGCTCTACTCGCTCTGGGCGTGGGGACGGCTCTCGCCGAAACCCCCGTGCGCGTCACCACGCAAACGACCGCGGGGGCTCCGACTCCGGCAGCTTCGGCGAGTACTCCCGTACAGCCGAGCGCGGGACCGCGGCGCGATCCGGCAGGAGTACGCGGCATCTCGCCGCTCGCCGAGGCCATCTTGCGGGGAGACCGGCTCTACCAAGCGCGCGATTTCGACGGCGCTCTGCACGAGTACCAGAGCGGCGTAACCTTGGCGCCCGCGCAGCCTCTCGTTCATCTGCGCATTGCGGAGGTGCTGCTTCAGAAAGGCCAGCACGCCGAAGCGGAAGGCGCGCTGGCCGCGGCTGCCCGCTTCGCGAACGGCGAGAGGGGCGTTCGGGCGCGCGTGGCCTTCCTTTCAGCGCTTGCACGTGAGGGCCAGGCTCCGCCCGAACGAGCCGTTGAAGCCTGGCAGGCCTACGAAAAGCTCGCGCAAGAAAGCGAACCAGGTTCAGCGGCGGCGGCCGACGCGCAAAAAGCCGATCTGCCGGTGAAGTTTTACGCCACCACCGCCGCGACACGGAAGCAGGCCTACGTGGACCGCAAGAAGCTCGAGGCTGACTACGCTGAAGTGCGCGCTCGGATCGAAAGAACCGTCGATGGCGCCAACGCCTCGATGAAGACTAGCAAGTAGCGCGCCTTTCGACGCCTACCAAAGGCACGTCGATCGCGGCTCCGAGAAGTCGTTTTCAGGCCGATTCCAACGCTCTTTCGGCCACCGCAAACGAGAAGCCCTGGCGGGCCAGACTGGCAAGTGCCCGTTGCTTGTCGGCCGGCACTTGCAGATCGTACCGACTGGCGAGCCGGCGCTTCTTTGCGTAGGCGATGGCTGCCGTTAGGTCGTCGAGACCGTCGTTGTCGCCGATCTGTCCCAGCACCGTCTGCACGAGCCCGTCGTCCAAGCCGCGGGCGCGCAGCTTCTCGCGGATCTTCTGGCTCGAGCTGCCGCGCTGACGCGCGGCTTGAGCGAAGCCCCGAGCAAAGCGCTCATCGTCGATCAGAGCCGAGGACTGAAAGCGTTCCAGCACGCGCTCGACGCGCTCGAGCGCTGCTTCTTCGCCGTCGGGCTTACCGTACTTGGCGACCCGCCTCAGGAGTACTCGACGGAGCTGCGCGACCGAGGCGTCGTAGCGGTCGAGGTAGGAGAGAGCAGCCTCGCGCAGGCTATCTTCGTCGAGCTTGCTGGGGTCGGGCTCTGCGTTCTTCATCGACCGCTCCGCACCGGCGCTCCCAGCACTGTTCCTCAGCCGCCCTGGCCCTTTTTGAGCTCGGTCAGGACTAACTTGCTGACCGCCTTCAGCGTCTCGAACACGCCCTCTCCGGTGCGGGCATTGGCCTCGAAGTCGGGCACCCCCATGGGATTCAAAGTTTCACGAAGCTCTGGGAGATCGACGACGTTCGGCAGGTCGCGCTTGTTGTACTGAATGACGAAGGGCAGCTTGGAGAGGTCGTAACCTTGCTCGGCCAAGTTGTCGCGCAAGTTGTCGAGGCTCTCTTGATTGGCTTCGAGGCGCTCGAATTGACTGTCGGCCACGAAGATCACGCCGTCGACGCCCTTGAGGATCAGCTTGCGGCTGGCGTCATAAAAAACCTGACCCGGCACGGTGTAGAGATGGAAGCGCGTCTTGAAGCCGCGAATTTCGCCCAGCGAGAGCGGCAAGAAGTCGAAGAACAGGGTGCGCTCGGTCTCCGTTGCCAAGCTGATCATCTTGCCCTTGGCGTCGGGATTGGTGCGCTCGTAGATGTGCTGGAGATTCGTGGTTTTGCCGCAGAGACCCGGACCGTAGTACACGATCTTGCAGTTGATCTCCCGAGCCATGTAGTTGATGAAGCTCATAAGCTCGGGGTCCTCAGTCGTTGAAAAGGCTGTCGATGTCGTCGTCGGTGATCTCGGCGAACGGCGAATCGCCGCCAGGCGCAACGACCTTGTTCAGGAGCGCCTCGAAGATCTTGATCAGCTCGTCGGTCGCCTTGCGGACCCGCAGGCGGACCAGACCCAAGCTCGACTTGGCATCGAAAATCACCACCAGAATCACGCGGTTTCCCACGAGCTGGATGTGGATGTTCTGGTTTTCACCTTCGTGGAACTGCGTGGCGAACTCGTTCTCGCGCAGCAGTTTGGCGATCCCTCCAGTGGCGGCGATATTGCCCGCCGTCAGGGACGCCAGCGACGTCGTGTCGATTTCTTCTACCTCACCGCTCGCAGCGATGAGTTGACCATTCTTGTCGATGATGAATACGACCTTGGCGTTCGCTTCTCGAACCAAGCGGTCGACGACCCCTTGGATCTGATGGAACTCCTCTTCGTACATCACCATCTGCGGGTTCGCCATTTTTGCCTCCGCTGAGCCCCTCGTCCTGTCCTCGAGTGACGCTCCCCACATGGGTCGTCAGCTC
>JBBQHO010000063.1:0-20060 GCA_038324055.1 Polyangiales bacterium | reverse complement strand
CCCGGTGCCCCGGTCGTTGTGCGGGTGCAGGCTGAGCACGATGCCGTCACGGCGGGCCAGGTTGCGGACGTCGTTGTCGCGCAAGTGTGGCAAGAGCCGCGACGAGAAGGTGAAGGGCGTCCGGGGGTTCATAATCAGGTTCAGTTTCACCTGGTAACTTCGCGTTAAATCGCGATTCGTCGCCACCACCCGCAGCACGTCGTCGCTGACGGCGCGGCTGGCCGCGATCTGGGCCGCTTCGCTCTCCGTCAGGCGCGGACTCTTGACTGCCGCCTCGGCCACCAGCCGGTTCGTATCGCGCACCAGCAGCATGCGCGCTGTGGCGTTGCCAAGCGTGGCAGTTCGGATCTTCTGGCTGATGGTCATGTCGGCGATTTGCTGCGCCAACGGCTTGAACTTCTCTTTGATTTCCTCGGCGCCCTCGTCGTCGACGTCCACCACGTCCTCGACCGTCGGATCGAGCGTGAGGCTTTCCGCCATCACGTCCGTCACCAAGAACAGCTCGTCGTCGAAGGTCGGTTCTTCGGTCGGTTCGGGGATGAGCTCGTTGGCAATCGCCTGCGCCGCGAGACGAAAGGCGGGGAAATCGAGCTCGAGGTTGTTGCGCACCGCCAGCTCGATCAGGCGATCGGCGGTCGACATGCGCACGCGCTTGTTCATGTACAGCTTTTCGATGGCCCCGTGGAAGCGCAGCAAAAGCGATTCGTTGGTGGCGATGATTTCGCTAGCAGCTTCGGTCGCCAGTTCAGCCAGACGGCACAGCATCTCCTCGCTGATCGCGGCCATGCGCAAGAGGCGCGGCAAAATCTCGAGATCGTTGCCGACGGCGCCGACCAGGGCGACCAGAACGCCAGCTTGCAGATCGCCTGCTAGCGCGCCCTCCAGCAGGGGCCGGGGCAATGCGCCAAGCGTAGCCAGAGCCTGGGTGCGAACCTCGCCGGGGCCCTCTTCGCTCAAGGCGACGAGGACGGCCAAGGCCTCTCCGGGAGCCAAGCCGGGTACGACGCCCCTGGCCGCCAGCATCTTCATGGGCAGCGGACCGTCGGCTTTGAGAACGCGCGCGGCCTGAGGTGGCAGAAGCTCGACCTGAATTGAACTCACAGGGGGCACTCTACACCAGAGCCCCCCGTCGCCTACTCGCCGCCGAACTTTCTGATGCGTTCGGCCAACTTGGCAGCTCGCACTTGTTCCTGCCGCTCGACCTTGTCGGGGTCGATGACCAGGGCCGTGAGACGCTCGCCGTCTTCCAGCTTTTTCTTGTAGAGCGTCGCCTCGTACTTGGTCTCGAACGAGCCGATTCGCACCCGGTGCCAGAGCCCCCGACCGGGCACGTTGGCCGCCAGGCGAAAGGCCCGGTGACCGCGACGGCGTAGCTCACCGACGAAGCGTTCGGCATCGTCCTGCTCCTTGAAGCTCGCCACTTGAACGGCGTAGCCGCCGTCTGTCCCCGAAGGGGCCTCGGGGCCTTTGGCCGAAACGGTGGATGCGCGTACGGCGAGCTGGGTGAGCTCGTCCTTGGGCTCGGTCGTAACCGTAGTCGCGCTGAGCAGAGTGCCGGCGGGCAGGGGCACGACGGGCAACTGATCGAGCGCCGGGGGAGGCTCCGTCGGCGCGGGCGCTGCGGCCCCGGGTTCGATGAGGCGACCCTCTTTGTCCTTCACGGCCACGAGCGCAGTCGTGCGCGTATCGGCGTCGCTCAGAAGTTCCGGAAAGCCGAGTTCGGCTGCATCCAAATCGGGTTCGGACGGCTTCTTCGTCGCCTCGGCTTCGGCGACCAAGACGGCGAGCTGATCGACAGGCGCGGTGCGAGGCGGCCCCGAGCGCCCACGCAGGGCGACGGCAGCGACGAGCACTGCAGCCGTACCGGTTGCAGCCAGAAAGAGCGTACCCAGGCGCGAACCTCGGCCACTCGCTCCTTCTTGAATGCGCTCGAGATTGCGCAGGTTCACCGGTGACGAGTTCATGGTGCCTCCGGGGTTAGCCGGGCAGCGCCGCTTGGGCCTAGTTTTCTACATCCAGCAACGCGCCCAGGAGGCGCGTCTTCCACCAGGTCTCGCGGACCTCACTCTCCGGCACGCTCTCGGCCACGATGCCGCCGCCAGCGTAGTAGTGGCCCAGCGCACCGCGCAGGGTCAGCACGCGGATGGCCATCGATAGCCGCAGATGCCCGTCGTGGCCCAGCAAGCCGAGCGCGCCGGTATAGAGGCCACGGCGTACCGGTTCCAGTTCGGCGATGAGCTCCATCGCCCGTTGCTTGGGTGCGCCGGTGACGCTGCCGCTCGGCATCGTTGCCTCCAACAGCTCCGTGCGCGTCACGCCCGCGCGCAGTTGGGCGGTCACGGCAGCCTCTCGGTGGTGGACCGTGGGGTAGGTCACGACATGGGGTGCGCGGCTGACGTGAACGCTTCCGACTTCGGCGACACGCCCCAGATCGTTGCGTTCCAAGTCGATGACCATGGTCAGCTCGGCCTGCTCTTTTTCGCTCAGCTCGAGTTCGGTCCGCTGCACCAGGTCCAGAGCGGGTGTGGCGCCCCGAGGCCGGGTACCCTTGATGGGTCGGGTCTCGATGCGGCCGTCGGGAGTCACGTCCAGGAACAGCTCCGGCGAACCGCTGACGACGCCCACTTCACCGAAGGACAGCGCAAGAGAAAAAGGTGCGCGCCCCGCGGGGCCGAGTGCTTCGAGAAGCTCGATCGGGTGGCTTTCCGTGGTGAATTCGAAGCGACGCGCCAAATTCACCTGGTAGAGCTGTCCAGCATCGATCTGCTGGAGGGCACGACGAACGCGCTCTGCATGGGCCTCACCAGCCTCCGCGGGAGCGGCCCAGGCGAGACGCGCGGGAGCGCCCGCGGCACGCACCGGTTGCGTGAGGAGCTCGGCCAGGCGCACCACGGCTGTTTCGTCTTCGCCCTCGACGCGGAGCGCGCCGCGATCGTGCACGGCGACCGCTGGGTAACGCCGCCATTCACAGCAATCGAGCAACGGGGCGGCGCGCGTGTCGCGCGCTCTCGTCCGCTCCGCACCGCGGAATGCTTCGTAGGGGAGGAGCCCCAGCCACCGCGGCAGCGGGCTGGCCCACGCGGTCGGACGCAAATCGGGCTCGGGATCGACTGCGGTTGAACGCTCACAAGGGAACGCCCCCATGAACGTGCGCTCGTGATCGCGCGCCACGAACGCGCCTTCGGACCCAATCAAATGACGCGCGGCGCCGTCGAGCTCGACGGGACCGAGCAACCGTTGAAACCAGCTCACCGGGCCCCCGCTTCCTGGACCAGGCCGCGACGCGTCACGACCGCGCGATTGAGAGGCGCAACGGCGCGGGCGCCGGGCCAGATCACCGACTGCTCGACCTTTCCTACCCCCACGACCTCGGCCCCGGCGCCAACGACGCTGCCCTCCAGCTCCACACTCTGCCCGACGCTCGCCCCCAAACCGACGAAAGCCTGCGCTCCGCGGTCACGGAGCCAGGCGACATTGCCATCGAGGTAGCCCGTCAGCGAGCCGACGTCCGAGAACGCACCAGACAACTCGAGAGTGTCGATGCGTCTTCCTTGGTCCAGTAGTGGCAACGCGACGTCACCTATCAAGCAGCCTTCGAGGGGCAGCGCGTCGACCAAGGCGCGACCGAGCACGGCCATTCCGACATAGTCACCGCTCCGCACTTCATTTCCGAAGGTCCGACCGCGCAGCCGTACTACCTGCCCCAGGGCGCCAATACCCACCGTGCCCAAGCCGAGAGGCGCCGGTGTCACGCCGAGCACGAGTCCGTCGGTCGCTCGAGCCACGAGCTCGATGCCCGGCAGACTGCCCGAGATGTCGCCGTTGACGACGAGCAACGGTTCGCAGCCCCAGAGATGACGAGCGCCGGCGATGCCACCAGCCGTACCGCGAATTTCAACCTCGTTCACCACATGAACTTTCGTTCCTAAATATTCGATAGCACTGGCTATTTTATCACCATGATAGTGAGTGTTCACCGCTACGCTGTCTGCTCCGAGTTCCAGCAGTTTCTCAAGGGTGGCAACGAGCAACGGCCGGTCGCCGACCGGGACAAGGGGCTTCGGCAGCTCATCGGTCAGCGGCCGGAGGCGCGTGCCGAGACCTGCAGAAAGCACGAGGGCGGAGAACACGTCCGAAGCAGAGCGCTCGGCACGCGCGAGAGCAACCCCAAAAACTCGCCCCCGCCGCGAACGTCGTGCTAGCCAAAAACCTTCATGGCCGTTCGCCTGCGTTCGCTCCTCCCCTTCTTGATTCTCGGTGCGAGCACCGTAACCGGCGCGTGCAATACCGGGGCCGTCGGCACCAAGGAGTGTCGCGAGATCGAATACCTGCGCTGCGAAGCTTCGCCTGACTGCGAAATCGGAGGCATCGTCACTCCGGACGACGTGGCAGCCTGCAAACGCTTCTACAAAGGCCAGTGCCTGCACGGCATTGCCGGCCCCATCGGGCCTGCCGCGCAAGCGCAAAAAGATTGCGTGGCTGCGCTGAGCGCCGCGGCCACCTGCGCGCAAGACGACGCAACAACGGCGGCGTCCACTTGCGCGGATCTGCCAACCAAAATCAGCACGGACGATCCAGACATCGAGGAATTCACGAACGTCTGCGACGTCATTGGTCGTCCTTGGGACCTGGCCGTGTGTGATTTCATGTTGCCGAAAACCGGCGAAGGTGGGAGCAAAGGCTGATGTTTGCCGCACGTCGAGTCACCGTTGTCTGTGGCGCTTTGCTGCTCGCCTCCTGTGGCGGGAACGATGGTCCAGCCGACACACCCATTCGTCGCGAGTCGCCGTCGGACGAGATCCTGCGGATCGGCACGACCTGGACCTCCGACTCGCCCGAGAAAAAGATACTGTCGCCGCCAAGTCCGATCAGCATGTTCCGCAGCCAGCGCACCAGCACCGTGACGCTGACGGCGACCGCGGCGCACGAAGAATTGGAACTGTCGGAAGACGTCGAGCTACGAAGCGGGGCCCATGCTTCGTGCAAGACGACTTTCTCGCACGATCTGCAGGTCCGCTACGGTAGGAAGAACGGCGAAGCCGCCGTTGAGTTGATCCGCCCTGCTCTGCGTGCCGTGCGACAATGTGATGCCCCGCATCCCGAGCCCGAACTCGCCGAACCCCAGCGGCGCGCGTTGCTCCTACTCCGTTCGGACCGGCTCATGGTCGTCGAACCGGCCACGGACCAGCGGCAATACATCCCCCTGGCCTACTGACGGTCGGGTCCGCCTTCCCCCGGAGGGCCGCTCTTGCTACGCCCCGGCGCCATGGTTCGTGCGCGTCCAAGCTCCCTCCTGTCCCTCCTGACCGGCCGCAACGCGGCGGCGGCAGCTGCGCTCGTGGCGGTTGCCTGCAACAGCACGACCTCCGTGACGGATGGCACGTTGATAGCCACGTCAGTTCAGGTCCAGCCGGCGGATTTCCTGGGGAAGCAGGTTTGCCTAGACGCGGAGGGCGCGGTCCGGCTCTACCAAGCAACGCTGATCGACGTGACGTCGGATCTCGACGAGCCGTTCGCATTGGCCAGCAGCGAAGTCCTCAGCTGCAAGAGTGCTGCCTACTTCGGCTTCGTGACACCCGGCCGGCGCTACACCGCGTTCGTCGAGGCTTTCGACGCTAGCGGACTTCGCACCCAGAGCCCGGGCGTCCGCGTGGTGGTCGATGCCGACGGCGCTCCGGTTTTTCCCCGTTGGACGACCACCTGTCGCGGCGAGGATGACGTCAGATACGGCGGCGCGGGAGGCCAAGGTGGCGAAGGTGGGCAGTCGGCTCTCGGAGTGGAGGCACAGCTGAACAGCCGGGTCTACGTGCAGGGTTGCGCGCCACTGCTCGACAGCGGCCAGATCGGGCCGACTGGCATCAGCGTCTCTTTGTCCGGCAGCCTGCTCGAACTGCGCTGCGGCACGGGTCCGGGCCAGATAGAAAGGTTCGTCGTCCAGACCGGTCAGGACGTTCCGCAGCCGGGCGGAGCTGGTGGCCAAGGCGGCGAGGGAGGAAGCGGCGGTGGGGGTTCGTCCGCGCCCTCGGGCGGCACCCTTTGCGGCCAGACGGCTCGCATCGTCAACCTGGTGCCCGGCGTGACGGTAAAATACCGCGTCGAAGCCTTCGAGGCCGGCAAGACCGAAGCCACTTATTTCACCACTTGTCGCGCCTTCACGGCGCGAGGCGTCGTGGTTCCTGCCCATTGTGAGCCGCTTCAGCCCATCGCGCTCTGAAGTTGCTGGCTCACCAGCAGCCCGTTTCGCACTGTGTCCAGCTTGTCGCACCCTGTGCCGCGGGGTAGTGGATCAGGAATGCGCGGCGACTCGGCAACGATGCAGATGAACTTGCCCAAGCCCGGGCCGGTGCTGCGGGTCGTCCTGATTGGCCTGTTCGTCATCTGGCTGTTGTTCGCGGTCGCGCTGAACTGGGGCGGAGCTTCATCCGACAGCTTCTTCTGGTTCACTGGCAATACGGCCGCCATCGCGCAAGGCGAAGTTTGGCGTCTGCTGACGGCGTCCCTACTTCACATGCCGCAAGGCACGATCAGTCATATCCTCTCGGCACTGCTCGGTCTGTACTTCCTGGGCGCATCGCTCGAAGAGAGCTTCGGCTCACGGCGGTTCGCCCGCTTTCTGCTGGCGATTGCCATCCTCTCGTACGGCACCCAGTTCCTAGTGACGCTGGCGCTCGGTCCCAGTCCGAGGCTCGCGCCCGGAGACTACTTTGGGGCCATCCCGGTGGTCGAGGGCATTGCCATCGCCTGGGCCTGCTCGTTCCGCGGCCGCACCGTCCAGCTTTTCTTCGTGCTGCCGGTCAGCTCCTCGATGCTCATCTTGTTCGTGGTCGGCACCAGCGTCCTGTACCTCATTGCCGGGGCCGTCCCGCCCTCGGGTCACGTCGCCGCTTTTGCCGGCATGGGCTGGGGTTACGTGCTGGGCGGCAGCAGTCCCTCGCCGCTCCGCAAGTTCTACCTCCGCTACCGGCTGGCCCGGCTCGAAGCCGAGGCCAAGACCGACGGCCAAGAGCGCACGCGCAAAGCCAAAAAGAGCGGACTCCGGGTCATCGAGGGCGGCAAGGACCAAAAAGACGGCAAGGATGACAAGCATCTCTTGCACTGAGCGCGGGCGTCAGCTGACCGAAGAGGCGGCCCCATTCGCCCGGCGGCCCCCACCCTTTCCCCTCCCCTCGTCCCACGCGTCGTGTTAGCCACCTGCCCCAGATGAGGTCCCTGCTCGATCCCGAGGATGCCGCCCGCGGACTCCGGCGCGTCGCGGGCGAGATCGTCGAACGTCACCGAGGCATTGCGGGCCTCCTGCTGGTCGGCATCCGACGCGGCGGTTTGCCGGTGGCGGAGCAACTGGCCACCCTCATTGGTGAAACCGAAGGCCAGGTGCCGCTAGGCAGCGTGGACATCGCGCTCTACCGAGACGACGCCAGTACCAGTCTGCCAAGTCCCACGATTGGACCCACGCGTTTGCCGCTCTCCCTCGAGGGCCGCTCCGTCGTCCTCTGCGACGACGTCCTGTTCACCGGCCGAACCATTCGGGCGGCGCTCGATGCGTTGCTCGATTACGGTCGCCCCGCCCGCGTCCAGCTCTGCGTGCTGATCGACCGCGAAGGCCGAGAACTGCCTATACAGGCCGACTATGTCGTAAAGAAGGTCCAGGTCGAGCGGCACGAGCGCGTCGACGTCGTGGTGAATTCGGGCAGCCTGTCTGCCGTGGCCGTGCCCTTCGACCATCCGACGACTCCCCCTCCCGCCCCCGAAGGCGCTAGCCCCGAAAGCCCGTCATGAAGGATCTTCGCCTTCGCCACTTGCTCGGCATCGAGGGCCTGAGCCGCGAAACGGCCGTACGGCTCCTCGATACTGCCGAAACGTTCCTCGAGATCACCCGACGCCCCATCCGCAAAGTCCCCACCCTGCGGGGCAAGACGATACTCAACGTCTTCTTCGAGAACTCGACGCGCACGCGCACCAGCTTCGAGCTAGCAGGCAAACGCATGGGCGCCGACGTCGTCAACATCTCGGCCAGCACGTCGAGCACCAGCAAAGGCGAGACTCTGCACGACACGATGTCGACGCTGAACGCCATGCACGCAGACGTCGTGGTGATCCGGCACTCCGCCTCCGGCGCGCCCCACATCGTTGCAAATCGCAGCCGAGCGGCCGTGGTCAATGCCGGCGACGGCATGCACGAACACCCGACCCAAGCGTTGCTCGACGCCTTCACCATGCGGCAACACTTCGGAAGCAGCCTGGAAGGCAAGACCGTAGCCATTTGCGGCGATATCCTCCACAGCCGCGTGGCGCGCTCCAATGCTCTGCTCTTGCCGCTGCTCGGGGCCAAGGTGCGCTTTGCCGGTCCGCGCACCATGTTGCCCCTGCGCGCAGAAGAACTCGGATGGGAAGTGCACGACCGGATCGAGCCCGCGCTCGAAGGCGCCGATGTCGTCATGATGTTGCGGATACAGCTGGAGCGACTGGGCGGCGCGTTGTTCCCCAGCACCCGCGAGTACGGACGCATCTGGGGCTTGAACCCCAGGCGGCTCGCCCTGGCCAAACCGGGCGCACTTGTCATGCATCCCGGACCGATGAACCGCGGCGTCGAAATCCACGAAGACATCGCCGACGGGCCGCAGTCGGGCGTGCTCGATCAGGTCGAGGCTGGTGTGGCCGTGCGCATGGCAGTCCTCTACCACTGCGCAGCGGACGAAGGCACTGAGCTGAGCTGAGCTGAGCTGGCTGGGGCCAAGACCGCTCGCAGCTCCTCGTCATCCGGCGAGAGACCGCGGGACGCACCCGCCTCAGCCCATCGTCAGATCGATTTGACGCGCGTCGGGCGTGTGCTCGCCCAGGAACAGGTCGGCGACCCGTTGGAAGCCGCCCGGCAAATCGGTGACCAAGAGTTCGAGCGAACCTTCTGAAGTCTTGGGTGTGGGCGCAATACGCCCTTCCAAGAGCATCTCGTGTACAAGCCGCGAAGTCGCCTCGGCGCTATCGACGACGGGCACCCGATGACCGGCGAGCCGCTCAGCTACGCTTTCGACGAGCGGCCGGAGCAGCGGGTAGTGCGTGCAGCCGAGGACGATCACGCCCGCGCCTTGCCCGAGCAGTTCGCCCACGTAGCGCTCGACCGCGAGCTCGGGCACTGGACCGGTGAGCCAGCCCTCTTCGACGAGCGGAACCAGCAGAGGCGCGGCCCGACCCAGCACCTCGAGTCGCGTGCTGAGCCGACTGACTGCCCGCGCGTAAGCGCCGGAGTTGATGGTGCCCTGGGTTCCGAGTACGCCGATGCGCGGCGGGGGACCACCCGTGCGATTCGCCTCGGCATCGGCCGCTTCGACCGCGGCCAGCGCGCCCGGACCGACGACGCCGACGACCTGGATGTCCAGCTCGGCTCGCAAGATGTCGACGGCCACCGCGCTCACTGTGTTGCAGGCGATGACGAGCGCCTTGACGCCCCGCTCCGTCAAGACACCAGCGCAGCCGCGCGCATAGCGAATGACGGTCGCGGCCGAGCGGGTCCCGTAGGGCACGCGCGCCGTGTCGCCCAGATAGATGATATCCTCGTGAGGACAGCTCTGGCGCAGGGCATGCACGACCGTGAGCCCGCCCAGGCCCGAGTCGAACACCCCGAGCGGCGCGCTCGCGGCTGGCACCCGCTGCGACTCGGCCATCATCAGATATTTTCGATGCGCAAGAAGCGGGGTGGGCGCTTCTGGAACGGTTCGCGCGACAATTCCGCGAGGGCCTGCTGAAGCGAGCCTTCGCGCGTCTCGTGGGTGATAATGAGGACCGATGCCAGTGATTGCTCGGCCTTGTGAATCTCTTGGACCATCTGCTCGATGCTGACCCCGTGCCTACCGAGCGAGGTCGCCAAGATACCCAGCACCCCGGGTGAATCAGTGACGTCGAAGCGCAAGTAGTAGCGAGTGCAGAGCTGGTCGAGCGACTGGAGTTCGCGCTTCTGTGCGAAGATGCCGCGCGTCGACAGGCCCTTGTCGCCTTCGATGCGTGAGCGAGCCACGTCGACTAGATCCGCGACGACGCTAACGGCCGTCGGCAAATCGCCGGCGCCACGTCCCACCAGGATGCACGGGCCGAGCGCGCGCCCTTTGATGTAAACACAGTTCAGTACACCGTCGATGTTCGCCAGTACGCTGCTCTTGGGCACCAGCGTGGGGTGGGTACGCAACGAGAGTTCGTGACCCAAATCGCGCCCGATGGCCAAATGCTTGATAGTGAACCCAAAGCGCTCCGCAGCGGCAAAATCGACGGCATCGATGGCAGAAATGCCTTCGACAGGCGCCGCGTCGACCGAAAGGCGGGAGCCGAACGCCAACATGCTGACGACGATCAGCTTTTGCGCGGCATCGAAGCCTTCGACGTCGAGAGTTGGATCGGCTTCCGCATAACCGAGTTCTTGCGCTTCTTTCAAGGCTTCCGAAAAGCCGATGCCGGCCTGACGCATGCGGGTGAGGATGTAATTGCAGGTGCCGTTCAAGATACCGTGGATCGACTCGACCGAGTCACCGGTCAGAGCTTCGCGCAGCGTGCGAATGATAGGGATTCCGCCACCGACCGAGGCCTCGAACGCCAAGTCGACGCCGGCTCTTTGCGCGCGTTCGAGCAGCGCTGGGCCGTGCTTGGCCAAAAGAAACTTGTTGGCGGACACGACGGTCAGGCCTTGGTCGATGGCACGCTCGATCAAGCCCTTGGCCGGGGTCTCGCCGCCGATCACCTCGATGACGACGTCGAGTTCGCTGTCGGCGAAGACGCGCTCGGGATCGGTCGTCAGCCATTCGGGCCGGCACTCGGAGACACGGTCCTTGGCGAGATCGCGAACCAAGACGTGCGCTACTTCGAGCGGAGCGCCGACCTTCTTGGCCAGAGCGATCCGATTTTCGTGGAGCAGCTTCAGGACGCCACCTCCGACGGTGCCGGAGCCGAGGAGGGCGATACGGACAGGGCGAGCAGGACTGTCCGAGGCGGAAGACGTCGAGGCGTTCACCCGGGTCCCTCTAGCCCGGGCAGGTCGGATTTTGAAGCCACATCCGTGAGTTGTCCGCTACTCGGAAGCGAAAGCGGCACGCCCGGCTGCTCCTGCGCCTGGCGGTAGGCCCGTTCCAGTAAGCCGTGCTTGAGCCGCACGCGCGCCACGACGTAGCGCCGGGGAGCATTGCTCATCTCACCTTCCCAGGTGCGGAGCTGCGGCTGGCCTGCGTTCGCCCCAAGCAGGGTGGGCATGCCCGAGAGCGGATCGCGCTCGACGATGAAGAACGAATGAAAATGGTACTTCTGGTCGCTGCGCAGGCCATTGATGAAGACGATATCGCCCAGCTCGTACCGCTCCCAAGTACGCGCCAAGTTCTGGAAGAACTCGGGACGCCGCAGCAAAGGCACTCGCTCGTCGCCCTCGAGCCAGACCACGTCGAACCACTCGGGCCGTGACGAAGCGAACTCGGCCACGTTCTCGACGCTACGCGGATTTTCCAGTTCGAAGCTCGCAAAATGCAGAGCACCCTTCCGACGAACACGCGCCTGACCGCGCGGCGCCCAAGCCCCACCCGTCGCCCAATCGAGCGCATCGGTGATGAAATCGATGCACACCTGAGGCAGCCGCGGCCGGCCGAAACCGTCAAAGACGTAGTATTTATCGCCGTTGAACTCGTAGGTCGTCTGCCCATGCACGTAGGCGTCACGAAAGCCAACGCGCAGCTTGCCGTCTTGCTGACCTTCTTCGGTCCGCGGCTCGTCGAACGGCAAGCCGAGATCAACCATGTGATCGACGGCAGCCAGGACGGGCGCGATCAGACGGCGGTGGCGATCGGCGACCAGCCGCGCCGCGAGCAATCGGGCTCGGGAGCCGGGCAAACTTTGCTCACACTCGAGCCGGGCCGAACCGTCGGCTTGGGGGGCCAAGATCGCCATGGTTTCCAGGCGTTCTGCGGTGGCGCCGTACTGCAGACGCGCCACCAAGCCTTCATCCGTCAGGCGCTCGACGTGGATGCGAGAAGTGCCCAGTTGCCGCGACAGCGCTCGCAGATCGATGTGCAGCGCGCGCGCTGGCTCGTCACTGGGCAGAAACACGCGATCGAGCAACAGCAGGCGCGCCTCGCGTGCCGTCTCCCCACCATCGAACCAGTAGCGCCCCTCGCGACGGACGGCGACCAGGATCTCCGCGCCGCGTTGGATCAAGACCCGCGGCTCACGAAACAGGTGGTCGAGTCGCAGCATCTGCGAGTAACGGAGCGCCAAGATGGGCCGCTCGGCGTAGAGGTAACCTTCGCTCAAGAACAGCGCGCGGCGTGCCGGCAAGTCACCGCGCCACTTGCGCAGTGCATCCTGGATAGTGCCAGCCGGATCTTCGCTCTGTTCGAGCTCGAGCCGGAAAGCCTCGCCCGTGACGTCTAGTGGAGCGGGCACGGGGGTCCTCCAGAAATAGACGGGCGTGGCCCGCGCTCGCCCCAGGATTTCGGCCCGCTCCTTCTCGAAGCCCGGTGCCCCCTGGAGTTCGGGAAGGGTCAGGAGGCGCGTCAGCTCGCTCTCACAGAGATCGGGCTGGTGCGCCAGCGGGCCGGAAGACACGCGCGCCAGTGGCGCCTCGGGCTGGACGCGCGGCGCTGGCGAATCACAAGCCGAGAGGAGCAAAACACCTACAAAAAACCACCTCGAGCGTCCCACGTGCTCCAAGATCATACTCGGGCGCCCGCCGAATCCCAGGCCCCGCTCGGCGCTCCGCGAGTTTGTGCCAAGCCGCGACGCTGCCTACGTTGCCAGTCAGCTGGAGTACGCTCTTGACCGTAGAACTCTTCCGATTTTTGGTGGTCCTGGCGGCGGCAACCGTCGTGGGGTGCATCTGTCTGGTGCGCCGTCAGGCGCGCGGTCGCAAAGACGCCCACTACCTCAAGCTCGTTCTTTGGAGCGAGCTGTTGATCGTGCTTGGCTACCTGTTCGAGCACCTGAGTCCAAGCCTCGAAGCCAAGCTATTCTGGGACGGTTTCCAGTTTTGCTTCGACGGCGCCGTCGCTCTGTGTTTCGTGCTGTTCGCTGCCGAGTACACGGGGCGACGATTCCCGCGCCCTGTCGCGCCTCTCTTGCTGGGTCTCACGACGCTGGCATCGGTAGTGCTGGCGACATCGCCCTGGCACGGGCTGACGCGGCGCGGCGCGGCGCTCGTAGCGGAGCCGATGCTGCGGCTTACCTACCCATTCGAGCCCCTCGACTACCTGCTATTTTTGCAGATTTACGCGCTGTTCTTCATCGGCGTCGGCTTGCTCGTGCGCTCGGGCTTCCTGCGGCACCGCCTCTACCTTTCGCAGATCACGACGCTGACTCTCAGCATTCTCATTCCTGCGGTGGGTAGCATGCTGAGCTTCACGCCCGTTCGCATTTTGGGCGAGCGAGATTTCGCGCCTTTCTTTTTCACGCTCGGTGCGGCCGCGTCGGCCTTTGGCCTGTTGCGATCGCGCGTATTCGAACTGGCGCCAGTCGCGCGCGACCTGTGGGTGGAATCTCAAGGCGACGCGATTCTGGTGCTCGACGGCGAAAATCATATCGTCGACGCCAACCCGGCCGGCGAGAGTTTCGTCCGGGCCGTCTCGGCCCTCTCCTCGGCCATCGGTCATGGTCTCGACGAGGCACTTCCGGACTTCGTCACGGCAGACGCGGGACAGAGCGAAGAAGGTCGACGCCTCGAAGTCGACGGCACGACCTGGGAGCTGCGCCGCTTTCCGATCGACAACCGGGGTTGGCTCCTGGTCGGTCGCGACATCAGCTCGCTCGCAGCCACGGAGCGAGCGCTGGCGCTTGCCAATCGCGACCTGGAGAGCCGCGTGAGCCTGCGCACGAGGCAGCTGGGTCAAGCCAACGACAAGTTCCGCGCAATCTTCGAAAACGCGCACCATTTCATCAGCCTGCTCGACGCCCACGGTGTGATATTGGCTGCCAACCGCGCCGCTTTGGATCGAGTGGGTCTCCCATCGAACGAAGTCCTCGGCCAGCGCCTTGCCGAGCTGAGTTGGTGGACCCGGGAGCCAACGGAGCTGCGTAAGCTCCACGCGGCTCTGGCCGCCGCTCGCAGCGGTCGCTTCGCGCGCTTTGAAGCGTACTTTTCGCAGCAAGCAGGCGAGTACTACATCGACTGCTCATTCAAACCAGTGATGGGCGAAGGGGTAGTGGAGCTCATCATCTTCGAAGGGCAAGACGTGACCGACGCGCGCAAGGCCGAGCAGGAGCGGGCGCGCAAGAGCAGCGAGAGGGAGCACGCCGAGCGCATGGAGATGCTCGGCCGGCTCGCTGGCGGTATCGCCCACGATTTCAACAATCTGCTGACGATCGTCTTGGCGGCGACGGCGGTGCTACGGGACGGCTCGAGCGACACGGAGTCGGACGAAGCCGTGAGCGACATCGAACAAGCAGCGGCCAGCGCGACTCTGGTGACGCGGCAACTGTTGTCCTTGAGCCGCCGCGGTATCGGCAAGGTGGAACCGACGGACGTACACGCAGCGGTCACCCGCATGAGCAAGCTGCTCGACCGTTTGCTGGGCGAGCGACACCAGCTCGAGCTCGAGCTGGCAGTCGGAGCCCCTTACGTGTTGATCGACAGCGGCCAGCTCGAGCAGTGCATCATGAACCTGGTGATCAACGCGCGCGACGCCATGCCCGAAGGCGGAGTGGTCTCGGTGACGACTCGCGTCGAGCGCGCGCAAGAACATCAGACGAGTTCGGGCGACCAGCTGATTCTGGCCGTCCAAGACCGAGGCGTCGGCATGAGCGAAGAGGTGAAGTCTCAGGTATTCGAGGCCTTTTTCACCACCAAAGCGGCCGGCCACGGGACAGGCCTGGGCTTATCCACGGTACACGAGATCGTCACGGTAGCTCACGGCACCATCCACCTGAAATCGAAACCCTTCGAGGGCTCGACCTTCGAGTTGCGCTTTCCGACGTGCAATTCAACGCCCTCGAGAAGCGTCCACGACGAGAGCGAAGACTGCACTGGCACCGAGACCCTTGCTTTCGTCGAGGACGTGGCGCAGCTGCGCGAACTGATGGGTCGCGAACTCCGGCGCCTGGGCTACGACGTACACACCTTCGCCTCGGCCGAACAAGCCCTCGAACAGCTCCAAGGCGTCGACCTCCATCTGCTCATCACCGACGTCATCCTACCCGGAACGGACGGCGTGGAGCTTGCGGCCCGTCTGCGCCGTGAACGCGGCGACTTTCCCGTCGTCTATACAACTGGCTACTCGGGCGACGCGGCCCTGGACCTCGGGGATCGCGATCCGCACAGCTCGATACTTTTCAAGCCCTATCGCCCCCTAGCTCTTGCTCTTTGCGTCCGCGCCCTGCTCAACCAGCGCAAGCCCGGTGCATGAAGGCGGCTCACGGTGACTTGCTGGTTTTGACGCTTCAACAGCGTCTGGTCTCGCCCTTCCTTGACAGCTCACGCGCTGCGGACCAGTGCTGCCAGGCCATGTCGATGTACACAGCCTCGATCCCTCAGGTCTCCAAAATGTTGCGCCATCTCGAGCTGTGGCTCGAGAAAGCCGAAGACTACGCTGCAGCCCAAAATTTCGACGTCGACACGCTGTTGAGCGCTCGCCTGGCGCCTGACATGCTGCCGCTCAGCTATCAAATCCAAGCCACCTGCGACAACGCCAAGTTCATCGGTGCACGCCTGACGGGTCAGGCCCCTCCGCCCCACGCCGACACCGAGCAAACCGTCGCCGAACTGCGCGAACGCATCCGCTGGACACTCGCCTTCCTCGAATCGATCACGGCCCAAGACTTCCAGGGCGCAGCCGAGCGGCTCGTCCAACTCGGCTTCTTGCCCGAAGGCAAACGCATCGTCGGTCACATCTACCTGAACCAACTCGCCCTACCGAACTTCTACTTCCACCTCACCACCACCTACGCACTCTTGCGCCACAGCGGTGTAGACCTCGGCAAATCCGACTTCTTGGGCGCGGTACCTCAGGTCGACGCGAGCTGAACGCGCTTTTCAGGGCGCGCCACCCGGGCCACCGTGTGCGGTCCGCGCGATCGAAAAAACAGAAGGTCGCGACAAACGAGCCACCCCGTTGGCTCATGGAAACGAAAAGGGCCCATCCTGGCGGAGGGGCCCTTTTCGTTTCTTCGCGGCTTTGGTTCAGTTGGCGGTGGAGGCCGTACCGGCTTCCTTCCTTGCCACCTCGTCGAGATAGGCCTGGGAAGGCTGCGGAACGCTCTCGAGCGCGGCCTCCAGGACCTCGTCGAGCTTGCTCACGAACACGAACTCGAGTTCGTCGCGGATTTCCTTGGGCACTTCCTCGAGGTCAGCCTTGTTGCGATCCGGAACAATGACTCGCTTGATGCCAGCGCGGTGCGCGGCCAGCGTCTTTTCTTTCAGGCCGCCGATGGGCAGCACCCGACCGCGGAGCGAAATTTCTCCCGTCATGGCCACGTCGTGCCGCACGCGGATACCCGTGAGCAGTGAGATAATGGCCGTGAACATCGTGATGCCGGCGCTGGGTCCGTCCTTGGGCATGGCGCCTGCCGGGATGTGCACATGCAAGTCGCTCTTTTCCATGAAGTCGCGAGCCAGGCCGAACTTCTCGGCATTGGTGCGCACATAGGACAAAGCGGCGTGGGCGCTTTCCTTCATGACGTCGCCCAGCTGGCCAGTGAGCTGCATTTTGCCCGTGCCGTACATCTTGGTGACTTCGATGAATAGGATTTCGCCACCCACGCTGGTCCAAGCCAGACCCGTTGCCACGCCGGTTTCTTCAGTCCGCTCGGCCACTTCGCTCGTGTACTTGATGGGCCCCAAGAACTCGCGAAGGTCGTCCTCGGTCTTGATGGTGCGTTTGGTCAAATCGCCCTCGGCTACCTTGACCGCCACGCCTCGGATGACGCTGGCCACGGTGCGCTCGAGCGAGCGCACACCCGCTTCTCGCGTGTAGTGCTCGATGAGCTCTTCGATCGCCTCATCGGTGATCACCAGTGTGTCGGCGCTGAGCCCATGCTCTTCGAGCTGCTTGGGGATCAAGTGCTGACGGGCAATCGCCTGCTTCTCGCGCCGAGTGTAGCCCGGGATCTCGAGAATTTCCATGCGATCGCGCAAAGGCGGTGGAATGGGATCAGCGACGTTGGCCGTGGCCACGAACATCACGCTCGACAGATCGTAGGGGATCTCGAGGTAGTGATCGGCGAACGTGTTGTTCTGTTCGGGGTCGAGCACCTCCAGCAGAGCTGCGCTGGGGTCACCGCGGAAGTCGTGACCAATCTTGTCGACCTCGTCCATCATGAACACTGGGTTCACGGTACCGGCCTTTTTCATTCCTTGGATGATTTGGCCAGGTAGCGCGCCCACGTAGGTTCGGCGATGGCCGCGAATGGCCGCTTCGTCGTGCACACCGCCAAGCGACACCCGGACGAACTTGCGTCCGAGCGCCTTGGCAATGCTGCGACCCAGCGAGGTTTTGCCGACGCCGGGTGGCCCGAGCAAGCACAAAATAGGTCCCTTTTTGTCCTTCTTCAGCTTGCGAACGGCCAGATACTCGACGATGCGCTTCTTCACCTTGTCGAGGCCATAGTGGTCTTCGTCCAGCACGCGACGCACCTCGAGGATTTCGAGGTTGTCCTCGGTCGACTCAGACCATGGCACGTCCAAGATCCAGTCGAGGTAGGTGCGCACGACCGTGTATTCGGCAGAGCCGACCTGCATGCTGCGGAGGCGCTTGAGTTGCTTTTTGGCGACGCCGTCGGCCTCGCTCGGCAGGTGGGCCTTGGCCAATCGCTCTTCGAGACCGTCCAGATCGCCCTGATCGCCCTCGTCCTCGCCCAGCTCTTCCTTGATGGCCTTGAGCTGTTGACGCAGCACGTACTCTCGCTGGTTTTTGCCCATCTCCTCTTTGATCTGAGAGTTGATGCGCTCGCGCATCTTGAGGATCTCGAGTTGGCGCGTGAGCAGGCGCAGCACCTTGCGGATACGCTCTTTCACTTCGACTGTCTCGATCAGCTGAGCCTTCTCTTCGACAGGAGCATCGAGGTTGGCGGCGACCAAGTCGGCCAAGGCGCCTGGTGCCTGAATGCTATCGATCAAACTGCCGGCCTCGCGAGGCAGCTCGGGCATGAGCTGAATCACCTGCTTGGCCACGTCACGGAGGCTCATGGCCAGCGCTTCGGCCTCGACGTCCTCGACCTGGGGCGTAACGATACGGCTGATCCGTGCGCGCATGTAGGGTTCTTCGGTCAGGACCTCGTTCAGCCGAATGCGAGTCAGGCCCTGCAGGATGAGCGAGTAGTTGCCAGAGCTGTGCTTGAGCGCCTTGAGCACCCGCGCCGCGCAGCCAACGGGATACAAATCGTCCTCACTCGGATCGTCGGTCGACGGATCGCGTTGGGCAAAGATGGCGATGATGGGGCTGTCGAGGTTGTGAACGTCTTCGACGAGCGCAACTGACTTTTCGCGGCCTACGTCGAAAGGAGCTACCGCACCGGGGAACAGGACGGCGTTGCGAATGGGCAACACGGCAAGTTCTTCACCGATCTCGATGTCTTCTTCACTCGGCGGGGGCGGGGGGGCGGAGGAATGGTCTTGATCGCTCATGAGGAACTTTCGGGGTGGTGTTGGGAAACCAGGCGCCTTCGCGCAGCCTAACCACACCTCCGGCCAGGACAACCCCCCGAGCGGCCAACCCGTGCACTCGACGGAGACGCCCTTTGGTGCCAAGAGAGAGCCCGGTGCGAGCGCTGTTCTTCGGTACGCCAGAAATCGCCGTCGGCTCTCTGCAAGCCTTGGTGCAAATCGCCGAAGTCGTGGGCGTCGTTTGCCAACCCGATCGGCCCGCGGGACGTGGCCTCAAGCTGCGTGCGCCCGCCGTGAGGACGGCGGCGATCGAGCTGGGCCTGCAAGTGCACCAGCCACAAAAAGTTCGCACCCCGGAATTCGAAGACTGGGTCCGGTCGAGGCAGGCTGACGTCGGCCTCGTCATCGCCTACGGCCGCATCCTGACGGCGGGTGTCCTCGCCGCGCCGCGCCTCGGCTGCCTGAACCTGCATGCCTCGCTCCTGCCGCGCTACCGCGGCGCCGCGCCGATTCAACGCGCGCTGATGGCCGGCGAGGACAAGACGGGAGTTTGCTTGATGCAGATGGACGCGGGCCTGGACACCGGCCCCGTGCTCTCACGCCACGAAATGCGCATTTCACCCGAAGACGACACCGGTAGCCTGTTCGAGCGCCTCGGCGTGCTCGCCGCCGAGGTGACGCGCCAAGACCTGCCGCGCTTCATTCGAGGCGAACTGGTCCCCGAGCCCCAAGACGATGCGCAGGCGACGCTCGCCCCACCGCTCGGCGAAGCCGACCAAAAACTGTCGTTCGCGCTCCCGGCCGCAACGCTCGCTCATCTGGTACGAGGGCTCGCACCGCGTCCCGGTGCGACCGCTGTATTGTCCCGCAAGACGGGTCAGCGCCTCAAGGTGTTGCGCGCGCGTGCAGTCGAGCCCTTTCTAACCCTCGCTCCTGGCGAAATCGGCATCGATGCCGGCCGCGTGCTCGTCGGGACGTCGAGCGGGTTGCTCGAGATTTTGGAAGCTCAGCTCGAAGGCAAACGGCCCCTGGCCGCGCGCGAGCTCGTCAATGGTCGAGCGCTCGCGTCGGGGGATCGCCTCGAGTGACGTTCGGGCCGTTGACCCTGGCTTTCCTTGCCGAGCTGGCCCTCGAGTTTCCTTCGTTTCGACTGGTACCCAAGACCCAGAGTCGCTTTTCGCGCCTAATTCACCAGCTCTTTGTCGTCGTCACGTGCGGCCAAATGCGCTCTTATCTAAGCCACTACCACACCCAACTCGGCTCGACGCTGTACCTCGCGCCCGGATGGGAGCGCCTTTCGGACGTCGACCGCGTCGTGCTGTTGCGCCACGAGCGCGTGCACCTGCGCCAACGGCGGCGCTATACGTTTTTTGGCTTCGCACTCGTGTATCTGCTGCCCGTGCTGCCGCTCGGGCTGGCTTGGGGGCGCGCGCGGCTCGAGTGGGAGGCCTACACCGAGACCCTAGCGGCCACATGGGAACTGCTCGGCCCCGAGCGGGCTCGCGAC
>JBBQHO010000062.1:0-20098 GCA_038324055.1 Polyangiales bacterium | reverse complement strand
ACTCCTGGCAATGTCATCCCGACGGCAGCAGTGACAATTGGCAGTCGAGTTTGGCGACGATGGGCGCAAGCAACGGCCCCTGAGGCGCTGATCTCGGTCGATGTGGGTGGAAGCACTGGTCTTTGGGGGTCGCAGGCGCCCAGCGGACCGCAGGCGTCCGAACGCCAGCTCACAATCGAGCCAGATCGCTGGGCTCTGAGGGTCACCAATTGACACGCGGCCGGCCCCGCGAGACGCAGAATTACCAAGATGGCGCGACCCCTCGTCTACATCCTGCCCGCGTTCGCTCTTGGAGCGGGTGCTGGATTGTTTGCCGGCGGCTCTTTCCATTCCCCAGCAAAAAATGTCACTTTTCGATCAAGCGACTCCTCTGCGCTGGCGCAGGCCCGGACCGCTGTCGACGATTCCGGGATCGACTACGATAAGCTCGCAGCCGTGTGCCTCGAAGCCGCGCGTAGTCAAAAGTCCAGTGCTCAGCGTGGCGTCGGCGAGCCGGCCGTCAGCAGCGCCGAAGCCTCCAAGGCCTACGCCATGCTGACTCAAGTCGAAGAAAGCGCCCTGACCAGCGGCGTCTGGACGCGCATTGCGGGCTTCAAGGCGCAGACGCTCTTGCCGCGCTTGCCCAGCGACCAAGGTCGCGAGTTCAGCGAGCGCATTGGCGAACAAATCCGGACGGGCGCGTTGCGTCCTCAATCCGGGGCTTGGCTGCCCGGCAGCACGGAACAATAAAAAGGACGGACGAAGATGAAACTAAGCAGGCGTCAAGGGTGGATGTTTGGTGCGGTCTTTCTGTTCGGGGTGCCCGCGACGGCGCTCTACGGCGGAGGCTATCGAGTCGGCGCTTTCTTGGGTCCGCTTCCGGCCAGCTATTACACGGGTGAGGCGTGTTTCACGCCGACGATCAGCGTCACCGAGGTCACCGGTACGACCGAGATCCAAATCAATCCACGCGGCGTCTTGATCGACGGCAACCCCAACACTTACTTGCGCTGCGAGAGCTTCGCCAACCTGCAACAGGTTGTCTGCCACGCGGGCTTGCCCGACGGTACGGTCGCGACATGTGGTGACGACGCTGGTCCGCCCGTGCTGCCGCAGCTCGACGATCGCGTCTACATCGTCATGGACTTGAACGCGCCTGGTCCCCGCAACTGCGATATCGTGGTCGAGACTTCGTACGGCGAGGCCAATCCGGCTTGCCGCGCGAGCGGCACCGGTGGAGCCAGCGGCACGGGTGGAGCCAGCAGCACTGGTGGCACGGGCGGAGGAACCGCGGCCTGCAATGCAACCAATGCTGCCGCCACTCTGAGCACCGGCCAGTCGACGACGGTCGCCGCCAACTCCTGCGTTCGTCTCAAGATCGACCCGACATGGTCGTCGGTGAATCCGAATATTCAGGCGCAGCCGGGAACCGCGGCCTATCCCGTGCCGTTCAGCGCCACGTCGTGCGTAGGCAACAGCACGGGCACGCTCACCGGGGACTGGGATCAGAAGTACTTGATCGACGGCTCGGCTCCTTCCAGCAATTTCGGCTGCGACGTGTACGTGAAGCTCCAGGGCACTTCGGCCGCGGTGAAGTTCGTCTACTACAATTGATCCAGCCGCCTCGGGCACAATGGACGGGGTCGCTTCGGGGGGAGCGGCGCCGTTCCTTGGTTTTGTGGCTTGTGTTCGAGGCTCGGCTTTGTCATCGGACTTCCCGTGAAAGAAATTCGGCTGCCTGACTCGCTCGCTTCGGGCCTCGCCTCCGGCCACCCCTGGGTCTATCGCGATCACGTGAGCCAAGTGACCGAACGCACGGGCACCTGGGTGCGGGTACGGGCGGGCTCCTTCAGCGCCATCGGGCTCTGGGACGCCGAGTCCCCGATCGCCGTCCGTCTGTTTTCCACCGTCGACGCGCCGGATGCGGCCTGGATCCGAGAGCGCGTGCGCGAAGCTTGGGACCTGCGCGCGCCCGTGAGGGCGCAGGGTGTCACGGGCTATCGGCTCCTGTTTGGGGAAGCCGACTCATTGCCGGGGGTCGTCGTCGATCTCTACGACTCGGTGGCGGTGCTGGTCACCTACTCCAAGGCGCTGGGCAGTCTGATTGATCCAATCGCGCAAGCAGTGCTCGAGATTTCTGGTGTGAAGTCGGTCGTTCGTCGCACCAAAGAAGACGACGTCGTCAAGCTCACGCCAGTACGCGGTGAGCTCCCTCCGCGGTCGGTCGTCATCCACGAGGGCCGCATGAAGCTCATGGCAGAACTCTACTCCGGTCAGAAAACCGGCTTGTTCTTCGATCATCGCGACAATCGGCGCTTCGTCGGCGAACGGGCCAGCGGGGCGCGTGTTCTCAATCTATTCAGCTACACCGGCGGTTTCTCGGTAGCGGCCGCGCTCGGCGGCGCGGTCAGCGTTACGAGTGTCGACGTGGCTGCGCCCGCCATCTTGGCTTGTGCGGAAAATTTCCGACTGAACGAGCTGGGCGACTTTCCGCACACGGGCCTGGCCGAGGACGTGTTTGCCTACCTGGAGCGAGCCGAGAAGAAGCGCGAGCTGTTCGATCTAGTGGTTTGCGATCCCCCCAGCTTCGCCAAGAGCCGTGATCAGCTCCGCCAGGCCGAGCGCGCCTACACCAAGCTACTGGGTGCGGCCCTGCGCGTGACCGCCCCCGGCGGCTTGTTCTGCGCCGCCAGCTGCACGTCGCAAGTAGGCCCTGCGCTCTTTCGCCACTTGCTCGCCGAAGCTGCGCGCAAGGCGCGTGTTCGCTTTCAAATCGTGCGCGACATCGGTCAACCCGACGATCACCCGGTGCTCGTGGCCCACGAGGAGGGGCGCTACTTGAAGTTCGTGGCGGGGCGCGTGCTACAGCGCTGCTGAGCCGAGTGCCGGGGTTGGGCTCCGCCTGAAGTGCTTTGGATTTCCTCGTGCCGTCCGTGTGGCCCGCGCTTTTTGCGTCCGGCGCGAGCGTGCGCTGAGCAGCGGCCAGTTCGTGCGGTTGAGTTTGCGCAGGCCGGTCACTATGGACGGAGTTGCATGAGAGGCGGCTTCACACGCGGAGGGGTCGTGATCCTGGCAACTTCTTGCTCGACCGCTCAGGCCTCGGCCGAGCCAGCCTGGCTGACTTGGAAGGCGCCGGAAGAATGCCCCTCGAGCGCCGACATCGAGAAAAAGGTGGTCGACTTGCTCGGCAAGGGTCTCGACCCTGTCGAGATGTTGCACGTCGAAGGAGGGGTAGGCTGGTCGCAATCAGGCTGGTCCGTCGAGCTCGACATCCAATACGGCAGC
Source organism: Polyangiales bacterium (assembly GCA_038324055.1). GTDB lineage: Bacteria > Myxococcota_A > Polyangia > Polyangiales > Polyangiaceae > NIC37A-2. The sequence continues at coordinate 16,834 of JBBQHO010000062.1, read as the reverse complement.
GCGAGTGGCCACCGCGCGGTGGTGGCAAAAACCTGCGGAGAAGCCGCGGATTTCGTGGCGCTCAGTATCGGCTTGGCGGTCCACCCCGAGTTGTTGAGTCAGGCGTCGAGCGACGAGGAAGTGGTGCCGGAGAGGGCACCAGTCGAGCGACCAGAAGGAAAGCCAGAGGAAGCTCCCCCGCCCACGCCAGAGCCAAGCGCCGGAGCCGTAGCGCCTGCCGAGAAGCCCTCGCCGCTCCGCTTCGGCGTGGGCGCCAGCGCATTGGTGTCGTGGTTGGCCTTGCCCAATCCGCGCATCGGACCGCGTGTCGAGTTCGCCCTCGATGCAGGTCCGTGGCATCTGTTCGTTGGCGGAGCTTGGCTTCCTTCGACCGGCACCACGTTCGCCGACGCCGCTCGGCCGGTGGCCTTCGACTTGCTCTGGGCGGACGCCGGCACCTGTTATCGCTGGGCGAACGGTCGGTTCAGCTGGGGCCCGTGTCTCGGTTTTCAGGTCGGCGCTTTGGGTTCCCAAGAGTCCGAAGGCGCGGCGCAGCGGAACCTGTGGGCAGCTGCGGCGGTGGGGGGTGATGGCTCGCTCAAAGTGACCCCGTGGCTTGACCTGAATCTGCGGGCAAACGCTGTGATTCCCATTGTACGGCCGGAGTTCGTGCTGTCGGGGGGGACGGTCGTGCACCAGTTACCTGGGGTAGATGTGCAGACCCAACTCGGTTTCGCGCTGTCCTTCTGACGGATTGGGACCCTTCTCGACACTGAGCCTTCTGACGGATGGAAACCCTCCAACCCAACCCTGCTGGCGACGCCGCTCCGGAGATCGGGCAGGTCTTCCGCGACCACTCGAGCCAGGTGTTCCGCACCATGCGGGCCTTGGGGGTCGCGCCCGCGGCCCTGGACGATGCGCTGCAGGAGGTGTTCGTCGTAGTGCACCGACGGCTGGGAGAATTCGAGGGTCGAGCCAAGCTCTCGACGTGGCTCTACGCCATCACGTACCGCGTAGCGCAGAATCAACGACGCCAAACGCGCCGGCACGATCGTCACTCCGAGTTAGGCGAAGAACTGTCGACGAACGCCACGTCCCCCGCCGAGGCGCTGGCCCGCAAGGAAGCGGCCGACTTCTTGCTGCGATTTTGCGCGAGCCTGCCCGAGGAACGACGAGACGTGTTCGTGCTGTGCGTGCTGGAGGAGCGCGCTGCGCCTGAGGTAGCCGAGGTTTTGAATCTGAATCTGAACACCGTCTATTCGCGGCTCCGCGTGGCGCGCCTCGGGTTCCGGGAAGCCATCGAAAATTTTCACGCTCGAACGAGGTGCGCATGACTGACGATATGGACGCCAAAGAGCTGGAGTTTTTGCAGGCGGCCCGCCTAGGCCTGGGCTTGGAGCCGGCGAGGATGGAGGCGCAGTTGGCGCAGCTCACGGCCGGTCTCGCGGCGTTGCCTCTCGCGACGGCACTACCTGCGACTCCGTCGGTCGGCGCGGCCATGGGCAGTGGCGCCGTCACATCAATGGGTCGAGCTTTTCGTTGGGGAGCGGCTGGTGGGCTCGTCATCGGAGTGGCCGTCGGCTTTGGCGCGGGGCAGCTGGTCGCCCGCGATGCACGACCAGCGACGGCGTTGCCTGTCGGGCCGCCGCAGAGCGCGCTCGTGGCCCCTGACGATCCCGAGCTGGTGGATCTGTCGGTAGAGCCGACCGAAGACTCGCGGGCTGCCAATGTGACTGCCTCGGCGCCCAAGGTCGCTCGTCCGGCCGTAGAACGAGCGGCAACGCCTGAGTCGCCTGGCTTGGCACTCCGCGAGGAACTCGAGTACTTGAGGCGCGCTCAGTCCGCCTTGCGCGAAGGCAACCCGCAGCTGGCGCTCGGCCTGATGACGGAACTCGAGACAAAGCAGCCGCTCGGTGCGTTGCGCTTCGAGCGAGACACCACGCGCGTGCTGGGCCTTTGCGCGCTCGGTCGCGTCGAAGAGGCGCGGGCTCGCGCCTCTTCGTTGCTCTCCGATCCCGGTGCCAGCGTCTACGCGGGGCGCCTCGAAAAATCATGCATTTCCGTTCCGAGCGAGACGGAAGGTGACGCCGCGCAACACCAACCGACGTCACCTTGAAGGAAACGAATCATGAAAAAATTCCAAGCGCTCGTCGTGTTGTCCAGCCTGGCTCTATCCGCACCCGGCTGCCTGAGCAAAACTGTCGTCGGCGACGAGAAAAGTCCTGATCTCGACACGCCCCAGGAGCCCCTGCCGCCCTACGAAGCCAGCGGCCCCTGCGCAGAACAGGACGAGATCGCCCGCGGGTCGTACGAGGCATGGCGCCGCGCGCCGAATGCGTTCAACGGACTCAGGGGGATGTGGACCGGGAACGTCGCGGGCATCGGCGACGTAGAACTCTCGCTGGGCGCCGAGCGCGGGACTATTCGTTTTGGCGATGGGCCAGTGCTGGAGGCGCCTACCGATCCCGATGCGCCCTACGCTTGCGCCGCGCACTCCGCGACCACCCTCTGCAAGCCAGAAAGTGGCCAGCTCATGGGCGGCGTCGACTATCCGATCCATCGCGCACAGGCCGACGAGGATCTGCTGACCTTCCCGGTCGCCATCAACCAGCCGTGGGAAGCTTGGTGCTCGCTGCAAACGCCAGTTTTCGACGAGTTCAACGCCGCGTCAGGCACCGAATGCCGGTATTGGCCGGCAGCCAACCTTCCAAGCTCGTACGTTGCGCCCTGCAAACTCGGCAACGATCCGATCGATTGTCAACTCTTGGAGCTGCGTCAAATGAGCACGTGCCAGTGTGCTTCCGACGGCTGCGTCATGTTCGTCACGACGTCGATCTTCGAGTTCCGCATCCTCCAAGACGGCAACCAGCTGATCGGCACCCGCGACGGAATGGGCCGCATCGAGCTGTTCAAAGAGTAGTCGATGCGTACCGATGCTGCGCGCGACTCCGAACTCGGCGCCGGTCGGCGAAGGGGAACGTCGTAGCACTACCGCTACCCAGTCCAAGCGGGGCGATGTTACGCCCGTACTGCGCCGGCACTGGTGAGTTCCAGTGCCACGCACTGTGCCAGGCACGACGGGCAGGCTCTACCTGGTGCAGACTTCGCTCGACGCCGTGCCAATGACTCAGGAGCGGGGAGCGACGGGCTTGACTCGCGACGCACACTCTTTGGCGCGTACTCGCGCCTCGCTCACGTCGTCGGCGTTGGCTAGTGCAACGCCCATGCGACGGCGCTCGAACGCCTCTGGTTTGCCGAACAAACGGAGATCGCTCTCCGCCACCCGCAGCGCGTGATCGACGCCTTCGAAGGCGATGCCGACCTCGTCACGCCCGCCGTAGATGACGGCGCTGGCACCGGGCCTTCGCAGGCTGACGTCGACAGGCAGTCCGAGGATCGCGCGAGCGTGCAGCTCGAATTCGGAAAAGCGCTGCGAACACAAGGTCACGAGCCCTGTGTCGTGCGGACGCGGGCTCACTTCCGAGAACCACACTTCGTCACCCTTGACGAACAACTCGACGCCGAAAACGCCGCGCCCGCCGAGGTTGTCGGTGACGGCCCGGGCAATCTCACGGGCGCGATCGAGCGCAGGCTTCGACATGGCGTGCGGCTGCCAGCTTTCGACGTAGTCGCCTTTGACCTGCACATGCCCAATCGGCTCGCAAAAATGCGTTTCTACTTGGCCGTCCTCGCCGAGCGCGCGCACCGTCAACAAAGTGATCTCGTAGTCGAACGAAATCAGCCCCTCGACGATCACTTTGCCCTGATTCACGCGCCCGCCTTGTCCGGCGTATTCCCAGGCGGCGGCGACGTCGCCCGGGCCCTTCAGGAGGGACTGCCCTTTGCCGGACGAAGACATCACCGGCTTCACGAAGCACGGGTAACCGATGCCGGAGTCGATGGCTGCGCGCAGCTCCTCCAGGCTCTCTGCGAAGCGATAGCGTGAGGTGGGTAGGCCCAACGTCTCCGCCGCCAACCGGCGAATGCCCTCGCGATTCATCGTGAGCTGCGCGGCGCGTGCGGTCGGGATCACTTCGCAGATTCCAGCAGCTTCGATCTCGCACAACGCGTCGGTCGCGATGGCTTCGATCTCCGGCACCACCAGCTGCGGACGTTCGCGTTCGATGAGTTTGCGGAGCAGGACGCCATCGGTCATCGCGATTACGTGCGCGCGGTGCGCAACCTGCTGACCGGGCGCGTCGGCATAGCGATCGACGGCGACTACTTCGACGCCCAAGCGCTGCATCGCAATGATCACCTCTTTGCCCAGCTCGCCACTACCGAGCAGCATGACTCGCGTCGCGGACGCGGAAAGCGGCGTTCCAATTCGCATGCCCGTACCTACTCCCGTGCGATCTACCCGACAAGGTCTGGTGGGCGCGCTTCGCTCACTGCGCAGGTGCGACAGGAGTAGGGGTTGGGCGGTTCGAACTCAGCTCCCCAACTCAGTCGTCCATGAAATCGCGCTTGGTGGCCAGCGTCACCAAGCGCACGCCGGCGGCTTCAATCGCTTCGCGGCCGCCTTCCTGACGATCGACCAGCGCGATGATTCCGGCGACTTGGCAGCCGGCTTCGCGCAGCACTTCGAGCGCTTTGAGGCTCGAGCCACCGGTCGTCACGACGTCTTCGAGCAGGGCGACGCGGAGCCCGGGGCGCAGGGCCTTGTCGCCTTCGATGCGCTTGGCCGAGCCGTGGTCTTTGCGCTCTTTGCGGACGTAGAGCGCGGGTAGGGGAGCGCCTCGCTGAAAGCTGACCAGTGAAACGGCCGAAGCGAGCGGACAACCGCCCAGCTCGACGCCGCCCACGGCGTCGACTTCGCCCAGCTCGGCCAGGGCGTCGAACATGAGCTCACCGACGAGAGCGTGGCCCTCGGCGGTGAGAATCGTCTGCTTGCAGTCGATGAAGAAGTTGCTCTCGCGACCGGAGGCGAGAGTGACTTTCTTCTTCTCGAAGCTGAGCTGGCTGAGCAGTTCGACGAGGCGTGCGCGCTTTTGCGACATGGCGGGTTCTGGGGAAAGGCGGAGAGAGCAGGCAGGTCAGTTGTCGCGCCGGTGCCCGTGCGCACCTTTGACGAAGGTAGGAATGGGCGGCGGACCTTTGGGCGCCGGGCCTGTGGGTGCTGCGCGACCAGTCGACGGATGGGGAGCGGCAGTCGGGGCGGGGGGCTGCGCCACCGCAGCCGGTCGCCCGCCTGCTGGTGTTTCGGTACGCGGCGACGCCGAACGTGCCTCGTCGCCGCCACCGCCAGCCCCACCGCCACGCCGGCGGCGGCGTTTGCGGCGCTGCTGTTCGCCTTCGTCCTTGGTCAAAGGATCGGTCGACACCGCCGTCGGAGCCGGACGGAGAGGTTCGACGACTTGCTCCGCAGTTCGCGGCTCCAGCGTTCGAGCTGGCGGCTCGGCCAATGGGGCGCGAGGCTTGTCGGCGCTCTTGGGCTTTTCGTTCGTCTCGCCGGTGCGCAGGTTCCCGCGCACCCGTGCGCCGGCCTCGATTGCCACGCGGGGGGCGACAATGTTGCCTTCTACCTCGCCACTCGCGCCGATTGTGACGCCGTCACGAGCGATCAAATCGCCACGTACCGTGCCTAGAACGGTGACGTGGACGCCTTCGATAGCGCCCAGCACGAGGCCCCCCGTCGCCACGGCCACCCGGCCGTCGAGCGTCACGTTGCCCTGTACACGGCCTCGGATCTCCAAGTCACCCTGTCCACTGACGTTGCCCAGCACGATGGCGGTCGAGCCAAGCACCGACGACATGCGCGCGCCGCGCTCGTCGCTCATTGGCCCATCTCCATGTCGACCTTGCCGCGGAAGCTGGCACCGTCGGCGATGGTCAAGCGCGGAGCGCGTACGTTGCCCGTCAACTTGGCCCCTGCCAACAGGTCGACTCGCTCGCCGGCCTCGACGTTGCCCGCGACCGAACCGGCAACGCTGACCCGCTGTCCGCTGACGTCTGCACTGATCGAGCTGGTGGGCCCGAGCTCGAGTGCTCCTTGGGTGTCTACCCGACCGAGCACACTGCCGTCGACGCGCACGCTGCCGTCGCTCTTCAGGTTGCCGTCGATGGTGAGGCCCGCACCGATCATGGTGTCTGCCAAGCTGAACTCCAGTTCTTTCCTTCGCTGGGGCCCCCGAAATAGGGGCTCGGCCGAGCCGGGGCAGGCTAGCCTGGACCCTTGCTCGTGGGTACCCTTGCGAAGCCCCCGGCCGGGATTATGTTCTTTGGGTTATGGCCAGCGAAAAAGTCCTCGTGTTCAACGACCTCAACTTCGAGCAAGAAGTCCTCAAGAGCGACAAGCCCGTGCTCGTCGACTTCACGGCAAGCTGGTGTGGCCCCTGCCGCGCTCTGGCCCCGATCATCGATCAGGTTGCGACCGAACTCGACGGCGAAGCCATCGTCGGCAAGCTGGACATCGACGAAGCGCCCCTCACCGCTGGCAAGTACGGCGTGCGTGGCGTGCCTACGGTGATGGTGTTCAAGAATGGCCAGCGCGCCGACCAGCACGTCGGCCTGACCACCAAGAACAAGCTGCTCGATCTGGTTCGCTCCTGAGTTTTGGCTCAGCAGGTGGGCGGGTTGGCGAGTTTGCGCTCGACCTGGGGCGGGATCGTAGGCACTGCCGGGCTCGTGCTCGGCTGCAGCGCCGCGTCTGCGCCACGACAGTCTGACCGCGCGCCAACGCCGTCCCTCGAGCTGGCCTCCCCAGGGGCAGCTTGGCTCTTTCATCCCCTCTCCGCGGCCGCCGTCACGGCAGCCATCACTTTACCCAACGGCGAGACGCTCGAGGTCGATCGTGCTGGCAGTCGTTGGCTGCTCGGCGCCGCGCACCCGCCGGAACCGAGTCCTTTCGGTGCGCCCGAGCCTCTCGTCGCCGTGGGGCTCGAGGGCGATCGCGTCGCGGTCGTAGGCGAGTCCGGCAGCGTTTATATGGCTGCTGCGGCTCTGGCTCCTTTCGAACAGACCCGCGTTCCGCCGTTGCGTTTTGCGACGACAACCGCTCGGGATGGGCTCCTGATCGGAGTGAGCCCCAATGGCCGCCTCTTTCGATCCGACAATCGAGGCCAGACCTGGCGCGAAAACCCTGTCCCGGGTTTCTTCGTCGATGCCGCTTTTGGCCCATCCGGACGCGTCTTGGCTCTCAGCGTACCCGAGCGTTGGTTCGTAGCCGACGAGCACGCTCTCGAGTTCTCGCCGCTCGATGTGCCTCCTTTGGCGCCCTCCGAGCTCTGGCAGCGGCCGGGCGGAGAGCTGCTCGTCGCCGGCCTGTTCGGAGCGTTCGAGTGGACCGGCGGCGGTTTCGTACCGTGGAAAGGCTCATCGCAAGAGAGCGCCCCACGCAAGTTGCCGCGCTTCGCCGATGCCTCGAGCGTTGAACGCGGTCAAGCAGCGTTCGACTCGGGCTGGTACTTCGCGCTGGATTCCAAAGTCGCCTCGGGCGCCCCCGATCGTATCGGCAGTGGCGCCTGGGATCACGCGCTCGAGGAGCGTCCCACGAGCGAGTTCGGGGCATGCGGCGCCTACCGTGTCGCGGCCTCCGGGTCATTCGTGCATGTCGTCTGCGCCGAGCGCGAAAGCGGCGGGGTCTCACCGCGGCTCCTGCTGTGGACGAGCGCGGATCGGGGTCGGACTTTCCGGGCGCGCCCCCTTCCGCTCCGTGGGCTCGTCGGCGCCATGCGCCTGGCTGCTCACCCGGGCGGCGCCCTCGGCCTCACGCATCTGTGCTCCAGTGAAAGCGTCGAGCCGGGCTGTTCGGCGCGCGGGAGCCATCTGTTGCTGACAAATGCCAAGCGGCTCACGCCGCTTCCTTTTGTCGACTTGGAACAGCCGAGCGCGTTGATGTTTTCCGGTGATGCGCTGCTCGCCTTGGGCCGGCGCAGTAAGGATGCGCACGCCCTCTTGCAGGTGACGGCGCCCCTTGCGCTCGGCGGGGAGCATCCGATCCCCCCAAAGCCCGTTCGCATGCTCGATGTCGATCGCCTGGCTCAGCTGCCCAGTGACGCAAGTCGCGAAGCTCTAGGCCTGTCGGTCGATGACCAGGGCGACGTATCAGTGACGGTACGCGTGCGTTCGCAATGGTACGTCGCGCTCTTCGATCGGCGAGGCGAGCTACTCAGCGTCGCTCGTGCGCCCGTGGGCAGCGACGACGTCGTCGGTGTGGGTGCACGCATCGTGGCGCTCGACAGCAAGCAGAGCTTGCTCTGGGAGTCGGAGACGGGCGGTCTCGATTGGCGACGCTCGGCGCTGCCGCGCGCCTCGTGCAGTTTTGACACCAAGGACTGCAAAGCCAAGCTGAGTTGCAGCGATCGAGGCTGCCTGGTCGGAGCCGAGCTCACTCGCCTGGGCTGGGGGACGGCGCCGGTCGACACGCCGCTCTTGCCCAGTTCTGGCAGCGGTCGCGATCCTGCCGCCCGCTCGCAGCCGCTCGCTGCACGTTGCAGCTTCGACGGCGCAGATTGGGAGGATATTTCGTCGGCCCACGCCATTCCCAGTGCCTCCGACGCGGCATTGGGCGAAGCCGCCTTTGCGCAGGTCGAAAGTCAGCCGGATCTGGGCAGCGTCAGCGCCTTGCACGCGCGATTCGGCAGCGGCGCGCTCGAACGCCACGAGCTGCTGTCCGCGGTGGGCGATCCCGAGCACTACGCGCTCTCCGTGAGCCAGCAGATCGAGGGTAGCGCTGCGCTGCGTTACAAATTGCCATCGCGCCGCGCGGCGAAGCCGAGCTACAGCGACGTCGAAGTGGCTTGGGACAACCGCATCGCGGGCGTGCTGGGTCACGGTCATCTGCCCGGCGAACACCGGCCCGAACCGGGAGATCTCGAAGGTCGAGCGGAGCGCACCCAGCGCGCCAATCCAGGATTACTCAGCGTCGCCGGGCGCGGCATCTACCTGAGGCTTCATCGGAGCGAGCACCAGAGCACCTTCTACTTCGAGGACGACAAGGTGCGCACGGTGCAACCCGCCGCTTGGCCCGAGAGCATTCGCCAGAGCGAGCACGAGTTCTTGCGCGTGGCCGACCAGGACGCACCGGTGCTGTGGCACGAGCAAGGCCGGATCGTGGTGCGTGAGCTACGAGGCTCTGGAACATCGAGCGTCGTAGCGTTCTTGCTGTCGCCGCTCCCGCGGCAGGCTGCCGGCGTGGCTCAGTACGAAAGCATCGCTTATATAGGCAAGAACGTCGGCCTGCTGTCGATCATCGCCGACCCCGGCGGCGCTTTTTGGTCGGCGTCTGTGGTGGGACTTGGCGCCACGCGCGCGTTCGAGCTGCCCGTGCGCGTGCCACTGCAGGCAGACTTGCCGCTAGTGCCACAGCCTTGCAGTGCCCTGCAACGACAGAACAGCCCGCGCGTCGTTGCTCCCGCTTTCGTCGGCGAAGCGCGAGAGATCTCGCTCGAAGAACCGGGCGGGACGCTGGTGACTTTGCGCACCCGCCGAGCCGTCTTGCATGGCACTGTTGCGGCGCCCTGTGCGGCGGCGTTCGAAGCCGAGCAGACGGAATCAACCGGCGAACGTGCGATGCGTTACCGCGCGCTCTGGTTCCCCGGCCAAAGCCTGAGCTGGCTGTTCCGCGAGGAGCGGTTGGTCAGTGGACAGCGCCGCTTGGCGGCGCGCCCGTTGCGCTGTGACAACTGACGTTTCTAGCGCGAATCGACGAACGATCACCCAGACGATGGTGAACAGGTGCCAGGGCCGAAGCCCGCTCTTTTCGCCTGCGTAGACGGGCCGAACCGTCACTTCGTGCACACGCGCTCCGCGCTTGCCCAGCAAGATCAACAGATCGTTGGGGTAGCCATAGCCCTCCCACAGCTCGTTCCAGTCGATGTCAAGCGCAGCTTCGCGCGCGAGCGCCGTGTAGCCGCATTGGCTGTCGCCGAGTGCGAGTCCGCTGGCGCGAGCCGTGAGCCAGCCGAGAGCGCGCGTGCCCCAGCGTCGATGCACGGGCATGCGAGCGACCTCGCTGTGTCGCAAACGATTGCCCTTTACGTAGTCCGCTCGGCCTTCGACGATCGGAGCGATCAGCGCCTCGAGATCTGCTGGATCCATCTGGTCGTCGCCGGCCATGACGACCAGTACGTCGGCACCTAGCTCGAGCGCGCGCTGGTAGCCGCTGGCGATACTGCGGCCGACTCCTCGGTTTTCGGCGTGCCGCACGAGCTGGACGCGTGAATCGGCGACGCCTCGGACCGCGTTCGACGTCGCGTCGGGGCTGTGATCGTCCACGACGACGACGCCGTCGATGAAGCTCGGCAAACGGCCGAGCACGCGCGCGATGCGCTCCTCCTCCGCGTAGGCCGGAACCACCACGAACACCGACGCGTGCGCCTTCACGGCGCGGCTTCTAGCCCGACTGTGCCGCGCGAAAAAGCCCGTGCGCTTGGGCCAAGGCTGGGTTTGGTGTTAACCAGCGGCGTGTCCGACCAGCTTCGAGCCCCCCTGCGGCGATCGACAATGATTTTCCGCGTGGTCGTCGCGCTGCTGTTCCTTGGCCTTTGTATCGTGGGTTTCGTTCGCTTTCGTTTTCCGAGCGATCGGACGCCTCAAGGCGCCTACCTCCGTGTGGCCAAGGCGGTCAATCGCGGAGCGCCCGAAGAGTTCTTTGCGTACCTCGAAGATCCGGCGCAGCACGCCTGCTACACCATCGCAGACTACCGCAAGAAGTCGTTGGAGCGTGCTCGCGGGGCCTACCCCAAGCCCGAGTTCGACAAGCTGCAAAAGAGCTACGGCGCCGTCGCTCGGGCACCAGATGGCGCCGACGTCTTCGCTCTCTACGCACGCGACGAAGGTTGGCTGTCTCAGCTTCGGCGCGACCTATCGGGCGTCGAAGGCGTAGAAATCGTGGGCGAGCGCGCCACGGTACGAACGGCCAAAGGTAGCCGCTATGCGCTGCGTCGCCGACCGAACGGCATCTGGAGGCTTACGGCTTTCACGCCCACTCTACTCGACGAGGCCGCGCGCGCAGCGCGAGATTTTTCCTTGGTCGACAAGGCGGCGTCCGACTACGAGCGTGCTCGGTCGCGCGGCGCGGGCCCCTGAGTTCGCTGCTCAATCGAGTCCGGCGCGCTTGCGCAAGGCAACGTACCCGAGCTCGGGGTCGCCGCTCGTTTCGATAGGTCGTTCTTCTTGGCTCCAGCCGGGTAGCGGACGGCCGAAAGCATCCTGCGCCCCAGCGAAGCCAGCCGTCACGTCCGAAAGCGAAACGAAACCGCGTGCATCCAGCTCGGCCATAGCTCGCGCTGAACGCGCACCCGAACGACAACCGATCAGCAGCGGCGCGTTCTTCTCGAACAGCGCTTCCACCACCTGCACGAACTCCGGGTTGGGGCTCATCCCGCCAGGCCCCGCCAGCATGTAGGGCACGTTGCGCGCGCCGGGCACGTGGCCGTCGGCAAACTCCTGTTCAGTGCGGACGTCGATGAACGGTACGCCTTGCTCGAGCTGAGCTTGGGCTTCTTCGTTGGAAACGCGGTTCATCCTCCGACGGTAAGTTGGCTGCGGCGTCGATCCAAGGGTGATATGAACGGCGCAGACATGTCCGCTTCTCCTGAGCTTGTTCGTTTCGTCCCCTTGGGTGGCTTGGGCGAGATAGGCATGAACTGCTTCGCACTGGAGCAAGACGACGGCATTCTGGTCGTCGACGTCGGAGCGGGCTTTCCCGATGACGACGTGGGGGTCGACGTCCACCATCCCGCTTTCGAATGGTTGATCGACCGACAGTCGCGGATCTCGGGGATCTTCATCACGCACGGCCACGAAGATCATATCGGCGCTTTGCCCTACTTGCTGCGAGCACTGGACGTCGTGCCGCCCATCTACGGCCCGGCGCACGCCTGCGCGCTCATGCGACAGCGTCTTGGCGAGCACCAGATCGAGGACGACAGCTTGGTCGAAGTCGAGGTCGGTCAGCGTTACCAGGTGGGCCCCTTCACGGTCGAGCCGGTTCCGGTCGCGCATTCCATCATCGACGCCACCGCCTTGTGTATCGACACTCGCGGGGGGCGCATCTTGCACACGGGCGACTTCGACATCGATCACGCTCAGCCGGCAGGTCATGTCACCGACGGGGCTCGCTTCGCCCAGCTGGGGCACGAGGGTGTCCGCCTGCTCCTCAGCGACAGCACCAACGTCGATACCGAGAAGCGGGCTGGCTCTGAAGAAGACGTGGCCGTCGCGCTGCGCCGCATCGTGCTCGGCGCAAGTGAGCGCGTGGTGATCGGCCTGTTCTCGAGCAACGTGCACCGCCTCAAGGTGCTCGGCGAAATCGCGCAAGAGTCAGGGCGCAAGCTGTGTTTGCTGGGCCGCAGCTTGAACCGGCAGCTCGAAGCCGCCGAACGCATCGGGCGGTTGAAGTACCCCAGCAACTTGTTGTGCTCCCCCGAGCAATTGGCGGCTCTGCCTCGGCAAGAAGTGCTCATTCTGGCCGGGGGCAGCCAAGGCGAAGCCGCCTCGGCCTTGCGGCGCCTGTCGCTCGAGACTCACCAAAATCTGCGGCTCGAATCGGGCGACGTCGTCGTCTTGTCCTCGCGCGTCATTCCCGGCAACGAGAAGGAGGTGTCGGTGATGATGAACGACCTCTTGCGGCTCGGTGTCGATGTGAAGAGTCGGCTCACCGACCCGGACGTGCACACCAGCGGTCACGCAGCACGCCAGGAGCAGCGACAGATGCTCGACTGGATTCGTCCGGAAAGCTTCGTGCCCGTGCACGGCACGCTACACCACCTGCGCCGCCACGAAGCGCTCGCCCAGAGCCTCGGCGTGAGCGACACGCTGGTCGTCGAGAACGGTACGCCCGTCGTGATCGAGAAGCATCGACCTCTGCGTACCGACGCGCCGGTACCGAGTGGCGTCGTGCGCATTGCCTTTGGCGGAGAGGAGCTCGACGCCTCCACCCGCAAGCGTCGGTTCGATCTGGCGCGGGGCGGCGTGGCCGTGGTGGCCCTGGGTCTCGACGCCCGCCATCGCGTGGTTTTTGGACCCACTTTCAGCACGTACGGCGTGCCCACGGTCGATCGAGACAAGGGCGCCGAACGGGCAGTGGCGCGTGAAGTGCGTGACGTCGTCGAACGGGAAGCCGGCCGCTCCGGCCTGCCGCTCGAAGAAGCCATTCGCCGGGCCGTGCGACGCACCCTGCTCGACTGGACCGGCGCGCGCCCCGTGGTCGAAGTGCACTTGGAGCGTGTGGATCGATGAGGCGAAGGCTTCTAGCGCTCACGCTCTTGTCCGCCTGGGCTTGCGAGCGTACCGCGGAGCCCCCGCTCGTCGAGGCGCAAGTGCGAGACGCACCTGCGTCCTCGACCGCGCCAGCGCGCGCGATGGTCCCATCGCCCAAGCAACAGTCGCGCGACTACGCGTTGCCGGCTGCGCCACGCGTCGTGGCCATCGGCGATCTGCACGGCGACATTGCGGCCACTCGTCAGGTGCTCGAACTCGCCGGCGCACTCGACGCGTCGGGCCATTGGTCAGGAGGCAAGCTGGTGGTCGTGCAAACGGGCGACCAACTCGACCGCGGCGATGGCGAACGCGAGATCTTGGACCTGCTGGAACAGCTCACGAGCGAAGCCAAGAAGGCCGGAGGCGCGCTCCACGTGCTGAACGGAAATCACGAGATCATGAACGCGCAGGGCGACTTTCGCTACGTGACGCCAAAGGCCATGCGCGCCTTCGACGACGTCAATCCGCAGGCTCCTGGCTATTCGCGTTTTCCGAGCGAGCAGCGCGGCCGCGCCGCTGCGTTCTTGCCCGGAGGTGGCATCGCTGTGCGTCTGGCGCCGCGTCCGATCGTCCTGCAGGTGGGCGATACCGTGTTCGCCCACGCCGGAGTGCGAGCGCCCCACGTCGAGTTTGGCATCGACCGCTTGAACAGCGAGTCCTTCGCGTGGCTGCGCGGCGACCTCCAACAAGAGCCCCGCTTGCTGGGCGACATGGAGGGACCTACCTGGACGCGCATCTACGGCTCGCCGGAGCTCGACGCGCGCGCCTGCCAAGTGCTCGACGCGGCGCTCGATCGCCTCGGGGCAAAGCGCATGGTCATCGGCCACACCGTACAACCTGGCGGTGTCGCGGCGGGCTGCGGCGGCAAGGTTCAACGCATCGACGTGGGCCTCTCGAGTCACTACGGAAAGGGACCGCTGCAAGCGCTCGAGATCGTCGGCGACGCGGTTCAAGTGCTGTCGCAGGCGCGCAAGTGATCGATGATGGAGGCGCACTGAGTAGGCGTTGCCGGCCGAGTTCGCAGCCGAAAGGCGTGTGCGCGCAGAAATCAGCCGAGCGCCGCGCAGGTGGAGCGTAAGCGTACACCGAAGCCACCGCAGCCTTCCAGGGTTGCAGACGCCATCGCGGAGCCAACGGTGTATCGTGGAATCCGTGGAGCTCGTCATCGGCTTTTTGCTCGGTCTTTCGGGCCTTCAGGGCTTCGCTTGGTTCGCGCTGCTGAACGCAGTTGTCGTCGCGCTCGGGCTAGCGGGAGGGAGCGTGCTGCTCCTGATCCCGGCGCGCACGGTCGCAGGCCCGCCGCCCGGATTGACCGCCAAAGAGGTGTGGCTCGCGACGCTTTGTGGGTTGCTCAATACGCTCATCACCTTCGTCGGTTGGCTCTTCTGGAAACATGAGATCATCCAGTTTCGCGAAACGACGGCGCCGCTGGTCGTCCTCTTGGACGTAGCCTTGCTGCTTCTGGTCATGGACGCCGCCATGTACGTGCTCCATCGCCTGGCCCATCACCGCCTGTTGTTTGGTGTGCTCCACGCGCTGCACCACGAATACCCGTTGCCCCGGCCACTCACCTTGTTCGTACTGCATCCCTTCGAGACGCTGGGCTTTGGGGCGCTGTGGCTCACGGTGATCAGCCTCTACGACGCGACTTGGCTTGGCATGGCGATCTACTTGGTCCTCAACGTGGCGTTCGGCATCGTCGGGCATCTGGGCGTCGAGCACGCGCCGCGCGCCTGGGCGAAAGCGCCACTCGCCACGGCCGCCTTTCATGCCGGCCACCACTTGCGCACGAGTGAGAACTACGGGTTCTACACGAGCATCTGGGACCGGCTCTTCAGGACTTACGCAGATCCGGAGCGGGAACGCTGAAGACCGACGTTGTCGCCTCGCTACGCGGCACGCCCGCAGTCGACACTCGCCTGGCCGCGACGGAGCGCGAGGAAGCCAAGTCCCTCGCGGCCGAAGAATCGAGTTTTCGAAGCTTGCGTGACTGTTGAAGCGCGCGAGCTGCCCGCGAAGTTCAAGGCTGGTTGGGGCCGCGCGTGCAGGCTGGCTGGGGCCGAGCGACGTGGCGCGACGGAGTCACTGATGGACCCGCGCTGTGGCCGCTATGCGACGCCACCGCTCGAGCAAGCCCACACGTGATGGACCCGCGCCGGCGCGTGCGGAGTCGATGTCGGGGCGAAGGTACATCTTGACGCGGTGCGACGGTCATACGACGTGCCGGGTGGGAGTCGTCGATGGACCCGCGTCGGCGCGTGCGGAGGAGATGTCGGGGCGAAGGTACATCTCGACGCAGTGCGACGGTCATACGACGTGGCGGGTGGGCGTCGTCGATGGACCCGCGCCGGCGCGTGCGGAGTCGAACCAACGTTTGTGGCGAGCGGCGCGCGCGGTTCAATCGACTACCCCGCTGCGCAGCGCGCGCATTTTTCGACCAAACGAGCGCTTTGCGCAGCGCGCAACTTTCGACCAACTGCCCAGTCGCTTTGCGCCGCGCGACTTTCGACCAGTCGCTTTGCGCCGCACAACTTTCGACCAACCGAACGCTTTGCGCCGCACAACTTTCAACCAGTCGCTTTGCGCCGCACAACTTTCGACCAGTCGCTTTGCGCCGCGCAACTTTCGACCTACTGAACGCTTGGCGGCGCGCGCACCTTTCGACCAACCAACCAGTCGCTTTGCGCCGCACAACTTTCGACCAACCGAACGCTTTGCGCCGCGCGCAACATTCTACCAAACGCTACGCAGCGCGCATCTTTCGGTCGATTTCTCCGATTTCTTTTGACGGCGATTCGCGGCAGCGTCGCCGAAGTGTCAGCGCCCAGAGAAAAGGTCCAGCGTGATGACGTCGAGCGGGCGCGCTCGCGCGCGAGCGGGCGATCAGATGCGTTTCAAGCTGTTCGGTCGCGCGTTCGTGTGCTGGTGCGCCTTCGGCGAGGCTCGAAAAGCAGGGTGTAAGCTAGCGACCATGAATGATCTGCGAACGCTTTCGGATGCGGAGTTGGTCGAGTCGTTGCGTGCGCTCGAGGCCCAGCAGCGCGGGACGATGGCCGCGATTGTTGGCCATCTGATCGAGATCGAAGAGCGCCGATTGCACCTGCGGCTGGGCTACTCTTCGCTGTTCGACTACTGTCAACGCGCGCTAGGGCTGAGCGAAGACGAAGCCTATCGGCGTATGACGGTTGCGCGGCTCGCCAGCAAGTGGCCGGCGATTGTCGACGGGCTTGCAGATGGCAGCTTGCACTTGAGCGGCGTGGCGCTGTTGAAGCCGCACCTGCGCGCCGACAATTGCGGGGAGCTTTTGGAGATGGCGCGCGGCGCGAGTCGGCGGCAACTGGAGCGGCGGCTGGCAGCGCGCTTTCCGCAGCCTGATTCGGCTGAATTTCTGCGCGCGCAGAAGGTGAAGCCACTTTCGGCGGAGCGCTTCGCGTTGCAGCTGACCATCGGCGAGGCGACGCGCGTCCGGTTGGAGCGCGCGCTGGATTTGATGAGCCACGTGAATCCCTCGCGGAGTTTGGAGGCCGTGCTCGACCGTGCACTGGAGGTTCTGGTGCAAGATTTGGAGCGTTCGAAGCTCGCGAAAACGAAGCTCGCGAAGCTGGAGCGACCTAAACTGGCCGAGCCGAGGCCCGCGAAGGCGGCCAAA
>JBBQHO010000061.1:0-20138 GCA_038324055.1 Polyangiales bacterium | reverse complement strand
CTGCGCCAGGTTCGCGGTCTGATCGAGATCGATGATGTGGATGCCCTGACGAGCGCCGTAGATGTACGGCTTCATCTTGGGGTTCCAACGCTTGGTCTGGTGACCGAAGTGGACGCCTGCCTCGAACAACTCGCGCACGCTGAGCGCGGTCTCGGGATCGCGGCTCTCGTACTTGTACTCGCCGGAGGCTTCAGCCAATGCGCGCTCACCAGCGCGTGCTGCGGTATCGGCGAGGGGACTGGCTACGCCCTGCACCGGAACTTCGAAATCGGCCCGCTTCTCTTCATCAGGAGCGGTCTGCTCCACTTGGTTCTCAGTCATTTTGGCGCTCTCCTCTTTTCGGTTGAGCCTCCGCTCCCGGGTCGCCTCAACTCTTGCGAGCACCGGAGGACGACTTTGCGCTGGGGGAGCGTGTGGAATGTGGATGTGGAACCCGTTCGTGCCAAAGCCCGAGCAGGGGGCCGGGTTCTTACGAGACGATCGGGCGCGAGTAAAGGAACTCCGCGGCAAAATCCTTCCCAAAACGAGCGGCGACGTCCGCGCTCCCTGCGAGACCTGCCTCAGAGCCCGCTGCCCGGGAGGCCCAAGTCCGTGCTGGGCGCCCGGCTACGGTCGGCAACTGGTTTATCCGGCGGTTCCAGCTTCGGGGCGCCGGGGCGGGCGCCAGAGACCGTCGACTGCGCACGGGAAGCAGATGGACCAGCCCCGGAGGCAGGCAGAGTCGGGGAAGCCGCGGCGCCAAGCGACGCTGGGCCGGTCGAAGGCGCTGCTGCAGCTGAGGGCGCTCCGACGGTCGAAGGCTCTGCTGGGACTGGCAGCGCCGCCTCGGGCCGGGGGCTGGAAACGCCAGGCGTTCTGTGTGCAGGCTTGGCGGGACCCTCGGCGAGACTCGCGGGCTCGACCGCCAGGGCCGCGCGGGTAGCGCCTGCTGGCTGTGCGGAGCCCGAAGCCGAGCCATCGAGCGTCCGCACAACGCCCCACGCGCCAACGAACGAGGCGAGCGCAGCGACGGCGACCAGGCGCGCCGGCCCGCCCCAAGGATCGCGCTGGGGCGTCGAGGCCGTCCAACCAGCAGGCGGCGGCGTCGGGAGGCTCGGCAGGCGTTCGGGCGGGACCTCCGAGGCGGCCCCTTGTGCTAGCGCGCCCCAGCCCCAAGTTCTGCCCTCCTCCTTCGCGGCGGCAGCGCGCTCGGGGACTGCTGGAACAGCTGGGGCGCGTGTCGATGCCACAGAGGACGGGCGGACGTCGACATGCGGCGCAACGCTCGAGGTGGGCGCGACCGGCGGAAAAGGCGACGGCCACGGCAGCTCGCGCGGCTGCTCGACATCGGCCTCTTGGAGCACGTCGCCCACGCGAGTTCTGGTTCCGGGCTCGACTCCGTCGCTGTCGGGCCCCCAGGTCGGCGCTTCGTAGTCGCCACCGTGCGTGACGTCGTCGACCGGCGCCTCCGCATCGACGAAGGATGCGACGAGCGCCGCAAGCTCGGCGTGGGCCACGCGCGCATCGAACGGCCGCGATTCGGGTAGTTTCGCGAGCCAGCGTTGGACCAAATCCGCCAGCTCGGCCGACACGCCGCTCTCTATCCAATCGAGCCGCACCGGTTCTTCCGCGATGTGCGCCAAAACGAGCTGATTGGGATCCCGGACATGGGCGAACGGGCCCTTGCCAGCCAGCATCTCGTACAAGACCAGCGCGGTGGCGTAGATGTCGGCGCGCCCGTCGACACGCCGACCTTCGGCCTGCTCGGGCGCCATGTACCGCGGCGTACCGATCGCCACACCAGCTGCGGTGATGACGCGAGCCGCTTGGTCGCGCACCTGCGCGATGCCAAAGTCGAGGATCTTGGTCGGGCCACCTGCGACGACAAAGATGTTCTGCGGCTTGATGTCGCGGTGCACAGCGCCCGTGGCGTGCGCTGCGGCAAGACCTTGCAGGACATCCAGGACGATACGCACCGCCTCGCGCGTGCCGAGTTTGCCCTTCCGCTTGAGCAAAGCGCCCACGGTCTCACCCTCCAGCTTTTCCATCACGTAGTAGGGCAGCCCGTCGGCCGTGTGGCCCGCATCCGTGACCTGGACGATGTTGGGATGAGAAAGGACGGCCAGCGCCGTCCACTCGTTCTTCATCCGCGCCGCCAGATCGCGCCTCCCCGCCAGGCGATCGTGCAGAATCTTGAGGACGAAGTGGCGCCCGAGCTCGGTGTGTCGGACTTCGTGGACGGTTCCCATCCCGCCGCTGCCGATCAGCCGGAGCGGCCGGTACGGCGTGCCCCGCAGCACGTGTTCGTCGCTGGGTTCTCTCTGCAAGGGACCAAGTAGTGCCACGTGAAACTCCTCTGGGCGCACGAGTCGACTAAACTACACGAAGCTTCGCCGACGGCCGAACAACAATCGTCCGCTCGCTCCCGCCGTTGAGTTCGATTTCACGTCGGAGTGAGATCCAGCCGCAGCACCGGGTACGGCTGAAAGTCGCGAACGACCGAAAAGCCTGCACGCTCGTACAGCGCAAGGGGTCCAGTCCACTGTTCTTCGTCGCTGACGTCTCGCGCGCCGCGAGGCAACGCTTCGAGTGAAACTGCACCGGAATGGCGTGCCCAAGCCACGGCCTCGCTCAGCAATCGGCTCGCGACACCGCGGCGACGCACGGCCGGATCGACCAGGAAACAGGCGACGGAAAGCACGCGGCTGCGGTCGCCTTCGAAACACGGCAGCCCGCGATACAGCCGCCCTGCGTAGGTCTTTTGGAGCTCGCTGACCGGTGCAACGCGCAACCAACCGACGGCGCGCTCGCCTTCGAGCGCGACCCAGGCGCGGAGTCGCCCCGCAGCGAGATCAGCGACCAGTCCATCGCGGTTGGATTGCCGGTCGTTGGCGCAGCGATTCTGCCAATCGCGGTGATCGCCGACGAACCCGTAGTACTGGCAGTGGCAAGGACAATCCGCTCGCCCGAACAGTTCGAGTGCCGATTGAGCGAGTTCGAGCGTGGCCTCCCGAACGACCAGGTCATCGTTGCTCACGAACGACTCACAAGGCTCTCGACGGCAGCTGCTGCACGAAAGAGGGCTTCTTCTCCCAAACGGGGCGCAAGCAACTGGACGCCCACGGGCAAGCTCGATCCATCGACAACCACATCGCCGCAGGGCACAGACACGCCAGGAATGCCCGCCAAACTCGCCGGCAAAGTGTAGACGTCGGCCATGTACATCGACAATGGGTCCTGGTTGCGTTCGCCCAACCGAAACGCGGCAGTCGGACTGGTCGGCGTGAGCAACACGTCGACCTGCGAAAAAGCCCGTTCGAAATCCTGGCAGATCAAGGTGCGCACGCGCTGGGCCTTGCCGTAGTAGGCGTCGTAGTAGCCAGCACTCAGCACGTAGGTGCCGAGCAAGATGCGCCGCTTCACTTCGGGCCCGAAACCAGCGCCGCGCGACGCCGCGTACAAACGGTCCAGATCGGTGCCGCGCTCTTCGACACGCAAACCAAAGCGCACGCCATCGAAGCGCGAAAGGTTCGTCGATGCTTCGGCCGTGGCCAACACGTAGTAAGTGGCGATACCGTAGTCCGTGTGCGGAAGGCACACTGGCACGAACTCCGCGCCAGCCGCTTTCCAGGCTGCGATCAGGTCGTCGATCACCCGCCGCACATCCGGATCGAGCCCTTCTCCGAAGTATTCGCTAGGCAACCCCACGCGCAGGCCCCGGGTTGGCTGCTCGCAGGCCGCTTCGTAACGCCCAACGGGGGCGGTCGAACTCGTGCTGTCCTTGCCGTCGAAACCGGCCAGAACCTCCAGCAAGCGCGCCGAGCTCCGCACGTCGCGGGTGAGCGGCCCAATTTGATCGAGGCTCGAGGCATAGGCGACAAGGCCGTAGCGCGAGACGCGACCGAAGGTCGGCTTGACCCCGACGACGCCGCAGAGTGACGCTGGCTGACGAATCGAGCCGCCGGTGTCGCTACCGAGCGCCACCGGTGCCATGCCGGCCGCCACGGCTGCGGCGCTGCCGCCGCTCGATCCGCCGGGAATGCGCGTCTTGTCGCGCGGGTTCTTGACCGGTCCGTAGGCGCTGTTCTCGTTGGACGAGCCCATGGCGAATTCGTCCATGTTCGCTTTGGCAAGAATGACCGCGCCTTCGGCGAGCAAGCGCTCGATCACTGTGGCGTCGTAGGGCGGGCGCCAACCCTCGGGCTGACCGTCGACGATCCGACTCAGTATCTTGCTGCCGCTGGTGGTCGGCAGGCCGCGCGTGCAGATGGCATCTTTGACCACGACAGGAACGCCCGCCAAGCGGCCCAGTTGGGCGCCGCCCGCACGCGCTCGATCCAATTCCGCAGCCCGCTCTTGCGCTTGGGCAACTGCGACGAACGTGGTTGCGTTCAAATCGGCATGCTCCGCTGTCGCGGCCAAGAAATGCGACACCACGGCGCTGGCGGAGAGGTCGCCTTGCCCGACCCGCGCGGCGATCTCGAGCGTGTTCAAGTCGGCGATGCTCATGTTTCGTCCACGAAGCCCGGAACCAAGAAGCCAGCCTCATCGGCGCGGGGCGCCTGCGCGAGTACTTCGCGCTTGTCCAGCGAGGGCACCACGACATCGGCGCGAAAGGGCATGCGATCGGCACTCACCTGGAGGGTCGGTTCGACATCCTTGGTGTCGAGCTCGTCGAGCTTTTTTACATAGCCCAAGATTGCGTCCAGCTCGCGAGCCATGCCTTCGGCTTCGTCTGCGCGGAGCTCGAGCCGAGCCAGCCGCGCGACGTGCAGAACATCCGTTTGGGAGATCGCCATCGAGGACGCGGTTAACAGCCCCAGCGGTGCTGAGCAAGCGCCCCAAAGGAGGTCTACCTGCACGCACTGTGCCCTGAAAAGCGCGGAAAGACGGGAGCTTGCGGACCGGGGCCCGCAGGCGTACCCCTCTCGTTGGGGTCCGTGAAGAAATCTCGGGGCGCAGGGATGATCAGAGAAGGAGGCGGCACTGGTGCCTGAGGAC
This sequence comes from Polyangiales bacterium, assembly GCA_038324055.1. Classification (GTDB taxonomy): domain Bacteria; phylum Myxococcota_A; class Polyangia; order Polyangiales; family Polyangiaceae; genus NIC37A-2. The sequence continues at coordinate 15,158 of JBBQHO010000061.1, read as the reverse complement.
AGCGGCTGGCTCGAATCGTTGAGAAATCTGGGCGACCAGTTGGCTGCCGAGAGCGCCGAGAGCGGCCTCGGCCCGGCCTTGGATCTGCTAGTCGATCATCTGCCCGCGCGCGCAGCCGTGCTGGTGCTGGGTAGCAAAATTGCGGCTGAGCGAGGTTATCCACCGGGTCCAGACGCAGAACTCGGGCGCCGGCCCGCCCTAGAACTCGAGCAACTGGTCCGCGAGCGAGCGCGCTTTCTGGACGTACCTGATACCCGTCGAGGGCCCTTTGCACGACGCGAAGACGGGGTACGCCTCCACACCAGCGGATACACGGCTGCCCGCGTGACGCCGCTTTTGCAAGGCGACCGCGTGCTGGGCGCATTGATCATCTGGTTCGACGAGCTGTTTCGCAGCGCGCGGGCCCAGAACTCCATTTTGGGCCTCGTCTCGGCCATGCTGAGTACGGCCGTGGCGCGCGATCAAACGCCCCAACCCATGCACGAGTCGCTAGCGAGCCTCGGCGAGATCAACCGCTTGGCCTCGCTGGGCCTCCAGCTCGAGGGCTCGACGCACGCCTTGCGTTCCCCCACCTCGTCCTTAGTGATCCAGATCGACGAGCTCCGGAATTTCACGAGCGAGCTCGGCTTCTTGCTCGATCCAAGCGACGCCGCCGCTGCCGAAGTCTTGAGTGCGCTCACGCAAACCGTAGAAGACATGGCCATCGCTTCGGCCGCTGTGCGACGCGAGCTGAGCCGCTTGACAGAAATTAGCGATCCGGTGGACACGCGCGAGATCATTCAGATGAGCTTGCTCGTCCACGAGGCTCTCGCCATCGCCCGCCCCGAGCTGGAGCAACGCGGCTTTACGGTCGAAGAGTTCGTGTCGCACGACAGTTCACTCGAGGGCGATCGGCACAATTTGTTGCAGCTGTTGCTTGGCCTGCTGTTCGCCGTCGGCCGCGACCAGCGCATCGCTTCTCAAAACCCGGTGCTCGAGATCCACCTGGACAAGAGCCCCAGCGAAATCGTCGTGCGCATCGCTGCCGTCACACGCCTGCGACAAGAAATCGCTTCGGTGCCGAGCGCTCCCGACAACTGCATGCGCATCGCGAGCATGCACGGTGGCGACGTCGTCGGCTCGGCCGGGACCCTCGAGATGCGCCTGCCCTCCGAAGCACGCGCACCCATTTCTTCGCAGGTGGGCCCGAGTTCCACACGCATCAAGCGCGTGCTCTTGGTCGACGACGATCCGATGTTCGCACGCGCTCTGCGCCGAGCGCTCAAACCCCACGACGTGCGCATCTCGGCAACGGCCGCGGAGGCAGAAATTGCCTTGATTGGTGGCGAATTCGTGCCCGACCTCGTCGTCTGCGATTTGTGGCTGCCCGGCTCGAGCGGCCGCGCCTTGCACGAACGCATCGCGAAGAGCTTTCCGAGCTTGGCGCCCCGCTTCGTGTTCGTGAGCGGTGCGCCCGTCACCAGCCGCGACGGCGAGTACTTCAAGCGCGCGGGTTGCCCCTACCTGACGAAGCCCATTCAAGTCGACGAGCTCATCGGCATCCTGAATCAAGAACACTCGTGGGACGCACCGTCCGAACGCCGTCAGGCCATTACGCGCCCCGAACGCCGTTGATGTGTCGGCTTTCGTGCTCCCGCCTGGGCGGTGGAGACAGCGTAGGACTGGTGCCCCGCGTTCAACTTTTACCGAAGCCTGACGCGTGAACCAGTCCGGCCGCGAGCCCCACGAAAAGGGCGAATTGCGCCTCCTTGGGCCGCGCCAGGCGTTCTTCGTGGACAGTCTCGACGATTTTGCGCAGCGAGCGCCCCTCGAGCGCTCCCCCTTCGAGCGTGGTGAGCAAACTGCGCGTCTCTGGACCGGTCAAACCCAGGCCCAAAAGATCGGCCTGACCCGCCGCTGGCAGGACGACTGCATCGAGCACGGGCTCGATGTGGTAGCTGAGTGCAGCCTGGCCTAGACCCAGACGGAGCGCCGAAACCACCTGCGCGAAGGCTTCTGGCAACTGATCGAGATCGATCGTCGCGACTCGTGCGTCCTCGGCAACGAGCGCCACCAAGCGCCCGCTCTCGTAGTCGAAGCACGAGCCGAGCCGCCGCTCCATTTGTACGCGCAAGAGACGCAGAAGTACTGATTCGCGAATGCGTCGTTCGACGACGAGGTACTCGCCCAACCGCAAGCCGGTTCGACGACTTTCTCGGATGGCGCGGGTGAGTTCGGCTTGATCGAGGATCGACTCTTCGAGCAGGAGACGACCGAGGGGGTGCTGCCCTGTCGAGTCGTGTGCCGCCACGATCCGCCCCCCCCGAACTTCGAGGTAGAGCGACCGGCCTTCCTCGGTCAGCTCGACTCCGCCGGTCTGCACGCGGCGCAGCGCCAGAAAGAGTTGGAGCGGCAAGGACCGCTTGCTGAACTCGACGCTCCATACTTCACGCCCACGCCGCAAAGTGGGCAGCCCAATGGCGAGCACGCGCTCGAGCTCACTCGAGCTCTGATGCGGCGATTTGGTCGCGCTGCCTGCGACCGGAGGCCCGTCGTTCGGGCTGAGTTTTGCGTCCGTCCGAGCCCCGGCGATCACGCGCTCGCCCGATCGCTCGGGTCCTTGCGGCTCGAGCATACCCAGTGTCGTGAGCCACGCCTTGAGTTCGGGTTCATCGCCGGTCGAGCGGCAGTGGCGTGCGGCGTCCAGCCAGGCCTGACGCATCTCGCGGGCCGAAGCATAGCGGTCGTTGGGGGAACGTGAGAGCGCGCGTTCGACCACGTTGCGCAACGCGATGGGCACGGCCTGGTTGAAACGATGCCACGTGCTCAGGTCGGCTTGCACGGTGCGCCCCAAGGTGTCGATCTCGTTTTTACCCAAAAACAGCGGCCGGAGCGTCAAGAGTTCGGCCAAGACGATGCCAGCCGAAAACAAATCGGAGCGACCGTCGACGGCGCCGCCCAACGCTTGCTCGGGCGACATGTATCCAATCTTGCCCTTCAGCTCGCCGGGCTGGGTGCGACGCGCCACGATTTCGCTGCGCACGATGCCGAAGTCACCGAGTTTGACGCGCCCCGACTGCGTCAGCATCACGTTGCCGGGCGAGACATCGCGATGCACGATCGAAAGCGGCCGACCGTGCTCGCTCGTGGCGTGATGGACGAAATCCAGGGCGGACAACAACTGCGCACCCAGGCTCACGGCGGCACGCAAGTCGACTTCCGCGCGCTCGCGCGCAGCCTTGCGCAACACGCGCGCCAAGCTTGGGCCGTCGATGTACTCGAGCGCCATGTACAGATCGCCGTCGAGACTGCCGTAGTCGAGCACGCGCACGACGTTGGGGTGCTCGAGGCTGCGCGTGATACGAGCCTCGTCCCAGAACATGTCGCAAAACTCACGGTCGCGTGCCAAGGCAGGCAGGATGCGCTTGACGGCAAGCTTTGAGCCGTCCGGCGCCGTGGCCACGAACACCTCAGCCATGCCGCCCACCCCGAGCCGCTCTCCGAGCTCAAAAGGACCAATCATCGGGGCGCGGCCGACTGCGGACATTGCTTTGATGATAGCTCCATCGGCCACTGTTGTGAGGAAAATCCCCGTGGACCCTTCAGTCTTCTTCGACCACAAGGTATTGCCTAGGCGCCCATGTCAGATGACCCGTCCGCGCCGCGCAATGTGGAGCCAAGTCGCTCCACCCCGCACAACGAAACCGCCTTGTTTCCAGGCCGATCCGTTGCAGTCACCGGAAGCGCCAGCTTCCTGGGGTCGCACCTTGTAGGTTTGCTCGAGGACGCCCCGCGCATCCGCCGCGTCATCAGCCTCGATCGCGAAGCGCCTTCGAGCGCCGGACCCAAGACGCGGCATTTCGACATCGACCTCACGCGACACGACGTCGAGGAGCGGATGGCGGAGATTCTCCAAGCCGAGGGAGCAGACACTGTCGTGCATCTGGCCTTCCACGACATCCCGACGCACCGCGCCGACGAAAGTCACTATCTCGAGAGTGTGGGCACGATGCACATCGTCAACGCCTGTCGGCGCACGCAAGTGCACAAGTTCGTACTCTGGAGCCAAACCTTTTTGTACGGGGGAAGCCCGAAAAACCCCTGCTTTTTGGAAGAACACCAACCGCTGTGCGCTCCAACGAACGAATCCTTTTTCCGTGACAAGATCCAGGCGGAACGCGACGCTCTGGAGTTCGGACGCCCGGGTCGCGGCCGGGTCGTCACCATCTTGCGCACTGCGCCGACGGTGGGACCTCACATCGACAATTTCGTGACGCGCTACCTGAAGCAGCCTTGGATCCCCACGATTCTGGGCTTCGATCCGTTGTGGCAGTTCCTCCACGAGTCCGATGCTGTCGCGGCCCTCAAGCGCGCGATCGACGCCGACGTATCAGGCGTGTTCAATATCTCGGGGGAAGGCGTTTTGCCGTTGAACAAGGCGATTCGCCTGGTCGGACGCAAGAACCTGCCGCTGACACGCCCCATCGCCAAACTGGCGCTTGGTGGCTTGTGGGTAGCGCGCCGTTCGCCGTTTCCGCCTTCGTTTCTCGACCACGTGCAGTATGCGTGCGTCGGCGACACCGAACGCGCGCGACGCCTGCTCGGCTTCGTGCCGCTCTACTCGAGCCGCGAGGCTTTGGTCGATTTCGCCTCGGCCCAGACCCTGCGCGACGTACGCCTGCTCTCGGAGACCCCTGCGTGACCCACAAAAACAAGAAAGGCAAAGGCCGCTCACCGCTACCCACCGCGAGCCCCGCTCGCCGGACTGCGGGGCCCCGAGCTGGAGCGCGCCGCGGCAAGGACGGCGAAGAAGCGTCGGCGGAGGAGGCCGCGCAAGCGCTGGGCCCGAAGAAGGCCGATCAGAAAGTAAGCAGCCAAAAGGCGGGAGTCCGTCGCGGTTCAGGTGCTCGCCCGCCGAGCGCTCCGGTCACCCGTCGTCCACCGGGCGAGGTGCGGAGCCGTCCCGTCGAGCGTACGGCTCCGACGTTAGCGACGTTCCCGCGCCGTCGTGGCACACCCGACGCCAATGAAGCCACTGCGTCGAACCCGAGCGCAACCGACCTGAACGAAGCCGGCGAGTCCGCACCACTCAGTGAAGCGCCGAACTCGAGCGACGACGCGGAGCTGCCGGTCGACTCGACGAGCGAGGACATCGGCATGCTCGGCATCGGTTCGCGCGTGTATCCGCCGAACATGGATTTCGAACTCTTTGGCGAGGAATACCCCGACGAGCCGCCGCCTGTGCCGATGGAGGATCCGAGTGTGGAAGCAAGAATTCGCGACATCGAAGCGCGTCTGGACGGGCTCATGGGCGGAGTCGACGTCGCACAGACCGTGACGCCGCTCGGCCAGCCCGTCCCGCAGGCGCAAGCCGATGAAGCGGTCGACGCCGCGCGCGAGCTGCTGGAGAGCGACTACTACCGCCGCAAGTGGGGCCGCGGCGCCCTGCGCCAACACGAAGGTGGCGTCGACGACTTCGGTCTCGATCCGGACACCGTGGCGCGCCTGCGTCCCGTGCTCGAGTTCTTGTTCAAGCGCTACTTCCGCGTCGAGGTCGAGGGCATCGAGAACATTCCGTCGCGCGGTCGCGCAGTCGTGGTCGCGAACCACTCGGGCGCCTTGCCCTTCGATGGCGCGATGCTGCGCGAAGCCGTTCGTCTTCACCACTCGAAGAGCCGGGATTTGCGCTGGCTGGCGGAGGACTTCAGCTTCTATCTGCCCTTCATCGGCGTGACCATGAACCGCATCGGCGCCGTCCGTGCGTGCCAGGAAAACGCCACTCGGCTGCTCCTCACTGACCACGTCGTGGGCGTCTTCCCGGAGGGCGCCGAAGGCATCAAGAAGCTCTACAAAGATCGCTACAAGTTACAGCGCTTCGGGCGCGGCGGCTTCGTGCGTCTGTGCCTCAAGACCAAAAGCCCCATTGTGCCCTGCGCCATCGTCGGTGCCGAGGAAACCAACCCCATCCTTTACCGCTTCGACAATCTGTCCAAGTTGATTGGGCTCGACTATTTGCCCGTCACACCGACCTTCCCGCTTCTGGGGCCGCTCGGCTTGCTGCCGGCTCCCACCAAGTGGCGCATGCTCTTCGGTGAGCCTATTTCGGTCGAGGAATACGGACCATCTGCGGCAGACGACCACGTTTTGGTCGGGCGTCTGTCCGAGCGGGTGCGTGCGTCGATCAGCGGTCTGTTGGAGACCGGCCTCCGTCGGCGGCGCGGCATTTGGCTTTGACTCGCCCGTCGGGCTCGGTCCACGGCGTTCTGGTTCTCGATAAGCCGCTTGGCCCGACCAGCCACGACGTGGTGAGCCGGCTGAGGCGCGTGTTCGGTACTCGACGCGTCGGTCATGCCGGAACCCTCGATCCGATGGCTACCGGCGTGCTGGTGGTGCTGTTCGGCGAGGCCACCAAACTGTCGAGCGTGCTGACTGTCGAGTCGAAGGAATACGAAGCAGTGGTCGAGTTCGGCAAGGCAACGGACTCGCTCGATGCCCAGGGCAAGGTCACGCGAGCGCAGGAACTCCCGCCTGGCTGGCTCGAGCGGCCGGCGCTCGGGCGGGCGCTCGAGGTCGAGCTTCTGCGCGAACTGCAGCTCCCACCGGTCGTGAGCGCCATCAAGATCGGCGGCGAGCGTGCCTACGCGCTGGCTCGCGCCGGCAATGCGCCCGAGCTTTCACCTCGCGACGTGCACGTGCACGGCCTCGAGCTACTCGAGGTCGGCGAGCGCTCGGTCCGTGTGCGCCTGGCAGTCTCCAAGGGCTACTACGTTCGCGCGTTCGCGCGTGATCTCGGGGGCAGCCTCGGCGTGCCAGCGCATTTGTCGAGCTTGCGGCGGCTGCGTAGCGGCGCATTCGCGCTCGGCGAGGCCGTCTTGTTCCCGCCGAGCCCCGACGCCCCACTCTTGTCTCTAGCCGACGCCGTCCGTCGCTCGCTGCCGCTCGTCGAAGTGAACGCCGAAGGAGCTCTGCGGATTGCCCAAGGCAAGTTGATCCGCCCCGAAGATCTCCAGAGCGAGGCACCCGCTGTGACCCCGGACGGGGCGACAGGGGTCGCAGCGACCGAACACGAAGCGCCTCTCACTGCCGCACTTCAGAATGGCCTCGTGCTCGCGCTGCTTGAGCCAGCCGAAATCCCCAATTGTTTCAGAGTAAAACGCGGCATCGCCGACCCCGGGCCCAGCTGAGGTTGAAAGCCTCACCTTGCGCCCCGGCGCGAGCGGCGGCTAGCTTTCTCTTCCCGGCGTAGCCCGCTACGCACAAAGGCACCCATTGGACCCAGACCCGGCAAAACCCGAACTCTCTCTTCTTTTCGCGCTGCTGCCCGCCATGACGGCTGCCGCCTACGCCACTATCACGACCGCCATGGGCAGTCTCTCGCCTGCCCGACGCACGGCACTCAAAGACAGCCTGCCCGAGGCGGAACAGGGCGGTCTCGTGCGCTACCTCAGGTCGCCTGACCGCATCGAGGCCCGTTGGCTCTGGCTGCGCGTGACCGGCGTTGCTGCCACCGCTGCGCTCTTGACCGCCGCGTTCCAGGAGCTTTCGAGCCGCTCTTGGCTGCTCGGGTTCGGCGCGGCCATCTTCGTCTACGCCGTTCCAAGCGAAATCGCGCGCCCGTTCGCCACCCGACGTGCCGAGCAGTGGATTGCCCCGATGCTGCGCTTTTTGCGGCCGCTCGAGTGGCTGGTGGCACCGCTCTCCGATCCACTTTCGCTCATGGCGCGGCGCATGGCGGGCCACGACAGGCGCGCTCCCAGTGCGGAGCTGACGGAGAGTGAAGTCGAATTGATCGTGAACGAGGGCGAACAGAACGGCTCGCTGGCACACGACCAGTCGGAAATGATCCGGAACGTGTTGGATTTCGGAGACTTGACAGCTGTGGACGTCATGGTGCCGCGCATTCGCGTCGACGCGCTCGATGCCAGGTCGTCGATCGCGGATGCCCTGGGTTTCGTCCGATCGACGCAGCATTCGCGCTATCCAGTGTACCAGGACAGCATCGACAACATCATCGGAGTGCTGCACGTCAAGGACTTGTTCTCGAGCGTGGGCGCACCACGCGCGGAACTCCGGTCGCTCGAGGTCCTTGCGCGCAAGCCAATTGCCTTCGTGCCCGAGAGCCAACAGGCCTCGATCGTTCTTCGGGAGATGCGGCTCGGTCGGCACCATCTGGCCATTGTCGTTGATGAGTTCGGAGGTTTTTCCGGCATCGTCACGCTCGAAGACTTGCTCGAAGAGATCGTGGGTGACATCCAGGACGAACACGATCTGGAAGACGCATCGCGCATCGTCGTGCTCGACAAGGGGCGCGCGCTCGTCGACGCGAGCTTGGCGGTGACGGACGTAAATCGGCACCTCGGCACCGAGTTTCCGGAGGGCGACTACGTGTCGCTCGGCGGGCTCTTGCTCGACCAGTTGGGTCGGGTGCCAGCCAAGGGAAGCCGGCACGAGCTACTGGGCATGTCGGTCACCATCCGCGAAGCAGATCGGCGCCACATCGCCCGCGTCGAGTTGTCGGGTTTGCCGGAGCGACCCGACGAACCGGACTCGAGCCAGAGCGCAGCCTGACGAAGCCGCAACAAATGAGAAAGGGGACACCTCGCGGAGTCCCCTTTCTCGTCTCGAGACGCCGGCTGGGCGTTCTGCCGCTGACTCTCAGCCGCCTACGCCCTTGAGCTTCTCGACCAACTTGGTACCGCTGTCGATCAGGCCCGCCTTCTCGTTCGTCGGATCCGACTTGTCGCCCTGGAGCAGCGCGTCGAGATTCGTGAACTCGCGGCTGATCGCGGTGAGCGTATCCGAGGAGCAGACCGATGCCTGGCTCGCGGGGTCGACCGGGATGAGGAGCGGCGAGCTGCCAGTCGGCTCACCCTTGGTGTAGCGCTCGATCTTCACCTTCTTGGCGCCGTCCGGCACTTCAATTTCCTTCGGCCATGCGAAGCCAGCTTCTTTGGAGGAAACGAGGAACGGCGTCGGAATCGGCTGCATCGAAGCAATCGGGCCGTTCGGGCTGTTTCCGACGATCACCGACCAGTGCACCTTGGGCGCTTCTTTCTCGGCAAACAGGCCCACGATGGCTTCTTTGTTGCCGCCCAGGACGCGCTTGAGCTTGTCCTTGGCCTCGTTGGCGCTCTCGGCATCCGACGAGAACTTGACGAGCATGCGGTTAATCTCTGCGCCCATGAGGCCCGTGCCTTTGCCGGCCAGATAGCTGGCGTCGAACGGGATATTCAGAGCGCCGAACTCATTGATCTCCGCTTCGGGGAAGCGACCATCGCCCAGGGCCAGCTTGGCCTTCTTGAGCACGGCGGAAAGCTTCTCGATTTCGGCGTTTGCCTTGTCGATGTCCTCCACGAGGATGCCAGCGCCCGCTGCGGCATTGGTGAAGCTCCGATTGGCCTCGACGCGTCCGCCGAGCACATAGCCCAGCAAACCGCCAACGAAAGCTGTCCCCAGGGCCACCATGAGCCACTTGGAGCGCGCCTTTTTTTGCGCCTCGACGACTTCCTCACCCATCTCGATCTTGATGGCTTGAGGCTCGACAATGCGAACCGGTTCAGGCTCGAAGGCGGCCGGTTGTGGCGCTCGCGAAGGAGCGAATGGCGGGGCCGGAATGCTCGCACCCGGGGACATCATGGGTGGCGGTATGGAAGCACCGACACCGGAGACGGTTTTCTTCCCGAGTCGGGCCTTCAGATCAATCTTGGGCTTCTTGTCGTCATCAGCCATCGAGGAGGTCTCGCGCGGTAGTAATTTTCCACGGCAAAAAGCCGCTGAGTTGGGCGGACACTAGCGGCGCGTTCAGCGTTCAGCAAGAATGAAAAACGGCGGAGGCTCGCATCGAAATCCCCAAATACTTCCTCGAAACACGGGACGGCGTGCGGCTGCGCTACTTCGATACCGGCGCTCGGCAGGCCGCCGGGTCCACTGCGCCGCAGGCCATCCTGCTAGCCAACGGTCTGGGCGGCCCCATTTCTGCGTTTCGTCCCTACATGAAGTACCTGTCGAAAAGCCACCGCGTGCTCTCGTGGGACTATCGAGGCCTCTATGGCTCTCTTTTGCCACGCGGCCCTCGGAGCGACTTGGGCGTCGAAGCACACGCCCAAGACGTGTTGGACGTGCTCGACCGTGCCGGGGTCGAGCATGTGACGTTCGTCGGCTGGAGCATGGGAGTGCAGATCGGGCTCGAAGTCGTCCGTCGCGCGAAGGATCGCGTGAGCGGCTTGGTGTTGATGAACGGCACCTCCGGAAACCCGCTGCGCGGCATGGATCTGCCTTTTTCCGAGTTCTTACTCGCGCCTTTGGTCCGTCGAGCAGGCGGCTACGAGAAGCTCGGCCACAGGCTGATCGACCGCGCGAGCCGCCACTCGACGACGTCGCTCTGGCTCAAGCGTCTCGGCTTCCTGGCCCGCGCTTTCGACAGCTCGCTGTTTCAGGAAATGATCGACGACTTCAAGACTATCGATCTTCGTCACTACTTCGCGCTGCTCGACGAGCTCTGCAGGCACGACGCCGGGGACATGCTCGCGGCCATCGACGTGCCGACGCTCGTCGTTTCGGGCGGACGCGACCACGTGACGCCGTCCTCGGCCGCACAGCGCATGGCCGAGCGCATCCGCGGAGCCGAATTCTTCTTGGTTCCTGCAGCGACGCACTACGGAGCCGCCGAATTTCCGGACATCGTCGCACGGCGCATCGAGCGCTTCCTAGAACGCCGGATCGCGCCCAACTGACCGGACGCATTGACCGACCCGATCCCGTTTGCCAGGCTCCACCGAGCCCACGCCGATTCGGGCGCACTTCCCATGACCGCCCGCGTCCTCGTCATCGACAACTACGACTCCTTCACCTTATTTGTGGTGATGTTTTTGGCTTCGTTGGGCGCCTCTCCCGAGGTCTTCCTCAACGACAAAATCACTCCCGACGAGATCCTCGAGCGCGCCCCGAACGGCGTCCTGCTCTCGCCCGGTCCCGGAACGCCAGACGATGCCGGTGTGACCCTGGACGTGATTGCCAAGATCGGAAGCCGTATCCCGATCTTTGGTGTGTGCCTCGGACACCAAGCCATCGGCCAGGCCTTCGGCGCGAAAGTCGTGCGGGCTCCGCGGCTCATGCACGGCAAGACGAGCCCCATCGAGCACCAGCAAGCAGGGGTGTTCAGAGGCTTGCCTTCGCCATTCCCGGCGACGCGTTACCATTCGCTCGTCATCGATCCGCCGTCGCTCCCGGACGCGCTCGAAGTCACGGCAATGACGCGCGAGGGCGAAATCATGGGCGTCCGCCACAAGACGCTGCCCATCGAAGGCGTGCAATTTCATCCCGAATCGATCCTGACCGAAGGTGGGCTGCTGCTCGTCGACAATTGGCTGAAGTCCCTATGACCATCAGCTTCAAAGAGGCGTTACCCCGCCTCGAGGCGTGCACTCCCGTCTCACCTGCACTCGTCGGCGAGGTATTCGACGCCATACTCGACGGCGCATGGACTCCAACGCAAACGGCCGCATTCGCCGTCGCTCTGCGCATCAAAGGCGAGACGGCCGAAATGATCGCCGCCGCCGCGCGCTCGATGCGCGCACACATGCTACCGCTGGAACACAATGAAGCGCGCCTGCTCGACACCTGCGGTACGGGCGGCGACGGATTCGGCAGCCTGAATCTGTCGACCGGCGCGGCCATCATTGCGAGCGCCGCCGGCGCCCGCGTCGCCAAGCACGGAAATCGTGCCGTTTCTAGCAAATCAGGCAGCGCAGACGTGCTCGAAAGCCTGGGAATTCGCATCGATCTCGTTCCCTCCGAAGAAGCTCGCGTGCTCGCTGAAGTGGGCCTGGTTTTCTTGTTCGCACCCAGCCACCACCCCGCGCTCAAGCACGTAGGGCCAGCGCGTCGCGAGCTCGGTGTGCGCACAATCTTCAATTGTTTGGGACCGCTGGCCAACCCCGCACGGGCGACCCACCAACTGCTTGGCGCCTACGACGACGCGCTGCGCCCCATCTTGGCTCGCAGCTTGAGCGAGCTGGGCATTGAACGGGCTTGGGTGGTGCGCGGTGAGGACGGCATGGACGAGATGAGCCCCTTCGGCGCCACGCGCATCACGGTCCTCGATCGCGGTGAGCTCCGCGAGCTGAGCCTGCGGCCCGAAGACTTCGGCCTCGCTCCGTGCGCCTTGGGTGCGACGGACGGGGGCGATTCGACCGAAAACGCTGCGATCCTGGAGGCTGTTTTCGAGGGCACCCACCACCCTTCGCGCAACGCGTTCTTACTCAATGCCGCAGCCGCTATCGCCGTCTACGAAGGCATCGCTCCTCGAGAAGCGGCGTCGCGCGCGACGCTGGCCCTCACCTCGGGTGCTGCGCTCGCACAACTCAAGGCCTGGCGCCAAGCAACCGCCGTGCGCTGAGCCGCAACCAAAACGCACGAAATACTCATGGGTCTGCTCGACGACATCATTGCCCAAAAGCGCAGCGAGCTGCCCGAGCTGCGCATGCGCCGCTTGCCCCAACCGCCTCCGCTCGTGCCACCGCTCTTGCGCCGCGCTCCGGGTGAGCCGCTCAAACTGATCTGTGAATTCAAGCGCCGTTCACCGTCGGCTGGGCAGCTCTCGAGCGAGGTGGCGGTGACGACTCGCGCCCAAGCGTACGAGAACGCCGGCGCCAGCATGATCAGCGTGCTCTGCGACCCCACTTTCTTTGGCGGGAGCTACGAAGATTTGGCCGAAGCCCGCAGCGCGACGCGCCTGCCTCTCTTGTGCAAGGAGTTCATCGTCGACGAGTGTCAGCTCGACGCCGCGCTCTGTTACGGCGCGAGCGCGGCGCTGCTGATCGCGCGTTGCCTCCAGCCCGACGTCCTTGCCCGCCTGATTGCCGCGGCAGAAGCTCGAAACCTGCTGCCGCTGGTCGAGGTCACGGACGAGGCAGAAAGCCGTGTCGCCCTCGATGCCGGCGCCCGCTTTTTTGGCGTCAATGCCCGCGACCTCGATACGTTGAGGATGGACGGGGAGAGGGCGAGGCGTGTGCTCGAAGCGCTCCCCGAATCGATGCTGCGCTGCCATTTTTCGGGGGTGAAGAGCCCCGACGGCGTCATGGAGGTCGCAGGAACGGGGGCGGACGCGGCTTTGGTCGGAGAATCGCTGATGCGTGAGGCCGACCCGACCGCCCTGCTCCGTAGCTTTGTCCAGGCTGCGCGAGGCCGGGTAAGCTAAGAGCGTGACTTCTTCGCTCGAACACGACGTCGATGCCTTCTTGGCTCAAGCCCGTGTCGAGCGCTCGCTTTCGCCACACACGGTGCTGGCCTACGGGCGCGATCTTTCGCGATTCTGTGCCTTTTCTGCAGAACGGCAGCTGACCCAGGTAGCGGAGATCGGCACGGACGACATCCGCGACCACCTCGGCGCGCTCAGCGACGGCGGCCTCAAGGCGCGCTCTTTGGCTCGCGTTCTGTCGTCTTTGCGCGGTTTCTTTCGGTTCGTCATCGAGGAGGGGCGACGCTCGGACGATCCGACAGCCCTGATTGTGCGCCCACGCATCGGCCGGCGCTTGCCCGAAACCGCGAGCGAGCACGACCTGCTCCAACTGCTCGCGCAACCCGATGTGACCGGCCTCCGTGGTCTGCGGGACCGCGCGCTCCTCAGTCTCACTTATGCTGCCGGCTTGCGCGCCAGCGAGGTCTTGGGGCTGTCGATCGGCGACGTCGATTTCGAGCGGGGCACCGTGGCGCCGCTCGGCAAGGGCAACAAGCGGCGGCTGGTGCCGCTCGGCCACGTTACGTTGACCCACCTACGCACCTACCTCGACGCGCGCGCTGCCGAGCCAAAGCAGGCCGCGACCCTCTGCCTCATCGCGGGGCCACGCGGAAAGCCGCTGACACGCCAGGCCTTTTGGAAGCTGGTGCGCGGCTACGGGCTCGGCGCCGGACTTCGCGGCGATCTCTATCCTCATGCTCTCCGTCATTCGTTCGCGTCGCACCTTTTGGCCGGAGGCGCCGATCTGCGCAGCGTACAAACCTTGCTAGGCCACGCCTCGATCGCCACGACCGAGATCTACACGCATGTGAGCCGCGACCACGTCAGCCGAGCCCACAAGCGCGCCCATCCACGCGGCTAGCCAAAAGGGCTTCCCGCACGCTCCTGGTGGACGAAGTGTCGTGCTAGGAACGCGCTCCGTGTACTTCCGCGTCGAAAAACCGCGTGCCGCCGAGACGCCCGTCGTCGTGGAAGTGCCCCACGCCGGCATCACCTTCGATGCCGAATCGTTGGCGCTGTGTGCGGCACCGGCGCGCAGCATCGGTCGCGACGCCGATCTGTTCGTAGACGAGTTGTTCGCCGATGCGCCAGACCTCGGCGCCACGCTGCTTTATGGTCAAGCGAGCCGCTACCTCGTCGATTTGAATCGCGCCGCCGACGATCTCGATTCCCATACGACCCCTGGCGGCAAATCGGAAGCTTCGCCTCATGGCGTCATCTGGCGGCGCACGACCGAGGGGCGCCCGGCACTGGCGGGACCCCTGCCCCAGACAGAAATCGAGCGACGTCTCGATCTGGTCTACCACCCTTACCACCGAGCCCTCGCCGAGATCCTCGCTGACAAGCGCGAACGCTTCGGCTTCGTTATCTTGCTGTGTGGGCATTCGATGCCGTCGTTCGGGCGTCTGGGCGACCGGCGCGCCGACGTCGTGCCGGGCTCGCGGGGGCGCACGACTGCGGCAGCTAGCGTGATCGAAGCCTCCGACCGCCTGGCCCATGAGTTTGCTTTCGAGGTGGCCCATGACACGCCGTACCGCGGCGGCTTCAGCACCGAGCACTACGGCCGGCCGAGCGAGGGCCAGCATGCCCTCCAGATCGAGCTGGCGCGGCGCCTCTACATGGATGAGACCTCTCTCCGTCGAAATGACGTAGCATTCGCGCGCTGCCGCTCGTTTTGCCGGGGCCTGGTAGCTGAACTTGGCACCCTTCGCCTCTGATCCCACGGATTTTCCATACCCCGCCCACCGCTTGGCCCGGAAACCGGCCGAATGCGTAAATTCTTGTTGATGAGGGGGGTACCCTGAGCTAGCTTCCGCCGCCCCATGGCCAAGAGTCAGATCACCGGTAAGCGCCGCCTGCGGGCGCGCAACGTTTCCCACTCCAACGTCCACACGACGCGCTGGCAGAACGTAAACGTTCAGAAGCGTCGCCTCTGGGTCCC
>JBBQHO010000060.1:0-20332 GCA_038324055.1 Polyangiales bacterium | reverse complement strand
AGGCTTCGTCTTCGCTCAGTCCGAGGACCTTCGCGCAGTACACGAACAACGACGAATAGCCGAGCCGCAGGTGCAGACGTCGCTCGTCGACCTCACCCAGGTACTCCAGGATGCTCGCCATCAACGCGCAGTGCTTGCCATTGAGGCCCTGCAAGCCGTCGAGAAGTTGATCATCCGTGAGCGCTGCGAGCGAGAGCATATTGGCACTCTACACGGTTGTTTTTTGGCTTTGCTGATGCCTCGCCAACGCTTGTTCACGAGACCGAACACCAATTGAGATGTTGCGTCGTGCGCTCTCTCGCCAGCGCGTCATCCTGCGCTCGCAGCATGCTGTTCGCATCGGACCGACCTCGCGTCGTTTTCTGTCGTCCAAAACCCGTCAACAAAATTCGACGGTTGCGATCGATTTCCACCGAACGGCATGGGTGTCGCCGCCGGGCGGCTTTCGACCGCACTGGGCCCATGCGCGGAGCTAGCTGTCGCTCGATTGAACCGCAGGAGACGGGGCGGTCCATCCGCAAGCCCGGAGCCGGGCAGCGGTCAGGTCGTCGGCCGTGTCGAACTTGGGCGGACCATCCGCAAGCCAGGAGCCGGGCCCCGGCCCAGCACACCCCAGTTCACCCGACCGAGCCTTCACCCACCCGCGCCAGCGCGGAACAACCCGGCGCACCCGCGCCAGCGCGGAACACCCGCGCCAGCGCGGAACACCTGCGCCAGCGCGGAACACCCGCGCCAGCGCGGAACACCTGCGCCAGCGCGGAACAACCCGCGCACCCCGCGAGGCATGGCTCATTGCGAGCAGGCGCCCCGCACGGCGAATCCGGCCTGGAACGTAGTCAGGCCAGCGGGCCAAGCCGTTTTCATGAACCTACATGGCCACGAAGCACGCCCGAAACATGGCGCATGGCCAACTGAGTTCGGACACACGATGGAAATCAACGTCGGCGATACCGCTTGGGTTCTCATTTCTTCAGCGCTCGTGCTCCTGATGACGCCGGGGTTGGCCCTGTTCTACGGCGGCATGGTTCGCGCCAAGAACGTGCTTTCGACCTTCATGCACAGCTTCATGGCCTTGGGCCTGGTGACGCTGGCGTGGGTCGTCGTCGGTTACTCTCTCGCGTTTGCTCCCAGTAAGGGCGGCTTCGTCGGAGGCTTCGACTTCGTGCTTCTTGCGAATGTGGGCATGAACGCGCGCGATGGTACGACCATCCCACACCTGCTTTTCATGGCGTTTCAGATGATGTTCGCCATCATCACCGCGGCTCTGATCTCGGGCGCGTACGCCGAGCGCATGAAGTTTTCGGCCTACACGCTGTTCACCGTGCTCTGGTCATTGCTCATTTACAGCCCGATTTGTCACTGGATGTGGGGTCCGGGCGGCTGGTTGATCAAGCGTGGCGCCCTCGATTTTGCCGGCGGCACCGTGGTGCACTTCTCGTCGGGCATCAGCGCCTTGGTCGTAGCGCTCGTCTTGGGCAAGCGGCTCGGCTACCCCCAACGACAGGCGGCGCCGCATAACCTGACGATGACGCTGACTGGAGCGGGCCTTTTGTGGTTTGGCTGGTTCGGGTTCAACGCCGGCTCCGCTTTGGCGGCCAACGGTCTGGCCGCGCTGGCGTTCGTGAACACGCACGTAGCCGCGGCCCTTGGCGCGCTCGTCTGGGCCGGCATTGAGTGGTTGCGCATCGGGCGCCCGACTGCGCTCGGCGCAGCCTCGGGCTTGGTAGCCGGTCTCGTGGCCATTACTCCGGCCGCAGGCTTCGTGAGTCCGAGCGCGGCGCTGTTCATCGGCAGCGCGGCGGGTGCGGCCTGCTATCTCGCAGTGGCGGTCGTGAAGACCAGCCTGCAGTACGACGACACGCTGGACGCTTTTGGCGTGCATGGCGTCTGTGGTTTCTTGGGCGCGGTGTTGACGGGCGTGTTCGCGTCCAAAGCCTGGAATCCAGCGGGACAAGACGGACTTTTGGCCGGCAATGCGGCCCTGGTCACCGAGCAGCTGATTGGGCTGCTGGCGGCGGGCGTGTTCGCAGCCGTTGGCTCCTACATTCTGCTCAAACTGATCGACGTCACCATCGGGCTGCGCGCGAGTGCCGACGACGAAATCGACGGCTTGGATCTGAGCCAGCACGGCGAGCAGGCCTATTCGTTCAGCGAAGGCTCGAACGCGCTGCGCAAAGAGTGAGCGCAACTGCTCTCCGCTGGCTCATCGCGGCGCTGCCGCTCTCCGCGGGCTCATCGCGGCGCTGCCGCTCGGGCTGGCTGGGCTGGCTTTTGGGGCTGCTGTCAGCTGGCTGTTTCGGCTGCGCTGAGCACTCGGCGGATCACGCCGTCGGGCAACTCGTAACCATCGGGTTCCATGGCGTCGCCGTGAGACCGGAGCAGTCCGCAGTCGCCGAGCATGCGGATGACGACACCAGCGGCTTCTTCGGCGCGGCGGATGGCTTCCTCGGGCGTGAGCGCCAAAGCCACCCCGGTGATCTCGAACTGCTGCCGGAAAGCGCGAGCGGCGATGGCGCGCAGGTCGCCTGCCGGTAACCAGTCACGGGTCGAAAGCGAGCGGAGCACGGCGCCGCCCGGGCTGCTTGGATCGGCGATTTCGGACTCGACCCAGACGCGCAGCGGCGAGCCTTCGGTTTCTTCGCGTTCGATTGCGGCGCGCACGCCTTCGATGCCGATTTCGACGGCGCCGAGCCCACCCTGGCGGGCGCGCTCCGGATCGTAGAGTTCGAGCACCGCTGTGCCGAGGCGGCGGAGCAACAGCGGCACGCTCTGGCTCTCTTGGACCAACAGAGCGAGTGCTGCGTCGGTGAAGCGAATGCCCTGACGCGAGCCGAGGCCCCGCATCATCGAGGCCGCTGCTTCATCGGGTAGGCACGGCACGGACACGTATTCGAACGAACCAATCAACGACTGATGCGCTAGCGTGCCGAGGGGCGACCACAGCAGCGGGTGCAGCGCGCTGCAGAACAAAAGACCAACGCGCTGTCCGCCTTCGTGGGAGGTGCCGGGCAGCGAGTTGCGCAGGCGGCCGACCAAGATGGCGAAAACGTCGAGCGCGTGGTTCAGCTCTTTGGCTGCCCCGATGGCTTGCTCGATTTCATCCAAGATCAGCAGGACCGGGGGTGCCTTGCCCTTTTCTGCTGCTGCAACGACCCGCCCGAACTCGCGGAACCACACGGTCAGAGTGGCAGCGTCCATTTTGCCGTCGGGCACGGCCAGCTCCAGCGCCGCATCGGGGCTGCGCGCTTGCGCCGATTCGAGCAGCTTGAGGCAGAGAAAGCGCAGGATAGCGTCGGCCGCGTCCGCCGGATCGGTCGAAAAGCGAATTTCGTGATGAAATCCAGCTAGATCGACGTACGCAGAAGGCCCGGGCAGACGGCGGGCGACCTCGAGCGCCAACGACGATTTGCCGAAGCGCCGCAGGCCGGTGACGACCGTGAAGTGCCCCGCTTGCGCGCCGGCCAAAAGCCCAGAGACCAACCGTTCGCGATCGAAGAACTGACTGGACGAAGTGACGCGGCCGCGCACCTCGAAGGGATTGCTGCGCAGCGAGGATTCCTCGGCGAGCTCGAGCAGGTCCATGGCGCCGCGCGACCACTTGAGGCGGCTCCACGGAATGGGCAGTACTTGAACGGCCTTGTTGCCGCGCGCGGCCCATTCGAGCATCGCGCGGACTGCGCCCAGATCGGGCGACACGGATTCTTCGTGGACGAGCAGCGCGAGCTGCGCGTTGAAGGCTTGAGCCGTCATACCGGCGCGATTGATGTCCGAGCCTTGGAGTTTGGTACCCGCGCTGCGTACGATGGCGGCGCGTTCACCCCAACGTTCCCAAGCATGGGTCTTGGGTAGAGCCACCTCGAGACGAGCGAGGCGAGAAGGAAAGAGGTAGCGAAAGCGATCGACGTGGGGCTCCAGTTCGATGCTGCGCAGGTAGTTCTCGGCCTGGCTCAGCCATGCGCCATGCAGTTTCAACGCGCGACGGAGTCGGACGGCCCAGGTCAAAATCAGCACTAAACCCAGGGCGAGCAGACTCCACACCAGCGCCCGCTTGGTACGCTTCGACCAGGCATTCTCGACGCTTTCGAGCAGCGAGCAATCGTAGCGGGTGCCCTCGGGCAGCTCGCGGCAAGCCTGGCAACGCGCCTGGCCGAGCTCGAGCAGATTGCATGCAGCGCTTTCGTTGGTGAAGCTCTTGAGCCAAGGCAGCGTGCCTTGGGTGCTGGGAATGCGCGCAGTCACGACTGGTCGCATGGATGCGAGATCGAGGTTCCAGGGACCGAGCGCGGGGTTCTCGCCGAGCCCGCGGCCCAAGGTGCCGAGCTGCTTGACTGCAGCCTCGAAGCTCGTGCCCTGACCGGCGGCTTCGTCGCACAGCGTCCGCAGGCGCTCGACCGTGGTGGGTGGCGCTTCGGGGACGAGGCGCACGGCGTCCTCGACGGTCGGCGGAGCTGGGAAGGCATTGGGCAAGGTGGCTGCGTTGCCCGCCCAAAGCGAACGAGCCAAGCGATCGCACACCCCAAAGCCGAACGAGGCGGCTGCGTCGGCCAAATGGACATCGCTCGACCACGGCGTCACCTCGGCCACCAGATGGGCTGCAACCGAGCACTCACTCGGAGTCGGCAACGTCTGCAGCGCGCGCACGGCGTGGGCGCAGCGATCAGTGGAAGAGCCCGGCTGCCACGATTCTTCGAGCTTCAGCAGGTGCCCGAGCGTGCGCGTCGTCAGCGTCTTGGAGCTGGGCAAGCGAGTGGACAGCCAGGCCGAGAAAGAATTGCCGGCGGTCGAGTCGCGCAGGAAGCAGGTGAACGTCTTGAAGTGGATGGCTTGGGCCACGGCTTCGGTTTGCGCGACGGAGGTGCGGGCAGCGGGTAGATCGCTGAGCCACTGCAAGACCACGGCGTCCGTGAGGCTCGAACACTCGCTGGCCCAGACGTCCTGGATGCGGCGGCGGGTGATGAGCGGACCGCTCGACTCGAGCATCTGGCGCAGCTGACCTGCGCGCCCACAATCACGCGCTGGCGTGGGCCCGTTGCAGCGCGCCAGCATCTGGTACGCACCGACCAAGCCGAGCGCGCTGGATAGCGCAGCGGGGTCGCTGCTGTTCACGTGGGCTGCGGTCGCGCCTTCATGCGCCTCGGCCACCATACTATCGTCCAGCGGGTCTCGACTCGAAAACCAGCGATCGACATTGCCGGGTTTGATCTTGATGGCCGACCAAGAGCGCGGCACGACCTGCATCATGGCTTCGATCAACAGGCGCCTGTAGACAAGCGGCGAGCCGTTGCCTTGTGCAAACAGGCGAGCGACCAGCTTTTCGACCTTGGATCCGCTCAGCGGTCCCAGGCGCGGCGGCACGTCGCTCTCGCCGGCCGAGAAGGCGCCGAACTGCGCCATGGCAGCGGTGACGTTCGCAACGCCGGAGAGCTGCTCGGAAATGGCGCTCTGGTCGCCCGGGTCGATGCAACTGCCCAGGCCGCCGGCGTTGACGCGCCCCGCGCCGAGTCCTCGCGCGAACGAGCCGGCTGCCGAGCACAGCGCTTGTTCGGCGCTTTGGCACGAGTTGGCCGCGGCGGTGCTCTCGGCGAGCTCGCGTTCGATTCGCTCGAGGGTGGCTCGAGCTGCGTCTGCATCCTGAGCGCGCGCCCGCGCGCTATCGAGATCGGAGCGTGCGCGGTCGAGCTCTTGGCGCATGGCATCCAGCTCGCGCTCGACCGGCGCGCAGCTGTTGGGTGCTGGCGCAGTCTGGGCCTGGGCCTGGGTCGAAACGCCGAGCACCAGGAAGCCGAGAGCCAAACAACGCGCCAAACGGCGCTTCAAGGACGTGAATACACTTTGCATGGCTCTGGGCAGTCGAACAGGTGGGTGAAACGTTCTGGCTGCCCTGCGATGACCTGCGCCGCAGGTTGGTCGTTTCCGGCCGCGATCAGTCGCACGCCTGGAGCATTCAGCAAAGCCTGCGTGGCTTCGACGCTCAGGCCGTCGGGAATGCGAACGGCGCGGTTTTCGAGATCGCTACGCCACATCAGGTACGGGAGCCAAAGAGCCTTGTCGTAGACGGCGATTTCTCCGGGAGCGAGCCGCTGGACGGCCTCCACGAAATTGCGGGGCGGCCCATTGGCGCCGACGATCCAGGCGCGCTGCTGCCAGCTCAAATCCGCATAGGCCGCCAGCGGCGGCCCTTCGCCGATCAACCCGGGTGCCGCGTAGAACAGGTTGTGGCCTAGCAAGATGGCCAGCGCGCAGTGCCAAAGCGGTTCGACCCCGCGCGGCCAGCTTTTGGCTTGAGCGACTGCCGCGCCCAGCACCAGCGCAGGCAGTGCGAACACGTAGCGGACGACCGCGGGATCGGGCGTCACGACGGCAATCAGCGCCAGGCAAGCCAAGGTGCCGAGTCGGTTCTTGACGACGAGCCACACGGCAGGAGCGAGCGCGATCCAAAAGAGCGGGCTCAAGCCCCCGACGCGCATGTCGAACGACGGCATCGAGTTGAAGGTCGTCCACGATTTCAGGATGCGAACCGGCATCGGGCCGTGCACTTTTTGTGCGCCGGCGCCGGAGCTGAGCAACTCGTTGACAGAAATGGTGCCCGGCAGTTCGAACGGGCCGATGTGCACGACGGCCGGCCACACTGGGTTGCCGTGCCGCAAGATTTGCTCGACGTACGCTTCGAGGCCGAGAGCGCCAGCGCACAGGACCGCGAGCACGGCGGCGCGCGTTTGCCCGGCGCGCACTGCCCGCACGACGAGGACCACGGCCAGCATGCTGGCCGCAGGTGGCACGCTGGGTTTGGTGCCCAGAAACAAGCCTATGGCGAGGCCGGCGGCCACGAGCCGTAGCGGCGTGGGCTCGAGCAACAAGAAGTAGCAGGCCAGAAGAAAAAACGCCGCGCCACCCACGTCGATGTAGTTGGTGGGCAGCTGCAAGAACACGGCGGGGAGTAACAGCCAGGAGGCGCCGCCGAGCAGCGCGTCAGCACGTCGAGCGCCCAATTCACGAGCGATGGCCGCCGTGGCGCCGGCTCCGACGAGGCCCAGCGGGATTTGGCCGACATCAATCAGCCGGTCGTCGGGGAGCAGCAGCCGCATGCCCGCGAACAACAGCTCGACGTTGCGGGGATAGGTCGAGAGGTACGGAACGTCGGGGGGCAGTTCGGCAAACCCTCCACCCTGCAGCACGAAGTTGACGAAGGTCAGGTGGTAGCCGAGCGAGTCCCACGGCCAGATCGGCAAGAAGTAGACGCAGGTCAACAGCAGTCCGAGGCCCGTCAGCACGACAAGCAAGCCGGGTATCGAGCTCCATGCCCAAGGCTCCGGGCCCGAAGCGACCAGCGGAACCCGCTGGCGCCGTGCCCAAACGGAGCTTCCGACCGTAAGGGCGGCGAGCAGACCCAGCACGACGCCCCGCCAGACCAGCCCGGCGTACAGCAGGACCTGCATGCCGGCCGTGAGCAGCGAGAGCCCAAGCACCAGCCCACCCATCCAGCGCTCGCGCCGGGGGGCGTGCGCAAACACCACGCGTCCGAGCTGCCAGCTCACGAGCCCCGCGCAAGCGAGTCCCGGCAAGAGCAGCCCCCAAGGGCCGAAGGCGGAGACGGCGGTCGACTGCTGCAAGTGCGACCTCCTTTACCGGCGCTTCAGACCGAAGTCACGGCGCGCCGAGGTCCGCGGCCCCGATGAGTGTGAAGCCAGCCCGAGCCAGGTATTCGGCCGTCGCAGGGTCCGTGAAATAGGCCAGATCGCGCGTCCGATAGGCTTCGCTCCACGGCGTGCGTTCGGGGCCGAGCGAGCTCAGCGCACGCAGCTCAGGCGAGGCCACAGCCGCGTGACCGCTCAAATGGTAGGTGCCCGGCGCTGTCCAGCTGGCCAGGACCGCACCGACGTGCTCGAGGGAAAAGGCCGAGATTTCCAACTCGTCCGCGAAGTGGCGCAGTTGGCCCGTGGGACTGCACTCGTAGGTAAACGGAATGCCCAGTTCACGAGCCAGGTCGCGCGCGGCGCCCTGAACCACCGAGGCGTGGGGCCCCGTCGTGCGGCCCGGCATCATATGCAGATCAAGATGAGTGGGTTCCACGCCGGCTGCGCGTACGCAGGCCACCTGCGCCGCGAACTCGCGCCGGATGTCCGCTTCCTGCGCGTGCGACTCGAGAGTCTCGTGCGAGTTGAAAAAATAGCCACGCGAGTCGCGCAGGCTCGCGGCATCCGTGAGCGGGCGCCAGCGCAGCTGGTCCCACTCGCACGTCAGGGTCAAGTGCACGCCCGCAGGCAGTCGATGCTCGCGACACAGCCGCGCGGCCTCCTCGAACCAAGGGCAGGGCGCCATGAGGTTGGTCGAGCGCACGACGCCCTCGCTCATCGCTCGCACGGTCCCGACGTTGATGGCGTGGCACATGCCAAAATCGTCGCTGGTAACCAACAATCGCTTCACAAATACACCCAAACGGTAATCGTTAATGTACAACTTCCAGCTGGCCCTCTAAACTGCGTACTAGATGCCGCACTGGGAGTTCTCTGCGCTCACGCTCTTGTTAGCGCAGATTGCCGCCATTTTGGTGGTCTCTCGCTCGCTCGGCGTTCTCATGAAGCGCATCGGCCAGCCCTTGGTCATTGCCGAGGTGCTGGCGGGCATCGTTTTGGGTCCATCACTCTTGGGCTGGCTCTGGCCGGCGGCCATGACCGGGCTTTTTCCCAAGACATCGCTGCCCAGTCTGGCCCTGCTCGCTCAGGTGGGGCTCGTGCTCTTCATGTTCCTGATCGGGCTCGAACTCGATCCCAAACTGCTGCGCGGCAAGACCCGCTCGTCGGTCGTCATCAGCCATTCGAGCATCTTCGTTCCGTTCGTGCTCGGCGCCGCTCTGGCCGTCGGCATTTACGACGAGTACTCGGCCACGAGCGTCGACTTCCTATCCTTCTGGCTGTTCTTGGGCGTAGCCATGAGCGTCACCGCATTTCCGGTGCTGGCGCGCATTCTCTCCGAGCGCAACCTGCTGAGTTCGCGGGTCGGCGCCATCGCCATCGCCTGCGCGGCCGTCGACGACGTCACGGCTTGGTGCCTTTTGTCGTTCGTCGTAGCCATCGCGCGTGCGCGCGGGGTGGAAGGAGCGCTCTGGACCACGGCGCTGGCGCTCGTCTTCATCACCTTCATGATCTTGGCTGTGCGCCCCTTTCTGGGTCGTTTGGGAGCACGCGTCGGTCGCTCCGATGCGCTGTCGCACACCATGGTGGCGTTCGTGCTCTTTCTGTTGGTGGTTTCGGCGAGCATCACCGAAATCATCGGGATTCACGCGCTCTTTGGCGCGTTCTTGTTTGGGGCCATCTTGCCCAAAGAAGGACAGCTGGCGCAGAAGCTGGCAGAGCGCCTCGAGACGGTCGCCGTTGTCCTTTTGTTGCCGCTGTTTTTCGCCTACAGCGGACTGCGGACGCAGATCGGTCTCGTCAATACGCCGCGCGATTGGGCGGTCACGGGCGTCATCATAGCCCTCGCCACCCTTGGCAAATTCGGCGGGAGCACGCTCGCCGGGCGCTTCACCGGCCTCCGTTGGCGCGAGGCGAGCGCCATCGGCATCTTGATGAACACGCGCGGCCTCATGGAGCTGATCGTGCTCAACCTGGGTCTCGATCTGGGGGTGCTGTCGCCCACCGTCTTCACGATGATGGTCATCATGGCGCTCGTCACGACCGTCACGACCACGCCCATCCTCAGTTGGGTCTACCCTGATAGCGAGCTGTTGCGGGAACGCGAGGTCACGGGCCTGCGCGAGGTCACGGGCCTGCGCGAGGTCGCCGATGCTGCTCCGGCGTTCCGAGTGCTGCTCTGCGTCGCTGAAGGCACGTCTGGTCGCGGCATGGCCCTCATCGCAGCGGCTTTGGCCGGCTGGCGACGCAGGAGCTCGGAATTGCACGCCCTGCACCTGACACGGCCCAGCACGCGCCTTTCGGAAGAACTGCGCCGCCAAGCCTCCACCGAAGAACCAAGCCCGCTCGGTCCCCTGCTCGAAGCCACGCGCGAAATGGACCTCAAGGTACGGCCACTTTCTTTCGTGTCGAACGACGTGGCGGCCGACATTTGCAGAACGGCCGAAGCCAAGCACGCATCACTCGTTCTGCTCGGCTTGCACAAGCCGTTGCTCTTCGAGGGGCACTTGGGCGGCATCGTCAGCGATGTCGTGCGGCGTTCGGTGAGCCCCGTTGGCGTGCTGATCGACCGCGGCCTCACCCAGGTCAACAGCGTTCTTGTCGCGTACGCGGGCGGCGAACAAGATGCGGCCGCTCTGCGCGTCGCGCGCGACCTAGGCCGTGCCCCTGGCGCTCAGGTGACGCTCCTGCATGTCGTCGAACCGAACAGTGAGGGCAGAGGGCGCCAGCAGATCACGCAGATGTTTCCCGAGCCCGAACTCGATGCGGACTCGGTGCGGCTCAAAATCGTCGAACACGAGTCGCCGCCCGATGCGGTGCTCGAGGAGGCCGGAAACGGCTATGATCTCGTCGTTCTGGGCATGAGCGCGCGTTGGGGCGCTGGCCGCACGAGCTTGGGTCTGCGTCGCGAGCGTGTTCTCCGCGGTTGCCCGGTTTCGGTTCTCGTCGTTCATCCGGCCGAAGGAGCAAGCGCCCGCCTCGACGAGCCGGTTCCGCCTGTGCCGCTCGTGGTGAGCCGCGCCCAATGAAGCCGGCGAGCGGATGCGGCCGTGGGGTTTTCCTCAGTTGAGCGTTTCGTCGCTCATGCGCAGCGGAAATCCAGCAACCTCGGCGTCGAACGTCTCGTCGCTGTCGACCAACGACATGCGGTATTGACCCTGCATGAAGCCAAAGCGCGTAGGCAGCGGGCAGCCCGACGTGTACTCGAAGCTCTCGCCGGGCGAGAGTGTCGGTTGCTCTCCGACAACGCCCGGACCCCGCACGTGCTCCACGTGGCCATTGGCGTCGGTGATTTCCCAATGCCGGTGGAGTAGCTGCACCGTCTGATCGCCATCGTTGGTGATGGTGATGGTGTAGACGAAGAACCAGAGGGGCCGGCGGGCGTCCGAGTGCTCGGGCGAGTAGCGCGCCTTGACGTGGACTCGAACACCGCGCGTGGTGGCCTGGGAGAACGTAGGGGTCATCGGCACGTCGTTCATAGTGGGGGCGGGTGCTGCTCGCAAAAGGCCCGCAAAGCTGGCCCCAGGAGCGCCCGGCGGAAGCCCGTCAGTGTCGCTTCCAGCCCGGCGCCGCCGCGTTCTTGGAGTTCGGACTTGAGTTCCTTGAGCACTCTGGCCGGAAGGACGAATTCGGGCGCGACCTCGAGGCCAGTGCAGATCTCGGCGCGCAGCGTACCGAGCCACGCATCCAGTCGCGTCTCGGCGAAGGTCGCATAGGGCGGAGGGTCGATGGGTGTGAAATCCTCGACTTTGGCGTTGCGCGCTGCATCCGCCATGCCCGTCACCACCCGGCGTCCGAAGCGCTGCACGAAGTTGCGCTGCACCCCCTTGATCCGGCCCAGGACGTCGATGCTTTCCGGCAGTCGGCTGGCGATCGACAACAAGGTCTTGGTGTCGGGCGTGTCGCGCTTCTCGTCGGCCGACAAACCATTGTACCAAGCGATCAAGAACAACAAGCCCGCCTGGTTTTTGGCGTCCAGTTGCCAGGCGTTGCGGAACGACTCCAGCTTGAGCGGCGCGGGCGGTTCACGCACTGGCGTCAACGCCTCGTGCGACGCCTCGTAGACCAGCTCCAGGCGCTGCTTGCTCTTGGCGGTCTCGATCAGCAATTCGGCCAGTTTCGGCAGATGCTCGACGTCGCTGGCGGCGTAGCGCAGCTGCGACTCGGGCAAGGGGCGCAAAATCCAGTCGTCGGCTTGGTGGGCCTTGCTCGAGCGCACGCCCAGTAGCTTGAACTGCAGGTAAGAGAGCGAAACGCTGTTTTCGGCCGAGGACATCGACCAAGCCACCTGCGTGTCGAACAGTCGCGGTGGAGGCGAGAGCTTCATGCTCTGAGCGATGAGATGTACGTCCTGAACGCCGGCATGCAGCACCCACTCAGTCGTCGGGTTCTCGAACACCGAGCGCAGCGCCGTGAGGTCGGGCAGCTTCACAGCATCGATCAACAATACCTCTTGGCCGCGGCTGACCTGCAGCAGGCACAAGCGCGTGCCATTGCGATTCGATTCAAACTCGGTGTCGAGGTAGAGCTGCGTGCTGCCTTCGAGCGCCGCGCGCGCCTGTTCCAGTCCCTCGATGCTGTCAATCAGCCGGTACTTCACAGGATCGACTCCGGTTGATAGCGAGTCGCTTCGGGGTGCTTGACCGCGACGGCTTCGACCGTCCGTACAAAGCGCGTGATTTGGTCTTCGGCGGCGCCCACGAACTCGATTGGGGCCGAAATGAGCCGGCCCAAGGCGTGGCCATCGAGCGGCAAGCGCGTATCGGCGCCCAGCCGTTCGAGCAGATCGTTGTGAGTGCGACCTTTCTCGCGCATCTCGAGCGCGACTGCCACGGCGTGTTCTTTGATGACCTCGTGCGCCGTTTCGCGACCCACGCCGGCGCGGACGGCGGCCATGAGCATCTTGGTCGTGGCCAAGAAGGGTAGGTAGCGCTCGAGTTCACGCTCGATGACCTGCGGATAGTAACCCAGGTCGTCCAGCACGCTCAGGAACGTCTCGAACAGACCGTCGGTGGCAAAGAACGCGTCAGGCAACATGACGCGCCGTACGACCGAGCAACTCACGTCACCCTCGTTCCATTGGTCTCCGCTCAGCCCGGCGGCCATGGCCAGATGCCCACCCAAAATCACTGCAAAACCATTGACGCGTTCGCACGAGCGCGAGTTCATCTTGTGGGGCATGGCGCTCGAGCCGACTTGGCCCGGCCTGAAGCCCTCGGTGCCCAGCTCGGCGCCGGCCATGAGCCTCAAAGTCTTGGCAAAGCTGGAGGGGCCGCCCGCCACCTGGACGAGCGCACTGACGACGTCGAGGTCGAGCGAACGCGGGTACACTTGGCCGACGTTGTCGAGCACGTGAGCAAAGCCCAAGTGCTTGGCCACGCGCCGCTCCAGCTCGTCGATCCGTGCGCTGTCACCGCCGAATAGATCGAGCATGTCCTGTTGCGTGCCGACCGGTCCCTTGATGCCGCGGAGCGGGTAGCGGCCCAGGAGATCCTCGACTCGGTAGTACGCCTGGAGCAACTCTTCGCCGCTGTTGGCGATGCGCTTGCCGACCGTCGTCGCCTGCGCCGGTACGTTGTGGCTGCGCCCCGCGATGACCAGCGCGCGGTGTTCGCTCGCGATCTTGGCCATGCGCGACAGCGCCGAGACGGCGCGGTCGCGGACCAACTCGAGGCCCAGACGCACTTGCACTTGCTCGACGTTTTCAGTCAGGTCGCGGCTCGTCATGCCCTTGTGGACGTGTTCGAAACCGGCCAGCTCCGAGAACTCTTCGATCCGCGCCTTGACGTCGTGTCGGGTCACGCGCTCGCGGGCATCGATGCGCGCGAGGTCGACGACCTCAAGCTTGCTTTCGTAGGCTTCGAGCACGCCATCGGGCACGTCGAGACCTAGCTCTTTCTGGGCACGCAGCACGGCGAGCCACAAGCGTCGTTCGAGGATGATCTTGTTCTCGGGCGACCACAGAGTCGCCATGGAGAGGCTCGCGTAGCGGGTCGCGAGCACGTTGGGAATGTTGGGGCGCGTCACGGGGCTGGGCTTATCACGAGGACGGCGCGGTTCGCACCCGAACCGTGAATCCCACGCATGCCCCGCCTGTTGCTCTATTTTGGGCGAAGGCATCACCCCCGTGAGCGCGCGCAATGCGACGCACCAGAGCCAGCCCCAGGCCCAGCGACCCACCCGCGTGCTCCGAACCCATCCCCCGATAGAACGACTCGAACACGCGCCCGAGCTCGCGGTCGTCGAATCCCGGCCCCGCATCTTCGACGGCAAAACGGATGAACGTGCCATCGCGTCGCACGACCAGCGCTTGCGGTCCTTGGCCGTGCGCTTCCGCGTTCATCAGCAGATTCAAGAGGCCGCGGCCCAAGAGCGTGGCATCGCCGTTCAGGTGCAGATCACCCTCGGCCGAGAGCAGCTCGGGCGCGAGACCCAGCCGCGCGAGCGCCCCTCGACCGAGTTCGAGCCCATCGAGATCGCGTCGTTCCAGCGCTTCGAAGTCCAAGCGCGAAGTGGCCAACAAACGACCGATCAGGTCGTCGATCTCTGCGATCTCGCGTTCGGCGTCGTTGACCGCTTTTTCGTTCGAGCCCGAGTCGCGCAAGATTTCCGTGAGTACGCGCAGTCGCGCGAGCGGAGTCCGGATCTCGTGCGACACACCGGCCAGTAGCTCCTTCTGATCGGAAAGCTGGCGCTCGATGCGTGAGGCCATCTCGTTGATCGAACTGGCCAACACACCGACTTCGCCCAGCTGATGACGACCCAACCGAGCGCGGCTCGACAGCTTGCCTTCGCCGATTTCGCGCGTCACTTGGACCAAATCCCAAAGCGGACGGCCCATCTTGCGGGCCAGCGCGCCCGAAACGATCCACAGCACCAGACCGGCCGCGAACAACGAGGCAAAGAAAGAGCCACGGTGTGAACCGCGACCGGGACAGATCAGCACCGTTCCGAGAGCTTGCCCGTCCTTGCGGATCGGCAACGAAAACTCGGGCTCTCGGCACACGCCGCCGAAATCGCCGCGATTCTCACCGCTCGTCCCACGCAAAGACAGATGCACGCCGAAGGCACGGCGCGCGCGTTCCGCCAGCTCGCTGCGCTTTTGGGCGTCGCTCCAGCTGTCGGCGAATTGTGTCGCGAAAAAGTCTCGTACCCCAACCATCTGCGCGCTGTCCGTGCCATCGGGATGCAAAACGAAGAACGCTCCGACAGCAGCGCCGAGCGTCAGGAAAATGGTGAGACCCATCGCCCAGAACAGCCGGCGGTGCAGGCGCGCTCCGACGAAGCTGCGAATGGCATGAGGGGACGCGTGATCGCGCAGCCGGCCCTGCCGCTGCGCCGCGCGTCGCATGGGCCGGTCGTGTTGTCGTCGCGGCTCGCTCGACCTCACGTGCCAGGCTCCCGGCCCAGCACGTAGCCCATGCCGCGCACGGTCTGGATCAACCGGCGCTCGCGGCCCTGATCGTTCAGCTTCTTCCGCAAATGGGAGATGTGCACGTCGACTGCGCGCTCACCCACGGCCACGTCGTCACGTCCGGCCAATTCGAGCAGGGCGGCGCGCGGCACGACGCGACCTGGTCGACGGAGCAGCGCCACGAGCAGGTCGAACTCGACGCCGGTGAGTTCGACGTTCGAGCCGCCCAGTGTCACGCGCCGCGCTGTGACGTCGACTTCCAAATCGTCGACTTTGAGACGCTGGCCCAGCGCGCCGGTGTGTCCGCGGCGCAGCACTGCACGCAAGCGCGCCAACAGTTCACGCGGTGAAAACGGCTTGGCCAAATAGTCGTCCGCACCCAGCTCCAAACCGACGACGCGGTCGGTCTCGTCGCCCTTGGCCGTCAGCATGATGACCGGAATCGCCGAACGCTCTCGGATCTTGCGCAGTACGCTCAGGCCGTCCTGTCCCGGCATCATCACGTCCAGGAACACGGCGTCGAACGCGCCTTGCACCAGCATGGCAAGACCACTCGCACCTTCGGGCGCCGAACTGCATTGCACGTCGTTTTGCGAAAGAAAGCTGGCCAAGAGCTCGAAAAGACGGTGGTCGTCGTCAATCACCAAGACGCGAAGTGCCATGTTTTACCTAAAAAGGAGCCTAGCAGCGCCAGCGCAATGGATGCGAAGACGCTGCGATTGGGCGTTCATTTGGCCTTGGGGTCCCAGTTGCGCTGCGCGGCTTCGACGCACAGCTGTGCGACGTGAGCTTCGAAGGCCTCGCGGCCCCGCTGCCCGTGCTGGAGGCTGCGGCAGCCGGCCGCAATGCCGCCGACGACGCCGAGAGTCAAGAAAATCGTAAGGAGAGTGTGACGCATGGGTTCGTTCCTTCAGCAAGCCGAGGCGTGATGATGAGAGTGGCCAAAGCCAAAGCCGAAACGCGGGCCGCGTTCGACCAAGTGGGCCAGTTCCTTCTTCTGGCGATCGTCCAGCACGTCGTGAATGTCGCCCAGCGCGCGTTCGATGCGCGACTGCAAGTCACGCAGCGAGTCGTGGCGCGTCTCGAACCAGGAGCCCAGAGCCGCCTTGTCCAGCTGTTCGGCGCGGATCATCTCGGCCAGCTGCGGTCGCGCATCGCGTGCTTCGGAGCACGTCTGCCGTGATGCTTGGCGCAGATCCTCGAGCGCCGTGCGAATGACTTTTTCTTGGCCAGGAGACGTCTCCAGGCGTGACAGGACGCGGTACAGACCGCGGCCACCGTAGCCGCCATAGTAACGGCGACGACGAGCGGCCAGGACAACCAGGCCGACGAAACTCGCGGCCGCAACGAAAAAACCGAACATGGGATTGAACCTTCTGTGGGGACCCCCCAGCGCCTCCGTGGAACTGCCCACGTGACGTCGAGGAGCTTTCTGAGGGTCAATCTGGGTGTCGAATGTGAAGGGCGCTCCGCAGCGCTCGTGAAGATGTGTGAAGGAGAGGGCGGCGAGAACGTGGCGCCGATTTCACGGCGGCGCCGCGTTCGGTTCACGCGCACGGCCAATCTTTAAAGCCGATCTATTGCCATGCCTTTCTGCAGAGTCTTTGCGCGCGGCCAGAGTTGGGTTGTGCTGGCGTCCCTGGCTCTGGGTTGCGAGGGTGATCTCAGGTCGCCGGGCGGTAGGGACGTCGGGTCCTCTGGCGGCAACCGCGCTGACCTGGCTGGCGGTGGTGGCACCGGGGGCATTGCGGCCTTGGGCGGCGCCTTGGGGTCGGGCGGGGGAGTGCCCTTGGGTGGGTCAGGCGGGCTGCACTCCCACATGGGCGGTGAAACGACGGGCGGCGGCGCACCAATCTTGACCGGCGGAAGTACCTCCAGCGGCGGCGCACCAATCTTGACCGGCGGAAGTACTGCCAGCGGCGGCACGGAAGGGGAGCCTGTCCTGGTGAGCAACTGCTCTTCTTTCACCGATCGCACAGCCGACGCCGCGGCCAGGCTGGTGACGTGGGATTTCACGATTGGCACGGCGGAAGAGCGCTGCCTGCAGGTCCGCCAGGGTCAATCGGTAACCTTCGTAGGTGGGTTCGTTACTCATCCGCTCGGCGAGAGCGGCGGGACACAACCCAACCCCATCCAGGGACCCAGTAACGGAACGGTGACGACGTACAGCGTGACGTTTCCGGACCAGGGAACATTTGGTTACGAATGTGGCATTCACGCGACGATGCGTGGCGCCGTCCAGGTGTTTCCGACTCACCCCTAGACGTCAAAAACCGACAGTCCCTTGTGGCCCGCGGGAGCATCGCAATCCCTCGCGCAAGTTACCAGGTCCGCACCAAACCGTCGCAATGGACCACCTAGGGTCGGCCTCGCAAAGCATCTCCGGACCATCCGGCTCAGCGAAGAGGCCTCTCAATGAAAAGTACTTTCAAGTATTCGGCAACGGCTCTGTCGACCCTCTCTTTGGCGTTCGCGCTCACGGGTTGTGGTAACGACGGCGAACAAGACGGTCAGGGTGGGGCCGGCGAGCCCGGCAAGGACGGGCTCAACGGTGAGCCTGGCGAAACCGGCGAGCCCGGTGCGAACGGCGACCCCGGTGAACCCGGCACGCCTGGTGAGCCCGGCGAGCCTGGTGAACCCGGCAAAGAC
Organism: Polyangiales bacterium; assembly: GCA_038324055.1. Classification (GTDB taxonomy): domain Bacteria; phylum Myxococcota_A; class Polyangia; order Polyangiales; family Polyangiaceae; genus NIC37A-2. The sequence continues at coordinate 2,638 of JBBQHO010000060.1, read as the reverse complement.
GGCCTGGGCGCCGACGTCATCGAGGGCACCTTTGGCAGCTGGGTGATGGCGCGCGTGGCCGCTATCAAGGCCGGTACAGAGGAACCCGGCGACTATCTTCCGCTGCCGCAGCGAGTGACGGACTCGGTAGAGACGGCCGGCGGCTTGAAATCGAACGTGGTGGTGAGCTGGATGGATCCGCTCAACTTCACCGACAACACAGCGACGCCGCGCTTTGGCGCCAACGCCGACTTCCTGGCCTTCTTCGGCGACCGCCGCGGCAGCGTGCTCGGCAGCCTCTACGAAGGCTCCAGTGCTGCTGGCTGGATGTGGTCCAACCACGAGTACATCTCCGGAACCTCACCCAACTCGGCCGCCGCGGGCACAGCCCCGAACGGCCAGCAACTCGGGTTCACGCAATTCCTAGCGGACCGCGGCATCATCGCCGCTGGTGCAGTAGATACCGCGGGCTACTGGGCGGGCGCCGATGCGACTCTTTCGATCTTCCTCGAGCAAGCCAAGCGCCAGGTAGGCGGCAGCTGGTTCCGCGTCGTACAAGATCCAGGTTCGGGCGATTGGACGGTCGACCGCTCGGCTGGCGCCAAGCGCTTCGACGGCACCTCAGGCACGCTCGTCAAGGTCGTTGGTACGACCCTCAGCACCAATGGCACGGATCCCACGCAAGTGGTCGTTGGCACCCAGAACAACTGCTCGGGCGCTCACACCCCCTGGGGCACGGTGCTCAGCGGCGAAGAGAACGTCCAGGACTACTACGGCGAGCTCGAGCCCTTCTTCTCTTCGCAGGGTGCGTTCGTCCCCACGGTAGGAGCAGCCACGGCGGCCAGCGGGGGCGACATCGTGCTCGACTATGCGCCGGAGGCGAGTGGCGAATGGGGTCGCAACGCAGATACGACCAAGAACTACCCCAAGGACCACTACGGCTACCTGACCGAGTTCGATCCGACTGCCGCACCCACTGCTGCGTACGACAGCACGACGGGCCTCGGCCACCAGAAGTTGGGCGCCATGGGCCGGTCGCGTTGGGAGAACGCTACGTTCGTCACAGGTGAGGACTGGGCGCTCGTCAACAACCAGCCGATCGTGATCTACGGCGGCGACGATCGCCGCGGAGGCCGCATCTTCAAGTTCGTGACCAGCGCAAACTGGACCAGCGGCATGACCAAGGCTCAGACCCGCAACCTGCTGGCCACTGGCAAGCTGTACGCCGCGCACTTCAAGGACCTGAAGAACGACGGCAACGGCCTGACCATCGGCGCGGGTGGCGATACGCCGACACAGGCAGCCCCCGGCAATGGTGAGTGGATCGAAATGTCGCTTTCCAACACCACGCAGGACGCGCCCAACGCAGCCGCGATCACCGCAGGCACCAAGGTGGGCGCAGCTCTGCAGAACAACACCTGGAACGGCATGGGCGCGTTCGTCAGCGAGGCGCAAATGAAGAGCGTGCTCTTCACCGCCTGCAACAAGCTGGGCATCATGGAGCTGAACCGTCCCGAAGACCTCGAGTACAACCCCTTCGACAGTTCGATCTACGTCGCCTTCACCAACCACAATCGTCGCCGTGCCTTAACCAACGCTGGCCTAGTGATTGGCACCCCCGCGGTGGGCGATTTGCGCGCGGACACTCTCGGCGCGGTCTTCGTCATGAAAGAGGCCACTCCGGCAGCTCCCGGCACTTCCTTGACGTTCACCTTCTGGTCGGCCTGGAACGGCAGGTCGCAGGCGGCTTCAGGAACGGATCCTTACGTGGCAGCCAACCCCGATAACATCGTCATCGATCCCACCGGTGAGGTTTGGTTCGGCACGGACGGCAACTACGGAACCAACAACAAAGCTGACGCGATCTACTACCTGGATCGCGCCGAGAAGAAGGCTTACCGAGTCGTCTCGACGCCAAGCGACGCCGAGGCAACCGGTCCAGCCTTCACACCCGATGGCAAGACGCTGTTCTTCAACGTGCAGCACCCGGGCGAAGCGGTTTACAGCGCTTGGCCGAAGAATTCGAAGTACGGCCCGCTGTCGAGCTTGGTCGCCGTGACGCCGCGGCGCTGAGTGGTGGGTGAGTCGGCAGAAAACTGCCGGTGAGTTCGGTCGTGGGATGGGGCGAGTGCCTCATCCCATAGCCCGTTTTGTTGGCTGGAGAGTTTTCATGAAGATCAAGCTGAAGAGAGGCCTTTTCACGGGCCTGAGTATCCTGGGGCTGGCCAGCTGTATGTTCGTTGGTGGCGAGTGGCTTGAGCGCCGTCAAGCGGCAGCCGAACAGTCACGGATCCTGGCAGCCGACTACGATCCGCTGGCTTTCTCTAGGCAGTACGGCGAGCGCGTGACCCACCGCGAGGCGGGCATACCATCGCAGTGCTACACGAAGACCGAGGGCACCTCCAACCCCTGCTGGGTTTGCCACACGGAGATTCATTATCCGAACATGATGTCCGACTACGAGCTGCAGGGCGAATACTCGTTCTCCAGCGAAGGAAAGGAGAATCACTGGAGCAATCTGTTCGACGATCACGCGGAAACGACGGGCAAGCTGAGCGACGCCTGGACCCTGGCGTACGTACGGGCGGACAACTACTCACCGCTGCGCAGGCAGTTGCAACGGCGCAAGGACTACGGCGGCTACGTTCCCGACCTCGAC